>NZ_CP096016.1:3930000-4230000 GCF_023650515.1 Alkalimarinus coralli
GCGGCGTCAAAATTATCAAAAAAGCTCGGAATAGATAAGCTCGCTTTCACCACACCATTGAAATATGGCGCAGATTGCACCGCTGTTGCTAATACACTCGCCCCACCCCTTGGGCCGGGAGATGTCGATAAGAGAACCATCGGTTTATTTTGATACACTTTGGGTTCAATACGTGAACACCAGTCAAACAGGTTTTTATAGGCAACAGAGTAAGAACCGTTGTGCTCAGCAAACGAAATAATAATGCCGTCACTCTCACCTATTTTTGCCAGGAAGTCTTTCGCCAGTTTAGGGTGCCCTAGCTCCTCCTCTTTATCCTGGCTGTATAAAGGCAACTCATAGTCGTTCAAATCCAACACCTCAACATCTGCTTTGTTCAACAGATGAGCCGCATACTCAACCAGCTGCTTATTAATGGACTTTCTATGGTTACTCGCTGCAAACGCAATAATTTTCATGACCTGCTCCTTAAGTGAAAAGCCTATGTGGGAAGAGCTAAAAACCTACCCTTAGATTGTAGTCTTAATACCATTAAGGGGAATGGAAATTTGAGAGGCGCTAAAAATGGATTCCTGCCTTCGCAGGAATGACTAAGTGACTCAAAAGAAGAAATAACGATGCAGGTACAGGTATAAACCAATCAGACTAACGCATTAAAATATTTGTTTTAACAAAACAATTCTATTTTTTAGTTTGTTTTTGACTAACAAAACAGAAATAACAAATATCCAATAAAACCTCCAAGCTCAAGGCAATGTAATTTAAATACATTTATTATCAATTAGTTAAAAAAATATGATTATTTAAATCAAACCTTGGCACAGCCTCTGCAATATCTTAAGTACGAACCAACCAAGCAACATGAAAGGTTCTACTACTTAAACTCAAAAACACTTAGAAAGATCTACTCAGAGGATACGATGATGACAACTTTAGCTCTTAACTCATTGAACATTGCAGACCTTACTACTAGCAACGAGCTAGACAGCAAAGCCCTTAAAGCCATCTCTGGTGGTTATAGCTACTGGACAGGCTGGTCTACAAAATACAACTTCCGCGGCACGACCTTTTTAGGGTATGTCTATGTCAACGGTAAGCTTCGTTCAAAAGTGCGTAAGCACCACAGCCGTAAGTGGAGCAAGACTAACTACTTCTCTACTGACCATATTGTATAAGTTAAGGGTGAGAAACCTTGAAACAAAAAGAGCGGCACATCAGCCGCTCTTTTTGTTTGCCCACCTTAAACTCCTACAAGCTCGGCTAACTCGCGTTGCTGAAGTTTTCGGCTTCTTCTTAATGTAGTCAGGGCACTACCAAATGGAGTCATTATGACCCCTGTAGTTATATCTATTGTTACCAATAGAGTAATTTAAAGGTAAATGTACAGTTTTATCGTACTTTTAAAAATGCAAAGAGGAATAGTTTAGGTGCGTTTTCTCGGGAGCCCTTAAAAATACTGCGCCGAGGGGGAGTTGTACCTGTACATTAAAATTGCACTTTCTGTTGGCGGAGGCGAAAAAGAAAAAATGAATTTGTCGATAGTTTGTATTAAAAGGAGTTGGCAGCTTTAATCCTGCATCGCTGCCTTTTGGTTTAAATTCTGACACCTCTGCTAACGAAATACATTCTCCATGCACTTTAGGTGTTTTAGCGTATTGCCGTTGCCTAAGAAAAAGTTATAAGAGCTATTCATGTCTGGAGTATCTGCGGTATCTATTTTCCAATGCCAAACTAAATAATAGATGAGCGCCGCTTTCTCGCTGACTACGAATTCATCTTGATCTATGTCTAAATCATACTCTTGTCTGATTTCCGCCTTCTTCTTATCGGTTAGGGATGGATGAAGTGTTAAATGAACCAGTGTGGTCAGTTGCCAATCAGCGTCTGATTCTATTGTTTCGTTGTTATTTGCGAAGTCTTGCGGACACTCTTCAACTTCTTTTAAGCGCGAAAAGTTAAAACATTTGAACTCATTGCTTTCTCTATGAAATGCTCGAAACATCCAGGATATGCCATCAAAAAAAATTGTTGTTGGAACAAGAGTTCTTTCGCCATGATTGCTGCTAGAGCCGGACATGTAATGGCACTTAATTATATTTTTAGAGCTTATCGCACGAGTTACTTTGCTGACTAAATCAACATCTAAGATCTTAGGCGAATTACCTACGCGACTATAAGGGATTATTGGTTTGTGTTGGAGCTTTGTTTTATTGAATCCATTAGCCAGCATGCCAAGAGCCGTATCTGCATCAATATCTACTAAGGGTTGATAGGTTTCTCTAAGAATGCCATTTCGACGTAATACTCGGTCATAGTCGACATTGTTTTCTTTTTGCGCCTTATAAAATGAAATTTCTTTGGATGCGGCTGCATCACCCAGCCCAAAAAAATTGGTTATGTCAGAACGACTTAAGCCACCGGTAAATCTAAGAAGAAAGTCGATATAAGCAAGCCTTTCTGCGCTTTGAATTCCATGCTTTTCAACAAGCCCGTGAAAAGCATGGCCTTTGATATCAGCCATAAAGAATCACCATTAAATTGTGTTTTTCTTAATCTTAACGTATAAAATCACTATATCAAATACAAATAATATTATATTTGTAACTCTAAATATATAATATGCACATCCACTTTATAGACATGCAGGTCAATTCATGTTCTAATTGCGTTGTGTGGTATTGATAGGGATAAATCCTATTTCTTGCTATGCAGACAACTTGTGTTTAATTAGAGGAAAATTGATATGGCAAAAAATGGCGTTTCAGGTGACAACCGTCGCCACGGGGCAGTAAAGCAACGATCTCAGACTCAGACTCCTTCGGGGCATTGGGTCAAAAGAGACACAACGACAGGAAGGTTTATGGATGTAAAATCTGACGGTAAGAAATTTAAAGGAGTTCGGAAAGAAAAATAGGCTTTGGGAAAAACCTAAAGCCTATTCTGTGGAGCGAGAAGTTTGATTTTTGCAGAAATCAAACTTCAGGTTGTATACCGGAGGTCTCAAACCTCAGGGGCATACCAAGTGAACTCACACTTAGATTAGCTTCTGTTACTCCACATTACAAGAGATCCCTCTATAAACTTATAAGAGGAATTAGCCATGAATACTTCAAAAGTTGTTCGTGTGATTGCTTATCATCGATTCAGATTTGGTCGTTGGGAAGCAGTTGGTGCGCACTGGCGCTCTTTGCCGAATTAGAGCGAAGTGGTATCCAAGAAGGAGGTACACCCTCCTTCTTTTTTAGTTTTATTGTGGAGTTTTTATGGAAATATCTGAATTACCTAATTTAACGGGCTGGTTAATAGCTATGCCAGTTTTCGTGGCATTTTTAATCTATGCAAGCTATAACCGAGGAGACAATTGGAGAGTAAGTAAATTGATATGTGGTATCGGGCTTATAAGCATCGGTGCGCACATGGCAAGCTTGTATATTGAGTTAATAGCCTACTCGGACTTAATTTTACTCAAAAAACCAAATGATGAAATTTGGGAAGCGATTAGTGCAAATAGCACGCTTTGGCTTGCAGTATTCCCAGCTGTATCGATTGGGCTAGGGGTTAACTTACTGTCAAACTGGATAGCAACGTCAGTTCCACATGCTGTCTAACCTCCTTATTTTATTTGAAGTTTTTAAGCCCAATTCTAAAGATTGGGCTTTCTCCGTATAATGCAGAGTCTCCTCACACGCTTACGATAATACAAAAAACAAACCAAAAGGAATTTTAGAGTGACAAGCATCCAACAACGTGCTGCCCTTCAACGTCAAATTTGGGCCATCGCCAACGATGTGCGTGGCTCAGTCGATGGTTGGGACTTTAAACAATATGTCCTTGGCACTCTGTTTTATCGCTTTATCAGCGAAAACTTTGCTAGTTACATTGAAGCCGATGACGATAGTATCAATTACGCATCGCTAGGCGACGAGGTGATTACGCCAGACATCAAAGACGACGCAATTAAAACCAAGGGCTACTTCATCTACCCAAGCCAGTTGTTTGTGAATGTCGCCAAAAATGCCAAGACGAATGAAAGCCTGAACACCGACTTAGCCGCAATCTTTGCCGCAATCGAAGCTTCGGCCAGCGGATACCCATCAGAAGGCGACATAAAAGGCCTATTTGCCGATTTCGATACCACCAGTAATCGCTTAGGGAATACGGTAAAAGAAAAAAATAACCGATTGGCTGATGTACTGAAAGGCGTCGCAGGTCTGGAGTTTGGCAAATTCGATGCGGCTCATATAGACCTGTTCGGCGATGCCTACGAGTTTCTCATCTCGAACTATGCTGCCAATGCCGGTAAATCCGGCGGCGAATTTTTCACTCCGCAGCATGTTTCCAAGCTAATCGCGCAACTGGCCATGCACAAGCAAACCAGCGTCAATAAAATCTATGACCCTGCCGCCGGTTCCGGTTCGCTGCTTTTGCAGGCCACAAAACATGTCGACGCACATACGATTGAAGAAGGGTTCTTCGGGCAGGAGATAAACCACACCACGTACAACCTGGCCCGTATGAATATGTTTTTGCACAACATCAACTACGACAAGTTCAATATGCAGCTAGGCAATACTCTAACCGACCCACACTTTGGTGAAGATAAACCCTTTGATGCCATTGTCTCCAATCCACCTTATTCAGTGAAGTGGATAGGCAGTGACGACCCAACCCTAATTAACGATGAACGTTTTGCACCTGCGGGCGTACTCGCACCAAAATCCAAGGCTGATTTTGCCTTTGTGTTACATGCACTGAGCTACCTATCGAGCAAAGGCCGTGCAGCCATTGTTTGCTTTCCGGGTATTTTCTACCGAGGCGGTGCTGAGCAGAAAATCCGTAAGTATCTGGTCGATAACAACTACGTCGAAACGGTCATTTCACTTGCACCTAATTTGTTTTTTGGTACCACTATCGCCGTGACTATTCTGGTGCTCTCCAAACATAAAACGGATACCAATACACAGTTTATTGATGCCAGCGGGCTGTTTAAGAAAGAGACCAATAACAATACTCTCACTGACGATCATGTTAAGCAGATCATGGATGTGTTTGATAGCAAAGCGAATGTGGATCACTTTGCTCTGTCAGTGCCCTATGAAGAAGTAGCTAAAGATTACAACCTGTCGGTGAGCACTTATGTTGAAGCTAAAGATATCCGCGAAGTGATTGATATTGCCAAGCTCAATGCCGAGCTGAAAGTTACCGTTACCAAGATCGATCAGTTGCGAAATGAGATTGATGGAATCGTTGCGGAGATTGAGGGATGAGCGATCTAAGCTTTATGGAAAAGTTGCTGGATGGGGTTGAGGTTGAGTGGAAGGCGTTAGGAACGATAACAACACTGAAACGCGGCCGCGTAATGTCAAAGGGGTATCTTGTCGATAACGCAGGAGAATTTCCCGTTTACAGCTCTCAAACTGCAAAAAATGGAATGATTGGGAAAATTGATACATTTGATTTTGATGGCGAGTATATTAGTTGGACAACTGATGGGGCTAATGCTGGAACGGTATTTCATCGTACAGGCAAGTTCTCCATCACCAATGTGTGTGGGTCGATAAAAATTAACGACGAGACGAAGCTAAACTACAAGTTTTTATTTTACTGGCTTTCTATTGAGGCGAAAAAGCACGTTTACTCTGGAATGGGTAATCCCAAGCTGATGAGCCATCAAGTTGAAAAGATTCCTGTCCCAATTCCCTGCCCAGAAAGCCCTAGGAAATCACTGGAAATCCAAGCCGAAATCGTCCGCATACTGGACACCTTCACCGAGCTGACCACCGAGCTGACCACCGAGCTGACCACCGAACTTAATGCTCGTAAAAAACAATACAACTACTACCGTGACCAGTTGTTGAGTTTTGAAGATGACGTGCCGTTTGCGATGTTATCAGATTGCTGTGAAAGCATTTCTGATGGGGATCATCAAGCTCCTCCTAAAGTTAACTCGGGAATCCCATTTATTACCATTTCCAATGTTTCATCTCGGAACAAAATCGACTTTAGCAACACAAAATACGTGCCTCAAAGTTATTACGATGCACTTCATGACAAACGCAAAGCTCGAAAAAATGATGTTCTTTATACGGTTGTGGGCACATTTGGGATACCTATTCTCATAGAAAATGACAAACCGTTTGCATTTCAAAGACATATTGCAATCATGCGTCCCGATCAGAATAAGATGCTGTCCAAATACCTCTATCATGTACTTCAGAGTTCTGAACTATTAAAACAAGCTAATTCAGTTGCTACAGGTGCTGCTCAAAAAACTATAACTTTAAGAGCACTGAATAATATGAAAATTCCCAAGCCACCGATAGAAGAACAAGCTCGAATCGTTGCCATCCTCGACAAATTCGACGCCCTCATCAACTCCATCACCGAAGGTTTACCCCGCGAAATCGAATTGCGCCAAAAGCAATACGAGTATTATCGTGATTTACTGCTGAGCTTTCCAAAACCAGAGCCAGAGAAGGCCGTTATTAACGCATAAGGAAGGAACCCGATGCCAAACGAATTAAGCCTGCAAGACCAAACCACAGAATTCCTGCTTTATACCGCACCCAATGGCGAGGTAAAAGTTGAGGTGCTGTTAAGTAACGAGACCATCTGGTTGACGCAAAAGCGCATGGCAGAGCTGTTTGGCGTAGGTGTCCCGGCTGTTTCAAAGCACTTGGAGAACATTTATTCCAGCGGTGAATTAGATAAAGAAGCAACCATTTCCATTTTGGAAACAGTTCAACAGGAAGGTAAACGAGAGGTAAAAAGGAAGCTCGAGTATTACAACCTTGATGCTGCTATTTCAGTAGGCTATCGCGTCAATTCAGCCCAGGCAACGCAATTTAGAATCTGGGCCACCCAGCTGATTAAAGAGTACATCATCAAGGGTTTTGCCATGGATGATGAGCGCCTTAAAAATGGACGTTTTTTTGGCAAGGATTATTATCGCGAGCTGCTGGAGCGAGTGCGTTCTATCCGCGCCAGCGAGCGACGCATTTATCAGCAGATTACCGATATTTTTGCCGAGTGCAGCGTCGACTACGACCCAAAGTCTGAAACCACCCGTTTGTTCTATGCCCACGTTCAGGACAAGTTTCACTTCGCCATTACCGGACATACGGCGTCTGAAATTATCTCGCTAAAGGCAGATGCCAGCAAACCTCTGATGGGTATGAGCACTTATAAAAATGCACCAGACGGGCGGGTATTGAAATCGGATGCGACGATCGCGAAAAACTACTTAAGTGAAGGTGATATCAAAAAGCTGGAGCGTGCGGTCTCAGCGTTCTTTGATTACATAGAGGGCATTATTGAAAGGCGTACCACGTTTACCATGGAAAGTTTTGCCGAAAGTGTGAACAAATTTCTGGCGTTTAATGAATATCAAACGCTAGAAGGTTACGGAAAAGTGTCTCGCAAACTTGCCGATCAAAAGGCGCATGCAGAATATGACAAGTTTAATAAGCAGCAACGCATCGAATCCGATTTTGATCGTGAAATAAAAAAGCGCTTGAATAAAAAGGGATCATAGGATGACCGAGTATAAAACCATTGCTGAATCCAGGAACTTTATCGTACTCGATAAATATAACCAGGATTGGAAAGTGGCTGAGAGCTATCAGAGTGAAGATGCCTTAGAGCGGGAGCTGATTCAGGACTTGGTGAATCAAGGCTATGAATATTTACCGGGTTTAAACAAGCCCGAGGCCATGCTGGCCAATGTGCGGGCTCAACTGCAAACCCTCAACAGCGTTGAATTTTTAGAGGGTGAGTGGAAGCGCTTTGTTGAAACCTATCTGGATAAGCCCAGCGACACCATCCTGGATAAAACCCGCAAGATTCACGATGACTATATTCACGACTTCGTGTTTGACGATGGCAGCATTAAAAACATTTACCTGGTTGATAAAAAGAACATTGCCCGTAACAAGGTACAGGTAATCAAACAATTCGAGCAAACCGGCAGCCATGCCAACCGGTATGATGTGACCATTCTGGTGAATGGTTTGCCGTTGGTGCAAATCGAGCTTAAGAAGCGCGGTGTCGCTATTCGTGAAGCCTTTAATCAGGTGCATCGCTACAGCAAAGAAAGCTTTAACAGCGAAAACTCCCTCTACAAATATTTGCAGTTGTTTGTGATCTCCAACGGCACCGACAGCCGCTACTTTGCCAATACCACCCAACGCAATAAAAACAGCTTCGACTTCACCATGAACTGGGCGAAGGCCGATAACGGTCTTATCAAGGACTTAAAAGACTTTACCGCCACTTTCTTCCAGAAAAACACCCTGCTCAACGTGTTACTGCATTACTCGGTGTTTGATGTCAGCAACACCTTGCTGGTGATGCGCCCCTACCAGATTGCCGCCACTGAGCGTATTTTGTGGAAGGTGAAAAGCTCATTTGAAGCGAAAAACTGGAGCCGCCCAGAAAGCGGTGGTTTTATCTGGCATACCACTGGCTCAGGTAAAACCTTAACCAGCTTTAAAGCCGCACGTTTGGCTACGGATCTGGAGTTTGTCGACAAAGTGTTTTTTGTAGTCGACAGAAAAGACCTCGACTACCAGACCATGAAGGAGTACCAACGCTTTTCGCCTGATAGCGTAAATGGCTCAGACAGTACCGCTGGCTTAAAGCGCAATTTGGATAAAGATGATAATAAGATCGTCGTCACCACCATTCAAAAGCTCAATAACCTGATGAAGAGCGAGGGTGATTTACCGATCTACAACAAACAGGTAGTGTTCATCTTTGATGAGTGCCACCGCAGCCAGTTTGGTGAAGCTCAGAAAAACTTAAACAAGAAATTCAAACGGTTCTATCAGTTTGGTTTTACAGGTACTCCGATCTTTCCACAAAACGCGCTAGGTGCAGAAACCACTGCTAGCGTGTTCGGTCGAGAGCTGCATTCTTACGTAATCACCGATGCGATCCGCGATGAAAAGGTGCTTAAGTTCAAGGTGGACTATAACGATGTGCGAGCACAGTTTAAGGCTATTGAAACAGAGCAAGATGAGAAGAAACTCAGTGCGCTTGAAAACAAACAGGCCTTATTGCACCCAGAACGTATTCGCGAAATCTCCCAGTATGTTCTGAAAAACTTCCGCCAGAAGACACACCGATTACAGTCGAATGCTAAGGGCTTTAATGCCATGTTTGCCGTGAGCAGTGTAAATGCGGCTAAGTTGTATTATGAATCCCTCAACCAACTGCAAAAAGACTCAGACAAGCCTCTGAAAATCGCCACCATTTTTTCTTTTGCTGCGAACGAAGAGCAGGACGCAGTGGGAGATATCTTGGATGAGAGCTTTGATGTCTCAGCGATGAATAGTAGCGCTAAGGAGTTTTTAAATGCGGCAATAGGCGATTACAACGCCTTCTTTAAAACCAACTTCAGTGTCGATAGTAATGGCTTCCAAAACTATTACCGTGATTTGGCGAAACGGGTTAAAGCCAAAGAGATCGACTTATTGATCGTGGTAGGCATGTTCTTAACCGGGTTCGATGCGCCGACACTTAATACCTTATTTGTGGATAAGAACCTGCGTTACCACGGGTTGATGCAGGCCTTTTCGCGCACTAACCGCATTTACGATGCTACCAAAACTTTCGGCAATATTGTCACCTTTCGGGAGCTAGAAAGAGCCACGGTAGATGCCATTACCCTGTTTGGAGACAAGAACACCAAGAATGTAGTGCTAGAGAAAAGCTACAAGGAATACATGGAAGGTTTTACTGATGTGGTGACAGGTGAAGCGCGGCGGGGCTTTATGGATGTAGTGACCGAGTTAGAACAGCGCTTCCCTGATCCCTCAGCTATCGAAAAAGAGTCCGACAAGAAGGACTTTGCCAAGCTTTTCGGAGAGTACCTGCGGGTAGAAAACGTGCTGCAAAACTATGATGAGTTTGCCACCCTGAAAGCCCTTCAAAGCGTCGACATGAGCGACGAAGAAGCCGTTGAAGCGTTTAAGGCTGAGCATTACTTGGATGATGAAAAGCTGGCTGAGTTGCAGGCCATACGTCTTCCCGCCGAGCGTAAGATTCAAGACTATCGCTCGACGTACAACGATGTGCGCGATTGGCAGCGCCGACAGAAATCAGCGGACGAAAAGGAAAAGTCCACCATCGACTGGGATGATGTGGTTTTTGAAGTCGATTTGTTGAAGTCCCAAGAGATCAATCTCGATTACATTTTAGAACTGATTTTTGAGCACAACAAAAAGAACAAGAGCAAAGCTGAACTCATTGAAGAAGTCCGCCGCCTGATTCGAGCAAGCCTTGGCAACCGTGCCAAAGAGAGCTTGATCGTAGACTTTATTAATCAAACCAATCTCGATGATATTGGTGATAAGGCCAGCATTATTGATGCCTTCTTTACTTTTGCCCAGGCAGAACAGCGAAGAGAGGCTAAGGAGTTGATTGAGTCCGAAGGTCTTAATGAAGATGCGGCTAAGCGTTATATCTCAGCATCTTTGAAGCGCGAATATGCCAGTGAAAATGGTACGGCGCTTAATGAGGCTCTCCCCAAAATGAGCCCACTGAACCCTCAATACAAAACTAAGAAGCAGAGTGTCTTCCAAAAAATCGCGTTATTTGTAGACAAGTTTAAAGGGGTTGGTGGGCCAGTTTGATCAAAGCATGGCTGTTTGATTTTGAAATGGTTATAAACCTGTTCTGAGCTGAACTAATTCATCCGAACGGACAAACTATGGTATCAATTTGCGGTCAATCTTTGGTATCAATAACAAATTCCTTTAAATCAGCTGAGAAGTCGCGACTAAACCCTTCATAATCTATTTTGTTCGAGCACTCGTTCATGTTCTCCCATATTGGAGAGGCAAATGCGTATATTTCGGTTTCTGAAAGTCCTTTCATTGGTCAGCTCTCTGCTTGTTTGTTTTTACGTATTCTGCACAGCATTGTGTAAGCCCATCCCCCGGCCTTTGCGACGATAGTAAGACCTGCCACATAGATTTTGCTGATGCCAATAAAGTTTCATCGCAAACGGCAACCCTGGTAACCAAAACCTATTGGGTGTTTCAAGACGCGGCTCAACTGCGCCAGGGGATATTTCTGCCATGATCACTCCGGGGCCTTCTTGCGCCTGCCGATATGCCAAAATATGACCATGTGCATCAACAATCTGCGTACAACCGACAAACTCGGTGCTGTATGGCAGCGTTTTTGGCACCCCCGGAAGCAACATAAAATCGGTGCTAAATTGGCCGCAATGTGATGCATGTATAACGGGCACGCCAAGGTGCCTGGCTAGCTCCAACGGTGCATTTTCAGACAAATAACGGTTATATTGGCCAATAGCAGAAAATGCCTGGCTAGTCAGTCTGCCCCAGTTGTCGGGCAGGGTCCACCAGTGGGACCCCGTCATCGCAACATCTATTTTGCCCGCCAGTCGTCGAAGGGTCTGTGTACGAATCAACTCCCAGCAAACCGCTGCGCCGACACCGCCCATACCGGTATCGAAAACACCAGAGTCATCACCCGGTGCGTAAAATGCGTTCTCCCACATGGTTGGGAGGTCTTTGTCATGGTGATGTATGGTGCCTTCAGGTTCAACAAAGTGGTAACGGTTATAGATATTGCCCGCCTCGGCAATCAGCATAGAGCCGCCAATGCTGCAACCGTGACGGGCCGCCATTGACTTAAGAAAATCCACTGCCTCATTATCAGGAGGCAATACAGCTTTATAAGCATCCTGTTCAAAAGCGACTCTAGAGGTAAAGAACTCGGGTAACGCGATCAGCTGTGCGCCTTTAGAAATTGCCTCATGACAAAGAGGCTCTAGCCGCTCAAGATTTGCGCTGACGCCACCCGTGGTTGCTTCCAGTTGAATCGCTGCCGCTACGAGCTTATCACCGTCCCGGTTTTTCGAATCGATCAAAACTGTTCTCCAACATCATGTACCGTACCGGGGAATAGATACTCATTCCCGTTGTTGTACGAGTGCCCAGACAATCCTTTATATGCCATTACACACCGATATAGTTAACCTTAGAGATAGTTAACCATAATTACGCAACGATTAAGACCGTCTAGGCGTATATTAAAAATAATTTTGATTAATCACCCACTGTTGCATTAATCTCTGTCGACATTTTGGTTACAACATACACCTCCAGACAAATATGTAGCAGGGTGCACGTCATGACTTTGAGATTACACTCTTCCTTTAGACTCTATACGCGGCTTCTATTAACGTTTTGCGCCCTGCTGACAGGTGGTTGCAGCCTATTTTCTTCCGCCCCTCCACTTGCCATTAAAGGGGACGCTCCAACGGCCATTATCATTAGCAATACAGTGCTGTTTAACGGTAATGCTGATGAGCCAGTGAGTAAAGGCCAAAGCATCCTGATTCGCAATGGACAGATAGAAAAGATAAGCCAGCAAGAGATCATCCTCCCTGGCGCAGAGGTTATTGATGCCCAAGGTAAAATGGTTATGCCTGGGCTTATTGATATGCATGTGCATACCCACTCGCCAGGCACCCCCACCTGGAAAATGAGAGTGCCTAACGACACGCTGGTTGATCGCAACCTGTCTGCATTCCTGTACTCTGGTGTTACCACTGTTTTTGATATGGGCGCGCCCATTAACGACATCCAAAAATCAGTCAAACGAGTCACCGAAGAAGATAAAGTCAACCCGAGAGTTTTTTATGCTGGCCCGATGATCAGCAAACGGGATGGACACCCTTCTTTTATGATGAAAAAGTCATTCTTTTGGCCTGCATCCAGCTTTGCAGTAAGCCAGTTAGTAGGCTCTGTAGATAGTAATAAGGACATTCCCGAATATATTGATGAATACAAAGCTAAAGGCGCTTCGCTTACCAAAGTGGTCATCGACCAGATTCCTTTAGGCATTCCCTCCTTATCTTCAGAAGAAGCCGCTATTGCCGTTAAACACTCGGAGAGTGTCGGCCTTAAAGTCGGTGCACATGTCGGCTCGGAGGCAGACATGATAACCGCGCTTGATGCAGGAATAGACTATTTCGTACACGGAGTTTATCGCTCCAGTATCTCTGATCAGACCATCACCAGAATGAAAGCCGCCAACGTTACTGTGGCTCCCACATTGATAGTGTTTAACCAGATGGATCGAATATTCCAGCAAAAGCTGACTTTCGGCAAAATGGACAAAGAGATTCTTGAAACGGACATTTTAGACGCATATGACAATCCGCCATCTGACCTGGAATTAAAAGACCTGGATGCCAATGTTCAAAACTATGCGCACGAGGTTAACGTATTCAATGAGTTAAAATTTGATAATGTTCGGCGCATGAAAGCGGCGGGCATCAACATACTCGCCGCATCAGACTCACCCAACGTTGCGAACATTGCGGGGTCATCATTACACGATGAAATCAGATTATTGGTTGAAAAATGCGGATTTACACCTGAGGAAGCCGTCGCAGCGGCGACATATCTGCCGGGCAGGCACTTGGAAAAACTTAATCTGACACCCGGCCTTGGGTACATCACTGAAGGGGCAAAAGCGGATTTGGTTATGCTGGATGGCGACTTCCGGGAGGATATTAATAACACCCGGAAGATATCAATGGTGATTGCCGGTGGCAAAATCGTGGAGCGCAACTCAGGTATCGCACAGCGCTAGATAAGCGCTGCCCGGCATTAGCCAAACAGCGACCAAAGCGCCTCAAATTTACGCTGAAACGCGTCAACAATGGCAACTTCACCGCTGACCACAACATTCTCCTGATTATAGCGAGAGGCACTGCGAGTCCAGTTGAAGCTGCCATTGAGCAAGATCGCCTGATCAAACACGGCAAACTTATGATGCATATGGTTGGGGCTTTGATCCATTCGAATGTTCACCCCTTTCGCCGCAAGGTCGTCCACATCACTGCCTAAGTCGTCAGACTTATCATTGTCGGTAATGATTCTGACCTTGATACCCCGCTGATGAGCCTTGTAAATTGCTTCACTCAAGCTGTCATCAGATATCGTAAACACGCAGATATCAATTGATTGCTTGGCCTGATGGCACAAGTCGATAATTTTACGTCGGCACTCGTCGCCTGGGCTAAAGTGAGCGGAGCTTTCAACCGCGTTTTCGAGTGCTCCGCTGTCCAGCGTCTTAACCACCTGCTCCAGCCATTTAAGCACTTTAAAGGTTTGGCTGGCATCCGCATCAATACTCGCGCGCGCGAGGTCAAACCCTTTGTTTCTCAGAAAACGGCGCTCGTCTTTTGACAAGGAAGGAGCCAGTTTCCTTAGCTCCACCTTTTCATCGCTGCTTAACTTTATATCTTCCAGCGTTTCACGTAGCTGGGCTTCCAAATCCTTATGTCGCATCTTGGGTTACTCATTCAGAAATTATTCATAGGATGTAATCAAATATTGTTTGATCTCTTCTCTATCCGGGTGTTTGTTCAACCATTGCTTGAACATATCTACCTTCTCAAAGTCTTCTTCACCGATCATATCCACATAGCGCTGTTTAACGAGGTTTTGCATGCGCTCTATTCTTATCTCTCTCTGCCAGGCATCGGTGAATATTTGAGGTAACTTTCCGTGCAGCTCTAACTGCTTGAGCAAGCGCCACTCGCCTTTGTCGAGCCATGCTTCATCACAATGGGTGCACAAATCAAGTTTATTCGCGCTGGCCAAGCCAATTTTAAACTTCGTCATGATTCGCGCGCATTTAGGGCAAACCTGAGCTTTTTCTTTGCCTTCTGCCAACTCGCCAACCGTGTCTAAAGATGCTTTTTCTTCAGTATCCGCTGGCTGATTCTCTGACCAAAAGCGGTAGTTCATAAGCGAAAGAAGTGCGCCATCACAGCTACTGCAACCTGCCGCAATTAAACCATTTTCGAGCTGCTTGGGCTCAAGACGATACCCTTTACACTGAGGACAATGCATCATTTATCTCCTGGACAATTTTCTCTTAAAAATTTTAAAAGTGGATAACCAAGCCGCTATAACCCCTGATATTGCGCCAAACAGGTGCGCTTCAAATGAAATGGCCGCATCTTGTGGCAGCACGCCATAAATCATACTGCCATAAAGAAATACCACGACGAATGCGATCAGAATATTCAATGGCCGACGATCAAACCATGCCAGCGCGATACTCAAGCTCCATAAACCAAAAATCCACCCGCTAGCACCAATATGCATGGCGGGTCGACCCAGCAGCCAGACCAGAATGCCGGTGAGTGTGACTATAAAAAAACTACTCCACACATAGAGCCGTATGGTTCTTAGCAGGCAGAGCCAACTGAAAATGGCCAACCCGATCAAATTATTGATCAGGTGGCTAAGGTTGCCATGCAACAGTGGCGAACTGTATATGTGAGGCAGACTTGCAGTTTCACGGGGGAAAATCCCAAACTGGTTTAACTGCCCTCCCAAAGCCATATTCGCCACATGAACCAAACTGAGCACCCCGCAAACCGTTAATACGATCCTAACGCGCTGCCAGAAGGCTCGGATCACTCAGTTGCTCCTTTGTGATCAGACGCCACACTACCCGAACCTTGCTTGGAACCACGTGAAAGTTCTGACTCCAGCTGCCTGAGTTGAGTTGATATTTCAGCCATTTTGTCGTGGGTTCGAAGATCAATATCAATCTTCTTATCCATCGTTCTCACCAACGGGAAAATACTGTTCTCCATTGTGTTTGCCAATACCCGCAGTACTTTATCCAAGCCAGGCACCGGCTGGTTAATAACCTCAACATTCGGAACGGGTTGCGTTTTTTCCTCCACAGGCTTTTGAGTCTGCATGGCCTTGTAGCCCGCTGCCAGCAGATCGCCTATTCGACTCAGTGAACCATTGATTACATCCAGCTGCTGGGTCGCAACCGGCTCACTGCGTTTACTGTCCGACTTCGCCTGATTACTCGCAGCGACACTTTCTGCGGTATGACCTAACTGCTTAACACCGTCAACCAGATCAACCAGCTGGGCAATCACCTTGCCACCAACATCGGCATCATCCCCCCCCATGGCTTTGTTACGTAAAAAGTCTTTCTTAATCTGCTGCCAGCGCTGTTGCTCTTCATCGCTCATATTGCCACGAAGCTCTGCCAGTTTAAGCAAGTTCTCTTCAGCACCACTGGTGAGCAGCTGTGACTCGCCAAGGTAGTGGTCAGAGATCATCTGCATCAGTTCGTCGTCATTCATCACCGAAGAGACTTTTTCAGCCATCTTGTTCATGTTCCGATAACTACCTTGGAGCTTGAACGAGGGTTCGGTTCGGTAGGTATCATCCTGCGCTGCGGAGGCGATATATTGCTGATTAATCTTGAGAATAATCTCTTGAATGACAAATAATTTCTTCAATACCCCGGTAATTTCGTTCACTTCAGCGCCACTGTATTGATGGCTCAAGTCAGTGGTTGCTACGCTTTCACCTTGGGCGAGCCTGACCAGCTTATAGATGTCTTCCATTTCTCGGGTTGCAAGCGGTGCCAACACAGGGTTTGAGGTCAAACTGTTTTCGATATAACTCAGCGCGAACTGCTCTTCCATCCCGCCTAAAATATCACCCAGGTTATAAATATCCGCACGGTTAGCCAGCATGTCGGGCACTTTAAAAGCTTCGCCGGATTCCGTATACGGGTTACCCGCCATCACCACACAGAATTTTTTGCCGCGCATATCATAGGTCTTGGTTTTACCTTTCCAGATACCTTCGATACGGCGAGTTCCGTCACAGAGCGAGATAAACTTCTGTAGAAACTCCGGGTCGGTATGCTGAATATCATCCAGATAGAGCATCACGTTGTTGCCCATTTCCAGCCCCAGATTAAGCTTCTCCAACTCTTGTCTGGCAGTTGCATTGGGTGCTTGCCCTGGGTCGAGCGACAATACATCATGGCCCAAAGACGGGCAGTTGATCTTCATAAAGATCAACCCTAACCGGCTGGCGACGTACTCCATCAGCGTGGTTTTACCGTAGCCAGGAGGGGAAATCATCATCAATACCCCCATCAGGTCAGAACGTTTGCTCTCACCAACGGTGCCCATCTGCTTGGCCAGGTTGTCTCCAATCAACGGCAGATAAGATTCATTGATTAAACGGTTACGCACAAAAGAGCTTAATGGCTTGGGTTTAAAGGTCTCAAGCCTTAGCGCTTCACGCTCTTCTTCGATAATTGACTGGCGCAATGCGAGGTAGTCATGATACCCCTTTACCACACGTTGCTGATGGTCATCCAGACGTTGGAAAAACTCATCCAAAGCAAAGGATATCTGCTGGTTTTCAATGCGCGGGTGGTCACCCAATAACCCCGTTACGGTCAGCTCGACATCGACCTCGGTTGCTCGACGCTCTACCCGGCCATCAGCATTCACCAAGGCAATGGCTTCAGGAATATAACGCACCAAATGGTCAAGCCCCTTGCCTTCAACCAACGCAATAAGCCATGAGGCACTCAGGTTCCACCGCTCTGCCACCTGCCCTTTGAGCTTTTCCAGCGAGGTCTGATACTTGCGCCATGATGCATCATCAAGAGTGCGCTTGAGTTCATCCACTAACGATTGAGCATATTTGCTCGATACAAAATCAAAGCGCTCACGGCCCAGCTCTGCCACCAGATACTCTGCGGCTCGCTCAATATCTCTAGCAGAGACATCGATAGGGTAACGTTCTATAAACAAGCCGATAGCATTGGCCACTTCTTTAATCAGTAGCTGGTTGGCCCGCTCATTATTAAAGATGGTTAGCATATGAGCCGCAGACTGAGCTCGCTCATGCCAGGTTTCGGCTTTCTGTTTAATGCCCAATAATACGGCGTCTGCATTTCGGTCTGCGTGAATCGTATTCGCCCAAAATACTTGTGCCAATCCGCGACACAGCGGGTCAAAGATTAACAGCTCAGCGCTATCCATAGCCGGTATCAGTTGCTGTAACAGCAACATCGCATCATGGTCATGAATACCTTTTTCGTAGCCCTCTTTATACCTTGGCGTTGCGAAGGTTCTGACCAGTTTGAGCAAAGCATCTTTATCTAACAACGCTTCATGCAGCGCCTCATTGGTCAGGTCATGCTCCCCCTTGTCTGCTGCTTGCAGCATCAGTGCAGCCAGATACTCAGACCGGTAGACGGTCGGCGTTTCAGACTCTTGCGTCATATCCCAGTAGGGGCGCAGCGCGGTGAGTTCTGGTCGTGTCAGCGTTTCAAAAAAGTCAGTCCCGGTGAGGTGAACATTCAACTCACCGTTACGAGGCACAATGGTCAGATCAAGCTCTTGGGTATTGACACTGAATTTGTGACGAGGCCCCAGTTTTATAACCTTGCCGCCCTCTTCATAGATGTCGGTCTTATCTCTGAGCGAGCGCAATGCCTGCTCTTTAATCGACTTAAACCGCGACTCCACATCATCCGCTTTTACTGCGCTATCCAGCTCCCGAAGGCGCTCGACCATTTCTCGCGTTTTGAGTACCAGCGCATCAGAGGCAAAATACGTGTTCAGCTCATCCGCTTCCGTAAACTTTAACGAACGGCGCTCAATGCTCGCCAGTATCCGATCTGCGGCATCGGTAACCGACTGGGCTTTACGCTGCCGCTCATCTAACAACTGCTGCTTGTGAGATTCAAACGATTCATAAACCTCCTCTCGCTTGGCCATAATATCCGAGAGGAATTGATCATATTCACTAAACTGGCTTTCCAGCTCTTCTAACTGCACCAACAAGCGGGAAAGCTGCTCGTCACATCGCTCAGGCGTATTCGCCATTCCCAGTGCGTTGGTAATGCTTTGCGAAAATAGTTTAAATTGTGCGCCGAACTGGGCAATCGCCTCTTCTGACCCTAAGCTCTTCTGCTTATGACGCGCAGCCGCTTTGCTTTGGTTAAGCTTTGAATAGACCTCTGAAATTGAATCGATAATGCGAGTACGAACCGTGGCATCATCAACTTTGAGGGTCGCCATCAGCTCAGACAGTAGGTCTAAACCGGCAGCGGTAGACTCAATGGTTTCAATCAGTGGCGTGAGCGAGGCAATCGTTTCAGCTTGGTCGACCTGTTTATTCAGATCATCAATCTTTGCCAGATAGGGGGTCAATGCCTCTTCATTAGAGAGGAACGTAACCGTTTGTTCGCTCAGCTGAGCCTGCGAATCAACCAGCTGTTGGTCTAACTCGTCAATACGCTCAAGATCTATATAACGAAGCTCTTTAATGGTCGCCAAGTGACCACGCTGGTGCCGCAACCGGTCAAGCGCCTCAACATACTCTTCAGCGATCTCCCAGTTTTCCGGACGAATAGAGAGCAGAATGTCGTCTTGAGCGGCTTCTGCCTCAGCCATTGACTGCTGTGACTGACGCCGAATGCTTTCTACTTTTTCAAATTCATCAATGACCAGTTCAGAGGTCTGGGTGATCTCTTTTAGCAGCGATTCAATAGACGGCTGTTCTGATGCCTGATCTAGTGGTTTGTAATCAGGAATCCAGTAGTGGGAATCAAATATCTTGGCGGCCGACTTGCTGAGCTCTTCATAGGTTCGGGATGAAACAGACTGATTATCAATCAGGCGACAAATGCTATAAAGGTCTGAAACACCTCTGACCAGTGCGGCATTACCAATGCGGCCAAAAAATGACTGGCTAACGTCTGCTTTGCTAGCGAACTCCTGGCTCACAAAGGGCGTCTGCCAAATTTGCATCGGGTGAATACGCGTGGGTTCGCTTTCCGCCGAAAATACCACCAGTTTGCCATCTTCAGACAGCGCATAGCCGTGACAATAAATCGGGTTCTGCAGCTCTTTACTAATAAGGTTGTAGGCAAATAACCCGACAACACCTTCTTCTGGCTCATAGAATACGTACAGAACATCTTCGCCATTGGGCGAACGAATCATTCGTTTAAATTTTAAGCCGCCACTTTCGCTATTAACACTATCCTGCTCAAAGGTTTTGTATTCGCCGGTCTGCAAATAATACCCACCCGGGAATATAACCCCATGATCTTCCGGCAACTGCACACAAGACTGACCCATAGCGTCTATTCTCAAGACCTCTTCAGTCAGCGTATTAAAAATTAGATACCGCCAGTTTTCTTCCCGATACGGCTTTATCTTTAGCAAGATTAAGCCACCCAGTTCGGCGTAAAAGTATTCAGCATCATCCAGAGACTGGGTTTCGTCTTCGACCGGCTCCCGGTAGATGCCTAACCCATCTTCAGTATTGTTTTCAATCTTGATGGTCAGATCACCACCCACTGTCTCAACAAACACTTTATCGAGGATATTAATATGCGGGTGACGACCATGAACCGAGTCTTCGCGGCTGGTGCCAACCCACTCAAAATCATAAGCAGGCGGCAGCTGTATATCACGCTCACCACGGCTATCGATATACTTAACCTCTTTTCCATCTGCCGAGACAGACCAGCGGAAAACACGGAGGTCTTCTAACCGTTCACCAATTTGAAAACCCGCCAGCAGCTTGCCATTTTTAACGCTCAGCTCAACCAGGCGGGTGTGCTTGTAATAACGATATAACTCTTCAAAATCGCTGACAAACGAGGGTTGAGACAGAAAGCTGGAACCCGCATCAGCAGGTTCTAAATCGTAACCCTGTTCAGACGAACTATCGCCTTCTTTTTTAAGACGAAATAGAGAGAATACATCTTCAATTTTGGTCTCTTTTTTAAGACCGAGAAAAACGTTATAGCCAAACAACAGGTAGTCGCCAACCTGAACCATATCGCGGGCGATGCTATTGTTTTCAGTTCGAACACGCACTCGTGAAACGACACTCATATCCGAGCTGCCGAACTCTTCAAGTCTGGACTGGTTTAACGTGCGGGTGAGTTGATTGAGCGTTTTTCCTTGCTCGGAAAGACGCTTACGAATGACTTCATAGGCACCACCGGAAGCCACTGCGTTTTCTACATTGCTATCACCGGTAGACTGGTTCTGCTGCACCATCTTTCGATCCTTTCACGTAGGGTGGGCGTGCCCACCAGAGAAGTACATCAAAGCTTAAAGGCCGGACAATATCCATAAAGATACAGCCGTCATTCCCGCGAAGGCGGGAATCCATCATTCAGAGCTCTATTCTCCTCGCCTACGCGAAACTGACACTAGAGAGAGCTACGGATCCCCGCCTTCGCGGGGATGACATGTGGTTAAGCTACTTGGCTTTGAGATGAATATTGCGAATACTTAACTCTCTTCTTTAACAGCCGAACCTTTTCCCTGACCATCCATCACTTTTGCAAGCAAGGCGTTAACCGTGCTGCTCTTGGTAGATAGACCATCAATCGCCTTACCTAATGACAGTGACTTGGCGAAGGTATCAAAGAAGTGCTCTTCGCCACCGACAATATCGATTTTCGCTTTTTGTAGCGCCGTAGACAGTACGTCTGCGTTATCTTTAGCGATATCTTTACCCGCTTCGATAGAGGCAATCGCTTCTTTAAAGGCGGTTTCAAGGCTCATGCGGAACTCTTCGTGGTCTCGCGCCTTATCGCTCATTCCTCCCATAGCATCAAACTTCTCTACCAGGCCATCTGCCTCAGCTTTAAACTGCTCGCGGGTAACGTCTGCACTCGCCATACCCACTTCTTTAGTCGCTTTGGCTTCAGAGCTGCCTTTGGCGGCAATCACTTCGGCATCCGCCAAACCGGTTTCACGCAGTGCTTTACCTTCTGCTTCACCTTTCGCGGCCACAACAGCGGCTTCTGCAAAGCCTTCCTTCTCAAGGGCATCCGCCTTCGCTTCCTGTACCTTAGCCTCAGCCAAACCAAGTGCCGCTTCTTCAGCCTGAATACCTTCTGCCAGTTTCTTCTTCGCATCGGCTTCTTTTGCTGATGCTTCAAGATTTGCCTGCGCCATAGTGGTGATCTCTGACGCCTTGAACTTGGCCGACTGCTCTTCTGCTTCAGCCGCCTTAACCTGCTTAACTTTCTCTTCGTCTGCCTGTGCTTCTGCCGCTAACACTTGAACCTGCTTGGCCCGATCTGCTTCAGACACTTCGCGTACTTCTTTAATACGCTCTTCTTCGATAGCAACTGTTTTATCAACCACGACTCGTTCGCGGATAACGTTCGCGATCTCTTTCTTCTCAACTTCCACCGCTTTTTCAGCTTCTATTTTCTGTAACTCAACTTCACGCTCGCGGGCAACGATTTCAAGATCCCTTGCCCGAATAACCTTCTCTTGCTCAATGGCTACAGCACGCTGGCGATTCTGTTCAGCCACTTCAATTTCACGCTGCTGGTTTTCAGTTTGCACTGCAAGATCCTGCTCGACCTGAATACGGGTCGCTTCCGACTTCTTGCGTTCTTCTTCTTGAATTTTGAGTGTCTCTGCCTCTTCCCGTGCTCGAATAGTGGCCACTTCACGCTCTTGTTTGGCCTCGGCATCGGCCTGTTGACGCTCCAGTTCCAGCATCGCTTCGCGGGTTTCTACATTCTTTTTCTTAATCGCCAGCGCTTCGTTTTGCTCAAGATCATTGGTGATAACATTCTGGTTAGCCGTTAGTTCAGTAATCTTCTTAATACCTTCTGAATCAAGAATGTTATTGGCATCAAGCGCAGATTTAGGCGTTTGTTCCAGATAATCAATCGCAACATCTTCCAGCACGTAGCCGTTCAGGTCATCACCGATCACTTCAATGATTTTTTCACGGAATTGAAGGCGATTTTCAAACAGCTGCACAAACTCAATTTGTTTACCTACTGTCTTCAACGCTTCTGAGAACTTAGCAGCAAACAGGTCATAAACCGCATCTTTATCAGACGCTCTGTCGGCACCTATCGACTTGGCGACACGCAATACATCATCTGCAGTTTCATTAACGCGTAAATAGAAGGCTACCGTAATGTCTGCTCGCATGTTATCAAGGCAGATCAGGCCATCTTTGCCCCGACGATCAACCTCAAGGGTGATCAGCGAGATTTTCATCAATTCTTTTTTGTAAATAATCGGATAAACCAGTGCACCGGTAAAGTGAACCTTGGGCTTGGAACTCATGTCGTTAACGATTAACGCCGTTCCCTGCGCGACTTTGATATAGAACGCTTTGAAGAGTGCGGCAAGCCCCATCAGGATTGCGAAAAATACACCGATGCCTATGGCTATAGGCATTAAGACAGACAAATCAGCCATGTAAATTACTCCATTTACTTAATTTTTATATGACGGTAATTGATAAAATTGAATCTAATTCAGTAATAGTCGATGCTTATGTTGTCATCCTCGCGAAGGCGGGGTGACATCTAGGGATTAAGGTAAATCTCCCTTCAATTCAAAAACTCCTTTTCTGATATAACGCGATAAACATTCTCAACCTCCATGTATTCCAACAACACCACTCGATCCCCTTTGTTGAAGACTTCGTCTCCGGTAGACCGCGCCTTAAATATGAGCCCTGCACCACCATCGGCAAGGAACACTTCACCAAAACTGTTATTTACCTTAGACGTTCTAACAATAGCCGTCTGACCTAGCACTTCTTTCACAATATTCTGGCTCGTTTTTTTGAACAGTGGACGGATCGGCTTAATAACCAGAGCTGTTAGCATAACTGCCACATAAAGCGTCCCCAAGAGAACGGGAAGACCTGCTAAATATCGCAAAAGGCCATCAGGTACTAACCCAAAGAAAAAATGGACGATAAAGTAACAGATAAACCAGCCAAACAAGGCAATAAATGAAACGATTATCGTCACCGGCACACCGTATAACCCTAGCTTAAGCATTAAACCCGCCAGCATGTCGGGCGTACTCAAGTCTGTTTGGTTTACACCCAGCTCACCATCGACGTCAGGAATATCAAAGTCCAGCACATCCAGATCAACAAAACCCAGCACTGCAACCAGCCAGTAAAGTAAACAAATAACCAAAAAGAAGGTGAAAAATGCCGTAGGAAACGACGCAATGTTCTGATAGAACGGATCCATTTTCTCACTCAGCAATATTGCAAACATCGTTTACCCCCTAACACTTAACGACTTCTTTCATTATATTTCTGCTACACCCACTGACGGATTACGCCGTTATTTCACGTTTAATGCTGTTCATAATCTCGAGCATATCCTGATCCAACTCTTCAGGCTTCACCTTTGAAATGATATTTGTCAACACTCTTTTTTCATTGTCATCAACAACACCATCCCGCTGGGCGATTGCAAATATTTTGCTAAGCTCTTCCGCATCTAGCTTGCCATCATCAGCAAAACAGTTGATGGATTGAAATGTCATTTCAAGGTAATCACGGCTTTCACTCATAAAAAATTCCTTTATTTAAATGCTTATGTAATCAATTACTTGGTTTTCTTTAACCTGGCCAATATATCATCGGCCTGTTTTTCGCCGGACCGAATACCCGCCTGCTGCAGCTTTTCCTGCAGCGAACTTTCTGATGTTTCAGCACTTAGCTCACTGGCTGCATTCATCTTAGCGGCGTTAAGGGCTTGCTTTTCTTTAATCCGCTCCAGTGAATCCATCGCAGTGCGCATTTTAGAGTTTGAACCTGAGTGACGGTCTGCCACTGTTTTCTGTGCGCGTTGCACACTATCGGTGGCTTTAACCGTGTCAACTTGCTGCTTCAAACGTTTAATATTACCTTCTGCCACCTTAATAGCCGCTTTAAGTTTGTCTGCATTTTCTGCAAAGCCAGCCGCCGCAGCCTTTTCAGACGCCAGCTGATTCTCAAAATCGGCGATTTTTTCTGCGACTTCATGGGCGAGCGTATCATCACCTTTTTCCAACGCCTGAAGGGCATAACCTTCATACTCTTTAACATCACTCTTTAGCTTTGAGACTTTTTCTTCTGCGACTTTTTGCCTCGCGATAATAGCAACCAGGCTATCTTTTGATTGCTTTAACTCTTCGGATGCATCGCGCACTTCCTGGTCAAGAATACGCAACGCCTGACTATCGACAACCGCCTCACCAGCCTCATTCACTCCGCCTCGCAGAGCAGTCATCATTTTTGCCCAAATATTCATTGTATATACCTCGTTTTAATCGGCTCTGAATTTGATTACAGACACAAATCTATGCAACAGACTGATCAGCATCAAAATTCAAAAATTCGCTATACGCCTCGGTCGCCTGAATGACGTTGTTAGCCAACACATCAATTTCAAACACCACATTCGAGATCAACGAACTGGAACTCAGCGCGCCAAACATATGATAGTAATCCTCAACGTGATAATCACTTTCGCTTCGCTGCATGCTATCAAGACTAATGGTTGAAAGCGGGAAGTACTTATGGGTGCGCAGTATGGCATCGTTAAAACCTTCCACATCAGTCACCACAGATTGAGGCCACAATACCGCCTCCACTATAATCTGCTCCCCTGAAACCGTCAGGAAAACAGGCAAATCTCCGTACTCTTTCATCTCGATGTAAATTGAGGGTTCTACGCCTTCTATTAACTCAACCGAAGCGCTACCAGTTGCAAACAATGCCTCTTTTTCTAGCGCCTGATAAAGGGATTCTGTTGTCCATAAACCTGTAGATTCATTTGTGTTATTCGCCATAACCTCTCCTACATTTATCCATGTTGATACTTCTGGATTGCGCAGTTGCTTTTCTACCGCAGCCAAGCGCTTGGCATTTTCAGGCCTTATCCATACTTCTTTTTTAACCAACCCTTGCTCGCGCAAGCGTCGCCTAAATTCTCGTTGATAATGTGCAGATGATTTTCTATTCATACATCCACTATAGTTGTTACATGTAATCTCGTCAATACATCACATGTAATAATTACAATATATTACATGTGATGTATTTAGAGCTACTTATACAATGCCTTAGAAAGGGTTACGCCAAGAGAGGAAAGACAAGAAACTATATAGAGAATATAGCAGTCAATTATAGACACTATTATTACGCTTAAAATAAATAACCAATCATTACATAGCGCAACAGACAAAACCCAAACATGATACCAGTCACAGAACAGCAGTACCAAAATATGCATAATCGCGCACGGGAGTTACTTTAGATAGAAACGACCATTTTAGTCCCTAAAACAAGAACAAAAAGAGAACGCAGCACTAAATAAAACACATAAAAATATATTAGGGAATACAACATGAAAGGTCTGAAAAAAATAGCCTTAGCCTCTGCAATAACAGCAGTAGCTACAAGCGCTCAAGCCGAATACAAAGCAATGAACGACGCCATGATGAGCCAGGTAACAGGTCAGTCAGGCATATCGATTGACTTAACAGCAGAAGTCAGTATGGGTGAAATCGCATACAAAGACGGCGGTTTTATAGCAGCGCGGGACATTTATCTTGGTGGTGCAAGTGGTGGAGCTCTTGACAATCTGACAATCACTGTTGATGTCGCTGGAGATGCTACAGATATAGCTGCACTTGAAACAACAAACGGTATCACAGGTATCGGTGATGGCGACTTGGTAATACATATAGGCGCCACTGACGGAGATGTACAAAACGTAGATTTCGGCTTAGGCATTGCCGAAGTTTCTCTCGAAACATCCAACTACGCGCCAAGCCAAAAATATGCAGGCGATGCAAGCACCAACACCGTATTGCTATCTAATTTAGCTCTATCTGGCCGCCTAGGCCCTATTGATATTGTAATCAGCGAAGATACATCTAACCTCTGGGCAAACGCGTTCTTTGCTGTTGACAGCGGTTCAATGGATATACCGTTCATGAATGTATCTATTGGCAATTTTACGATGGATAACAGTCGCCCATCAGGAACCCCGAATGGCAACTTTGCCCAAGCTACTGTAGCCATGGGCGCAAGCAACAAAGGGCTAATGGTTGATGTTATTGACTTCTCCGCTGATATGGATGTTGAAGACATCAAGATAGGCGCCAACAGCATTGGATCTTTATACATCACCGACCTGAAATTCACTGCAACAATGGATGTATACGGACATTAAAATACCTTAACCTCTCTCCCGATCAGTCAACCGGGAGGGAGGTTAAACAACAGCAAATTAGCGCCAATACCTTGTTGTACAAACCGTCAGGCTGTATACACAGCATCAATAAGAAAATTCCGCGGCGTTAAGTCTGTCGGGCAGAACTGAGTCAGCTCACAACGATAACCATGCTCCTCTAGATACATAACACGATCCAATACCAGCCATAATTCCAGCGCCCGTCTAAACGTCATTCGCACCAGCTCATAGCGAGAGTATTCAAAGAATCGCTTTTCACCAGCGACTTCATAGTCATTAAAGCGCAACCCACCTGGAAGACAGAGTTCTTTAAGATGTGAAACATGCTCACAGAACTGCCGGAAGTCGCCGTCCAGCAGCTTTACAGATAACGACGGAACGGGCAAATACCCATCAATCCCTCTTATATCCCGCTGGAGCAAATCAAAGCCTAGCCGCCACATTTGCAGCCTCTTTCTTTTAATTCGCTCCCTTTCTGGCGCAGTATTACTCTGTCGAACAGCCGTTCTCAAGTCATCACTATCAAGTATCAACTCACTACTTTTAGCCGCTTTAGACAAGGGGTTATATACTGAAGTTTGGTTAAAGCGGTGATAGCAGCACGGCGCAAGCGTTATACGTTTCACCTGTTTTTCCACACCACCTTGCAACAAACTTGCATGCAAGCCGCCACAAGCATGTAAAGCGATGACGTGCTGGTGTGCATTCAGCTTTTGTACAACATTAGGATCTAATACATCACACTGCTCCACCCGGGCATCACTGTGCATTCGGCAGGCCAGCTGATTTGCTTGCTGCACCAAATTGGCGTTAATTTCTAAACCCAGCACCGGCACTTTAAACTGTTCTGCCAAGTATCGCCCCAAATGCAACTTACCAGAACACCACTCTATAAGCGGGCTTGTAATCTTCCCTGTCGCAGCGGCAAACGCTTCAATTTGCTCTGCCTTGCGGCCCGGAACATCGCGTTGCCATGCATAAGTTCTTCCGGTTAGTTGTTTTTGTTGGCAAGAAGGAACCTGGATAAGCGAATGAATTTCTTGAGCGACGGGTAGGTAATCCCCGACCTGCTGACACAACAGATCATCATTACCTTGCAATCGATCAACATCATCATCTGATAATGCCAGCAGCCACTGAGTAAGGGCTGGATGACTATTTAACCAAGATGGTTTTGGGGTAGAGAAAGGAGATATACGCCATATATTGGCATATTGGATGAGTATATGGTCAAGACGTTGGAAAGTAGCTCGCATACACCATGATAATAACCCCTAAACACAGAGGTCTAGCTTTTTATCACCCTCACCTTCAGAAAAAGGCAAGTCAGGCTCAGGTATCAAGTTCTTCTTGCAGGAACTTAACCACTCGGTTTCGGCCACCCTCTTTAGCTTTATAGAGAGCCTCATCAGCATAGTGCAGCATTTTTTCTGTCGAGGCAGAACTCAGGAGCTCATTACAAAACAGCCCCATACTGGCAGTTATTCTTAACATTGACCCGTCAGCCGTGAGAATTTTCATGCGCTCCAACTGCTCCCTGCAACGCTCTGCAAGCTGATAAGCACCCTCTGTATCTGTGCCCGGTAGAATAACCAAAAACTCTTCACCACCATAACGCCCAACATGATCATTCTGTCGAACACTGTTTTTCAGTGTCTTCGCTGTCTCAACCAGAACCTGATCACCGGCGGGATGTCCCCATGAGTCATTTATACGTTTAAAGTGATCTAAATCCACCAACAATATTGAGAACGACGCCCCATGCCTTCGACTTCGTTCATGCTCAAGACTAAGGCTAGACAGTACACTTCTTCGGTTGCTCAGGTGGGTGAGCGGATCAGTTAAACTTAATTGCCTGATTTCATCTTCTCGCTGCCGCCACCGGCTCAACACATGATAGGCAAAAACGGTAATAACAATAAGATGAGGTGCCGCAAAATAATACATTGTATATAGCCAAAAGTGACTGAGCGCCCCGTCTGCCTCCTGTAGGTTTTTAACCACCGGCGCGTAAGGCATATCGCCAAACGTAGAGCTATAGGAAACAACCCACTGCCCAATAACCGATATCGTAAACGCCAGTATCACCGCTCTGCGATTAAAAAGAATAAAACCCACTACCGGCGCGCCTGCCAGCACAACGCCGGTAGCCACAGACATAGTGCCAACGGCATAAGCACAATAGAGCAACGTAAAAGAAAAATACTGGGTTGCGATATATTCATGGAACTCGCTGTTGGGGAAACGCCTGCGCAGCAATAACACCAATACAAATAGCAGGATAGACAGCAGCAATATGCTGTTCAGGTAAATCTTGTGCTGATTCAAAAACGCAATGTTAACATAATTCTGGTTGGCCTCTGGAGCCAAAGGAGATAGCTGATAATAAGCCCATAAAAAATACTGCGTATGCACTGCCAGCGTTAAACCTAACAGCAAGGCAGCTCTCGTTCCGGCAGTCCACTCCAATGGATTACCGTATTTCTCCATCAATTTTCTGACTCTTAGCATTTTTCACTCCGAATACACTAAGCGTATCAGAAGATGCAAACCAGGCAAGAAAGAGTAGAGCGGCTTTAACACTATTTTGCAAACTTGTACCAGCTATCGACCAATTCACACCTAAGCCACATATGATTGCCTGCATCAAAGTGAAAATAGGTATGATGAGCGGTCATAGTTGTTTTTATATACTTCAAAATGGCTAAATACAGTTCATTCAATTGACAAATCGGCACTCTCTGTTAGCATTTGACAGTCATAGAGGTCTTGCTTCATGTTGTTACTCATGAGCAAGTTAAATGGGAAGTAGGTCCGCATAGCAACCGGCTATCGTAAAGCCTACACTGCCCCCGCAACGGTAGGTGGCGATATACGCCATGAGTCCGATACCAGCCCCTGGACATCACGCTGTAAGCGCACAAACCACACAGCCCTAAACAGCGCAGTGTGCTTTTATTTTCCTCATTTCAGTGCGGGTGAGCACGAAGGACAATTTCATCATGACAACTCAAGTTTCAAACACTCATGCAACAACCACTTCTGTAGCAGCCTCTAAACGCTCACAAATTTTAGCTGCCGCTATTCTCGGATTAACAATCGTATTCGCTGTTGGTTTACTGCCAATGGATGCTGCTCACAATGCAGCTCACGATACGCGTCATAGTGCTGCTTTCCCTTGCCACTAAGAAGGACTCTGGAAAAGACGCTAAACACCTAACGTTTATCTTAAATACCTTTTAGCATTCGAGAACTCTTATGTTTTTTAGAAATATTGTATTTGCTGCGGTAGCGGCAGGCCTGCTCGCGGGCATTATTCTTGGCACCCTGCAACACTTTCAAGTCACGCCTATTATTTTAGGGGCAGAAGTCTATGAAATAGCAGACGAACTCCCGTCTAGCACAGACATGGCAGCAGGCGAAGCAACGGCACATGATCACAGCAACCCGGCACACCATACGTCTGAAAACATCAGCGGCCATTTTGAGGCGCTCGAAAACAACTCAGACACCGCATCGAAACAGCATATTCAGGAACACTCTCACGACCCGGAGGCATGGGGCCCTGAAGACGGCGCAGAGAGAACATTTTTCACCTTTTTATCGAGCACACTGATGGCCATTGGTTTTTCATTGGTGGTTATTAGTGGCATGGCGCTTTCGGGCAAAACCAGCCCGGTCGCAGGCTTACTTTGGGGGCTTGCAGGGTATCTATCCTTTTTTGTCTCTCCATCGCTGGGGCTTCCACCAGAGATACCAGGCATGGAGGCCGCAGCACTTGAAGGCAGACAAAGCTGGTGGCTGTTGGCGGTAACCTTTACCTCCCTGGGTCTGGGCCTACTCGCGTTTGGCAAAGGTGCTTTACGCTGGGGTGGATTGCTGGTTATTGCCATCCCCCATATTCTGGGAGCTCCGCAGCCAGCGATGCACGGCTTTGCTCACCCGGATGCAAATGCAGTCGCAGCACTTGAGGCCCTTGTTGGTCAGTTTGTAATGGCAACAACGGTGGTAAACGGCGTATTCTGGGTTTGCCTGGGCCTTCTATCGGCCATCGCCATTAATACCTTGTTCAAACTACCTGACGAAGAGTCGACTGGCGCCGCTTAATTGCAGCGCCTTCCTGTGAGGTCTTGGCAAATGAAGTCATATCACTATCCATTTTGCGCCGTCGTAGGCCAGAGCGCTCTCAAGCAGGCGCTGCTTTTATCTGCGATAGACTCAAAGCTCGGTGGCGTGCTGATTAGTGGCCCGAGAGGAATGGGCAAGACCACACTGGCAAGAGGACTTGGCGAACTTTTAAGTGAGCACTCACTTACCAAATCAACCAAGCCATTTGTGACACTGCCTTTAGGCGCAACGGAAGAAAAACTCGTCGGCTCACTCGATATTGAACGCGTACTGGCGAATGGCGAAGTTGCCTTTTCACCTGGCCTTCTCTCCAGAGCCCATAACGGCATTCTCTACGTTGATGAGGTCAACCTACTACCCGATCATTTAGTCGATTTGTTGTTAGATGTTGCTGCCAGCGGCATCAACCATGTTGAGCGGGATGGCATTACCAAAGAGCATGAAAGTAAATTTGTATTGATCGGCACAATGAACCCCGACGAAGGTGAATTACGTCCTCAATTACAAGATAGGTTTGGGTTATTTGTTGATATAAATGAAAGACTTAACCCAAAACAGCGAGTTGAAGCAGTAAAGAAGCGCTTAGAATTTGATGACAACCCAGTCTCCTTTCTAGAGCGCCACGCCGAACAACAGCAAACGATTCACAATGAATTGGTATGCGCTCAGGCGTTGTTACCGGAGGTTGTTATCGGAGAGGCAGAACAGCTCGACATCGCTGAACGCTGCGAGGCATCAGGCGTCGAGGGACTGAGAGCAGATATTACCTTACAGCGAGCTGCCAAAGCCCAAGCGGCATGGCACGGAGAGGTGAAAGTCAGCACTCAGCATATCGATGAAGTTGAAGAGTTTGTGCTTGCCCATCGCCGTACGACAACACCGCCAAATGAACCTCAGCCTCCAAAACATAAAAACCACTCTCCCGATGATGCAGCAACACCTCCATCACAGGGAAGCCGTCCATATGCCGACCGTGGCTCTCGATTTAAACAACCTCGCTCCCAGGCTGGTTCCAACGGAGCCTCAGAAGAGCCGAGTAATAAAAAGCAGAATAACGAAGGACAGTGGGGTGCAATACAACCCAGTGCGATGGCAACTTCAGGCAAACGGGTTATCAATAAACCCAAGACCAGAGACCAGAAGAGGGTTAAATCCAACATTACACATGGCCAAAAAGGGTTCGGCAACGCAAAAGTAAGTGCCTATGCGTTAGGCCTGAGAAGCCAGACAAAAAAAGCACAACGAGTCGCTTGGGTGCCAACGCTGACTGATGGGCAAAATATTCAACGGCTTCGGGATTCCAATATTCGAGGTTCTGAGAAAGGCACACCTGCGAGACTCTCGACCTTACATTATCTAAAACCCCAGCAAAAACCGGGGCAGCTTAACCTGGTGCTTATCGACAGTTCAGCATCAACCGGCAGCCAGCAGTCACTGGGTAAAGCAAAAGGCGCTGTCTCGGAGTTGTCTCATCAGAGCTACCTCGAGCGTCAAGAACTGGCGATTATCGCGTTCGGCAACAACAAAGTGAGCACACTGCTTCACCCTCAGCGCGCACCTAAGGATATTGACCCCATACTCAATCAGATCACACTCGGCGGCGGCACTCCCCTTCGTAAAGCATTGGCGCAAGCTAAAGAACTACTTCACAAAGCACAGTCTCGCGCACCCAGTAAAAACCTTCACCTGTACGTGTTGACTGACGGGCGATCAAACGATGATATTTCAGCTTTTTCATCCATCAGCGCGTCTACGGGTGCAGTCATTACAGTGATTGACACCGAACAACACGCTATTCGGTTAGAGCGATGCCGCGCAATTGCAGCCCTGTTAAATGCCAACTATCAACATATTGATGACTTGCCAGACCGCCTTGAAACAGAGCCACCGCTTATAAATGGAGCTTTTCTGTGAGTAATAACGACAAACATAGCCCAGAAATTGAAGCGGCTGAACAAGCCAAACACCAAGCCCGCAAAGCAAAAAAGAAAGCCGTTGTGGACGAGCGTATCGCCAAGGCAACGGAAGAGCGAGGCGTGCTGATTCTGATGAAGGGGAACGGCAAAGGCAAAAGCAGCTCAGCGTTTGGCACCATGGCAAGAGCGTTGGGGCATGAGCAGCAAGCTGGCGTCATCCAATTTATAAAAGGCCGTCGCCACACAGGCGAATACCTGTTTTTCAAAGACCATCCCCGAGTCGACTTCCATGTAATGGGCCACGGTTTCACTTGGGAAACCCAAGATAAATCAAAGGATATTGAAGCCGCCCAGGCAGCATGGAAACAGGCAGAAGTAATGCTGAATGACCCAAACTATAATATTCTGGTATTTGATGAGATGAGCTATATGTTCAAGTATGAATACCTGGATATTGAACCGGTCATTAAGGCCTTAAAGAATCGCCCGGCACATCAAAACGTGATTATCACCGGTCGTACCATGCATCGAGCACTGCAAGACATCGCGGATACGATTAGTGTTGTACAGGACGAAAAACATGCTTTCCGCCAAGGTGTTAAAGCCCAAATAGGCATTGAGTGGTAACCATGTTGAGGCCAGAGCAGAATGACACCTTTGACCAACAGATAGATGAGCCAACTAAACAGGGAGGCGCAGTACTCTGCCCCGCCCTGTTTATCAGTGCTATCGCATCTGGCCAGGGCAAGACAACGATCACTGCCGGGCTTGCTCGTTATCACCGTAATCAGGGCCGTAAAGTGCGGGTCTTTAAAACAGGGCCAGACTACTTAGACCCGCTCATACTTGAGCAAGCGGCTGGCAGCCCGGCAGAGCAGCTTGATTTATGGATGGTTGGCAAAAAGCGTTGCCGTCATTATCTATATGAAGCCGCAAAAGATGCCGACCTTATTCTGATTGAAGGGGTCATGGGGCTATATGATGGCGACCCAAGCGGTGCTGATCTGGCAGAGTATTTTGGTATACCTGTCGCGGCCATTATCAGCGCCCCCACCATGGCACAGACTGTGGGCGCTATTGCGCTTGGTTTAACCCAGTACCGCCCCTCCCTGCCATTTGCTGGCATTATCGCCAACACACTGGGCAGTGATCGTCATGCCGAACTGGTAAGAGAAAGCATGCCTGACAGCATACCGGTCTTGGGCTGCCTAAAAAAACAAGACCAACTCACCTTGCCTCAGCGACATTTAGGTCTGGTTCGCCCCCACGAGCTGGAAGATTATGATGAAAAGCTCGATCAAATAGCCGATATATTAGCAACAGCCGGGTTAGATACGTTACCTGAGCCTGTAGCTTTCCATGACGAAATAGAAGAAACCTTAAAGGTCAACACGACTCAGCATGTTAAGTCGTTAGCCGGTGTAAAAATTGCGATTGCAAGGGATGAAGCCTTTAGTTTTATCTACCCTGCCAACCTCAGACTATTAGAACGCTTGGGTGCCGAGCTGCATTTTTTCTCACCCTGCGCAGATGAACAACTTCCAGAGGTAGACAGCCTATGGCTCCCTGGCGGTTATCCTGAGCTGCACCTAGAAAAAATTAGCCAAAACCTCTCAATGCGGGAGTCTATCAAGGCGTTTTACCTGCAGGGTCATAAGATTCTCGCTGAATGCGGCGGTATGCTCTATGCTCAGCAATCTATCGTCACCCTTGATAATCAGGATTGGCCGATGGCAGGGCTAATTCCCGGCATTGGGGTGATGCGTACTAAAGGTGGGTGCCAAGGCATGCAAAGTGCTGCACTCCCGGAAGGCGAGCTTCGCGGCCACGCTCATCATCGCAGCAAAAGCGAAGAGACTCTGCCGGCGATTACCTTTGGTAAACGCATTAAACACCCGGCTCCCGGTGAACCCGTTGTAAGGAGTAAAGGGCTAACAGCCTCGTACCTGCATTTTTACTTCCCTTCGAACCAAGCGGCAACGATTCGTCTGTTTCATCCAGATGAGGTATTAGCCTCATGAGTCATAAGCGACCGAATAGCCGCTTATCAAGGGCAGAAGAATCTAGCAATCGCCTCCCGGTTGGAAGGGAAGTATGCGTGGAAATAGGAACACCTGATAGAGCCGACCTGAAACAGCGCTTCTCCCAGGGTTCGGTCTCGTTGCCGAATGGCATGAGCAATCGGTTCGAGCGCCTGATCTCCATTGCTAGCACCATCAACAGCGCCATTGACAGCATCTTCACTCAGCAACATTTCAGAGTGGTGGAAGGTGTGGCCACGAAGCTCCCCTTCAGGCCAGCGCATAGTTTGCAAACCAAGCCCTTGAAAGCGGGGTTTCATCCTCGCTTTGGCCGGAACAAAACCGCACATGGCGTGTGTCAAACCATCAATTGTAGTCAGCTCCTCAAGCAGAAAGAGCATGCCTCCACACTCCGCAAGCACGGGTGTGTTGTTATCGACCAACGCTTTAAGCGTAGATTGAGTGAGTCGACTGCTACTCAACTGATCCGCGAACAACTCAGGGTATCCACCCGGCAACCAAACGCCATCACAGTCGGGGACAGCTTGATTGCCCAGGGGCGAGAAGAAGCACAACTCAGCCCCCAAAGTACTCAACAGTTCAAGGTTGGCCTGATAGATAAAGCCGAATGCAGTATCTCTGGCAACAGCAATTCGCTGCCCGGTCAAAGGTCTGGCCTCGCCAATAATACCGGCATCATTAAAGCTCGAACAAACCAAATGGGGAAAACTAAAAATGATCGCCTCAGGCAAACGCTCAATACCCGCAGAGATTGCACTGTTGAGCAGAATGTCCACGCCGTCATCAAGCCAGCTATCAAGATCAGCAAGCTCGCAGGCCTGAACCAACCCCAAGTGCCGCTCAGGCAACACCAGCCCCTTATCTCTGGGAACACCAGCAATCAACGGAACACGGGCGGGGGTGCCTTGCTTAATCAACTGGAAGTGATGGGAACTTCCAATGTTATTGGCGATTACGCCACCAAAAGGCAGGTCTTGCTGGAAGGTTTGCAAACCATGGGCAATAGCGCCAAATGTTTGCGCAACGCCTTGAGCATCAATAACAGCAACGATAGGCACACCCAGCAGTCTCGCAAGATCTGCGCTGGTATTTCTGGCCTGCCCATCAAACAACCCCATCGCGCACTCAATGATAATCAGATCGTTATCACGAGCTGCGCGATGCAGCATACGTCTAATATCGAACTCCCCCATCATCCAGAGATCGAGGTTAAAAACCACTTGGCCAGAAGCACATTCGTGGATCATAGGGTCGAGAAAATCAGGGCCGGTCTTAAAAACCTGAACCCTTCGGCCTTTGTTACGATGCAGCCGGGCAAGCAGTGCCGTCAGCGTGGTTTTACCATGCCCCGATCCGGGGGATGCAATCATCAAAACAGGGCAACAAACATCTTCGATGACCTGAGCACTCAGAACAGTCTTAGCACTCTCACCATTTCTGCTATTGGGGTTCATACGCTAAACTCTACGCTTAATGAATCTGGTTCAGGCCGCAGTATAAGCGATAGCATTAATAAATCCGAAAAAACCACTACGTCGAGATAACATAACATGATTGATTTACCCATTATCGCCCTATTAAGTACTGGATTAGGTCTGGGCCTGCTACACGCTTTTGATGCAGACCACATTATGGCCGTGTCAACGCTATCGAGTAAGCGCCCAAGCATTAAGCAATCGATGAAATTCTGCGTTCAATGGGCAGCCGGTCACGGCGGCGTGCTAGTCGCACTTGGCCTGTTGATATTTGCCCTTGGCGTCCAGGTTCCAGAGAGTTTATCACTCTGGGCAGAACGCGCTGTCGGGTTTATGCTGATCGGCTTGGGGGCGTGGCTACTGGTTAGCCTTTGGCGACAGTCTGTAAAAATGCACGTTCACCAACATGGCGATATTACCCACGTCCACTTGGCGAATGATAAGTCCAACAAGCATAATCACACCCCTGTATTAGTTGGTGTCACTCATGGGCTGGCAGGAAGTGCTCCCGTTCTAGCACTGATTCCCGCTGTCAGTCAGGGACGTCTGGATGTCGCAATGGGCTATATTGTGCTGTTCTCATTGGGTGTTATGCTCAGCATGTTTCTATTCGGTGCCTCTCTGGGCGGCTTGCAAACCTGGCTGCAAAACAAAAGCAACCTGCTGTTCAATATAAGCCGTGGCGGCGTTGCTTGCCTCTCAATGGTATTGGGTGGGTTGTGGATTGCAGAAAGCTTCGCACCTGCGGTCGCTTAACACACTAATATTAGCCATTAGATAGAATTGAGCCGCAGATGCGTGAAGAGTCCCCAGAAACCAAGCGACCGTTGCGCAGCGGCTACACCACCGGAGCATGTGCTACAGCGACCAGCCTGGCCGCAGCCCGCTTATTGTTGGGTGGCGAAGTGACCCAGACTTGCACGATCACCCTGCCTCGCGGCCAGCACGTAGAGTTCGCTTTAACCGAGTGCCGCTTATCATCAGCCCAGTCTGCATTTGCTGCTACCATCAAGAATGCCGGCGATGACCCTGATGTCACACACGGTGCCACGGTCTTCGCAGAAGTAGAGCTATGCACTGAAGCCGGTGTCTTTTTTCACGCCGCGCCAGGGGTGGGTACCGTCACCCGCGAAGGACTATCAATTACTAAAGGTGAACCGGCTATCAACCCGGTTCCCAGACAGATGATGCAATCGCACCTAATAAAGCTTGCAGAAGCGCTGGATTACCGCGGCGGATTTAATGTGCATATTGGCATCAAAAATGGCGAGCATATCGCAACCAAAACCATGAACCCAAGACTGGGTATCGTCGGTGGCTTGTCTATTTTGGGTACGACTGGCATTGTGCGCCCGTTCTCATGCTCTGCATATATTGCCTCAATTCAGCAGGGAATTGATGTTGCCTATAAAAATGACATAAAACACATTGCTGCATGCACCGGCTCTACCAGTGAAAAGCGCGCCCAACGGCTCTACTCGTTGCCAGAAATGGCACTGGTAGAGATGGGTGATTTTGTCGGGGCGGTACTCAAACATATTAAACACGCCCCGGTTGCCAAACTATCCCTTATTGGTGGTTTTGGAAAGTTTAGCAAACTGGCCAATGGCCATATGGATCTGCACAGCCGCGCCTCAAATATTGACCTTGAAGAGCTGGCCGACAAAGCAGCGCTTGGCGGGGCCGATGAGCCGCTATGCAAACAGATCAAAGTCTGCAATACCAGCTTGCAGGCACTGAAGCTGTGCCAGCAACATTCTATTCCCCTTGGTAATATTATCTGCGAACAAGCTCGATCAGTCGCGGCCAAACTTATCCCGAACAGGGTTCAGGTAGAGGTTTGGGCGGTAGACAAACAGGGTGATGTCGTTGGGCATGCTGGCTGGTGCAATGGCACGCGCACCCCAAGGCAGACAACATGAACATATTGCTGTTAGGGGGCACTCGGGATGCCATTAATATTGCCAATTCACTGCTCGCAGGTAACCAATCGGGCGATCAGACCATCAAGCTTATTTACAGTATTGCAGGGATCGTCAGAAAGCCTCTGCTTGACTGCACGGTTCACACGGGCGGGTTTAGCCAATTCTCTAGCACCGCACCGCTGACAATTGACGATAAAACCTCGACACAGCAGTTGGACAACCGAAGCCAGCTGGGAATGAAACGGTTTTTACAACAGCACCACATTGAAAAAGTGATTGACGCCACTCACCCCTACGCCATCACAATCAGCAACAACGCCTCTATTGTTTGCGAGCAGCTCAACATTCCGTTGCTGCACTATGTTCGCCCGCCTTGGCAAGCCACACCAAAAGACCACTGGATTACGGTGAGTAGCTGGAGTGAAGCGAAAAAAGCAATGCACCTATTTAAGCGCCCTTTTGTTACAATTGGCCGCTTAGCGATTAATGATGCCCACTTAATTCCAGACCATCAGTTTTGGCTAATTCGGTCTGCCGTTGAGAGCAACCAAACGCAACAACGGTATCGCCTGGTCAAGGCTATTGGCCCGTTCACGGAACAGGATGAAATTGAGCTGCTGAAAACCAACCATATCGATGTCGTGGTTTGTAAAAACAGCGGCGGCCGAGCCGTTGATGGAAAACTAAACGCTGCACAGAAATTAAAACTTCCCGTTATCATGCTAAACAGACCTGAAACGGGTAGCGACTATAGTACAACTTACAACAACGAACATGACCTCATCAAAGCCATTCGTTGAATGATAGATAACCAGATTACACATAAACCGAGAGAACTATGACCGACAATCAAAAGCCAGCACTACTCGTAGTAGGACACGGATCCAGGGATGTTGAAGCCGTTGAAGAGTTTCATCAACTGGCAGAGCACTTTCAGGAAAAGTACCCCGATAGACTCTGTGCGACCGGCTTTCTGGAGTTTGCCCGCCCGGTCATTGCTGACGGGATTGATAAACTGGTAGAGCAAGGGGCCACCAAAATCACGGCAATCCCTGGCATGTTGATGGCCGCAGGCCACGCCAAGAATGATATTCCGAGCGAGCTGAATACCTTGCAGGCAGAAATAGAAGGTATCGATATCACCTATGGAACGCATCTGGGCGTACACGCCAATATGGTGCGTGCGTCCGCCGCAAGAATTGAAGAAGCGGAAGCCCAAATGGTTGAGAAGTTTGGCGACGAATACAACCGCAAGGACACCTTGCTGGTGGTGGTAGGGCGTGGTGCGTCTGATAGTGATGCCAATTCAAATATCTGCAAAATTACCAGAATGCTTGAAGAAGGTATGGGCTTTGGCTGGGCGATCACCTGTTTCAGTGGCGTAACCTCACCACTGGTTGATGAAGCGCTTGAGCGGGCGCACGGTTTGGGTTTCAAAAAGGTCATCGTTTTCCCATACTTTCTATTCACCGGCCGCCTGGTGAAAAAAATCTACCAGTGGGCAGACGACTACCAGGCAAAATACCCTGACGTGACCGTGGTTAACGCACCTTACCTGAACGATCATCCATTAGTGCTTGAAACCTTCATGGATAAAATGGAAGAAGCCGAAAACGGCACAGGTAATATGAATTGCCAGATGTGCCAATATCGTGTGCAGATTCTGGGGAGTGAACATAAAGTCGGCACTCCTCAAGAGGGTCACCATCATCACGTTCGGGGCTCTGGTACCGATGCAGATCATGATCATCATAGTCATCACCACGGACACAGTCACGATCACCATCACGGCCATCACCATAGCCACGATCATAAATGACCGCGAGTAGTTATCATTCGAAAACACTAAAATTTACACTCTTTGTCACCCTCGCGAAGGCGGGGGTCCAGTGTTTAAAATAACAGCTCTATGGATTCCCGCCTTCGCGGGAATGACGGCGGTTGCAGAGTGGTATAGCGTAAATATCAATAATCCGTAACGATTGTAAAACCAAAGGCTATGTCAAAAACTGAACTCTATCATTACGAAAAAGACCCGCACGCTATTGAAGTGGAGTCATTCCGGCAGATTCGGGCACTCACAGACCTCAGTGCCCTTTCTGCTGACGAAGCTCAGGTCGCCATGCGCCTTATACATACCTGCGGCGACCCATCCCTCATTGAAGATATCTATCTTTCTGAGCACGCGGTCTCTGCTGGAATAGCAGCCGGATTAGAGGCAGCATCGAGTCAAACCACGGTTCTTTGCGACGTTGAGATGGTCAAACACGGCTTAACCCGCCGTTTTCAAACGGGCCCGGTACACTGTTTTTTAAACGATGAACGTGTACCTGAGTTGGCCAAATCCAACGGCGAAACACGGTCCATGGCAGCCCTCTCACTATGGCAGCCGCATTTAAAAGACAGTGTGGTTATTATTGGCAACGCCCCAACCGCACTATTCCGGTTGTTAGAAATGATCGCAGCGGGGGCAGATAAACCGGCGCTGATTATAGGGATGCCGGTCGGCTTTGTCGGAGCGGCGGAATCCAAAGAAGCGCTCATTGAAGCGTCGAGCAGCATGGGCCTGAATGTGATGTCACTGAGAGGCAAACGAGGTGGCAGTGCATTGTCTGCCAGCGCCTGGAATGCCTGCTTAAGACTGTCACGAGGCATTTGTTTCTAATGAAATCGACAATACCTTCTCAAGCGCCGTTAGCTTCCAACATGAGCTCAACCTCTCAACCAAAATGGATCGGATGCCCAATAAATATTATTGGGCTGGGCGTTGGAGCAGGAACCGGCCCAGCACTTGGCGAGTCTGCACAGGCGGCATTGCACAATGCCGATTGGGTGGTCGGCGCAGAGCATCAACTGGAGAAGGTTTCCGGCTATCAAACTAAAGGGGAAAAAATCCCCTACCCTTCGCCCTTCTCCGGCTTAGCTGAGTGGCTGTTTAAGCATCAGCAGCAACGTATCGTCCTGTTGGCGTCTGGCGATCCTCTGTACTACGGGTTGGGTGATTGGTTAGGGAGAACGGTGGGGCGGGAGCAGCTGGTCTTTCATGCCAATATTTCAAGTATTCAAGCAGCTTTTCATCAATTGGGACTGCCATGGCAAAGTTCTGAAACAATCACCCTGCATGGTCGGCCTCTCGCCAGTCTTCGTGCGCGTGTTCAACCAGGCAAACTATACGCGGTACTCACCGATCAACACAGCCACCCTGCCGCCATCGCCCATGAGTTAATCGATTGTCAGTTTGAACAGTCACTGCTCTGGGTCTGCGAAGACTTGGGAGGCAAAGCGCAACAAATTAGATCATTTCATGTTGATGACCCCAAGCTGACCTCAGAAACCTTTCACCCGTTGCACGTAACCATTATTCAGTGCCAAGGCTCCGGGGGGCTTCTGCCTACCTTCCCCGGTATTGAAGACGCACTATTTGAAACAGGCAAAGCCCCCGGAAAAGGGCTCATCACTAAAAAAGAAGTTCGTTTGGCAATACTCTCGCAACTGGCACCCAAGGCAGGGGATATTGGCTGGGATATTGGTGCTGGCTGCGGCAGTGTGGCCATTGAGTGGGCACGCTGGAACCCAAATGGAACCGTTTTCGCTGTCGAAAACAATGCGGAACGACTCAGCTACTGCAGCGCCAACCAAACAACGTTCGGTGTGGTTAATAACCTCCATATTATCGATGGCACAGCACCTGATGCCTGTGACTCTTTGCCAGACCCGGATGCCGTATTTATTGGCGGCAGTGGTGGCCAGCTTGAACAGATTCTCAACACCGCGTTGAGTCGGCTTAAACCCGCAGGCAAAGTGGTCGCATCCGCAGTAACCGAAACCACTAAGGCAACGCTTATTCAGTTTGCGGAACAAACACCCGCGTCTGTCTCGGTCGAGTGGTCACAAATAGCATTATCTCGCGGCGACTCTATCGCAGGCCAGCTAGTGATGCGGCCTCAACTGCCCGTGACGCTTCTTACGCTGACCAAAGGGGTTGAGAGTTGAGCCCAACAAACAGAAAAGAGCCTCAAACATCGGGCATATTTTATGGCTTAGGTGTAGGGCCAGGCGACCCTGAACTTATAACCCTGAAAGCCGCAAGGTTAATCAGCCAGTGTGATGTCATTTGTTACCTCTGCAATGATGCAAATAGCGACAAACCAGGCCACTCCCAATCAAAAGACATTGCTCAGGCGCTGATTAACGAGAGAGCAACCAAAGCCGTTGAAATTGCTATCCCGATGCCTTACAAGCGAGACCGAACCGCAGCCAATAGTGCTTACGATCAAGCGGCAGAAAAGATTCGAATAGCCCTTCAACAGGGCCAGACGGTGGTGTTTCTCTGCGAGGGCGACCCGCTGTTTTTTGGCTCTTACAGCTATCTGCAAGAGCGACTATGTGATGAGTTCACTTGTATATCGGTACCTGGCATCAGCTCACCCAATGCAGCCAGCGCTGTAGCCGGCATTCCGCTTACCATGCAGAAAGAGAACTATGCGGTACTTTCAGGACGTCTGAGTGATGAAAAAATACTCAGCCATCTAAATGAGTTTGATAGCCTGGTACTGATGAAAGTCGGGCAATCCAGGCCGCGACTAGTCAACCTGATCAAGACGAGCGGACGCCTCCATGAAACCGTCTATGTAGAGTACGCGACCCGCGAGCAGCAGAAAGTAATCTATGATATATCGACACTAAGCGCAGAAGCAGGGCCTTACTTTTCGTTGTTTATAGTTACCCGACAGCAAAGGGAACAATAGAATACTCTCTCATGAATAACACATCCTCTAGCACCGTCATAAGCCTCACGGACAAAGGCCAGCAATTAGCGACTCGTTTAGTCGCGCTGGGGGTCGCCACCCATCACCAACATAAACCCAAACCATTTGCTGATCAGGTACAAACACTGTTTTCGAGCGGTGAACGACTTATTTTGATCTGCGCCACAGGTATTGCCATACGAACCCTTGCCCCCGTGCTGGCAGATAAATACAAAGACCCTGCCGTATTAGTGCTCGACGAACATGGGCAGTTTGTCATTCCGCTTTTGTCTGGGCACGAAGGGGGAGCCAACGATTGGGGTCGGCAGGTTGCACAGGTAATTGATGCTCAACTGGTGATTACCAGTGCACAAACCTATCTAAAGCCAAGATATATTGCAGGAATGGGGTGTGAAAGGCACTGCCCAATGCCTGTGCTAAGACAGTTGCTTGAAGAGACGTTGCTGCTATCGAACCTCACCGTTGATGATCTAAGCGCTATAGCCAGTATTGACGTAAAACAGGATGAAGTCGGGCTTATCGAGCTAGCGGCAAAGCTCAACATCCCTTTTCACACCTATAGTGCTGAAAGGCTTAGGACAGTTGAAAACCAGCTTACGCAAAAGTCCGATATTGTTTATAGAGAAGTAGGCTGCTACGGCGTTGCAGAAGCTGCTGCGCTGATTGATGCCAGCAGCCTATTCAATAATCAACAGACAACGCCTGAACTACTAATACCGAAACATAAAAACAGACAGGCGACCTGTGCGGTTGCCCGAATATACGAAAGCTGAGAACACCATGAGTAAATTGTACGTGATCGGAACCGGCCCTGGCGGGTTGGAGTATTTACCACCTATCGCAAGAGACGCCATCGAAGACAGTCAACAGCTAGTGGCTTATGGCCTTTATCTTGACCTGTTAGGAGACCTCATTGCCGGCAAAGTTCGCCACGACCGTCCACTGGGTGAAGAGATAGAACGGGCTCGCCTGGCACTACAACTGGCCGCTAAGGGCGAAAATACAGCACTCATCTCCAGTGGGGATATTGGCATATTTGCCATGGCAACACTGGTATTCGAGCTATTGGATAAAGAACCTGAAGCCGGTTGGGAGCATATTGAGATTGAAGTAGTGCCTGGAATATCTGCCATGCAAGCAGCGGCCAGTAAAATTGGCGCACCACTCGGTCATGACTTTTGCGCGATATCGCTATCCGACCTGCTAACCCCGTGGGAAACCATAGAAACCCGCTTAAACGCGGCCGGGCAAGGTGATTTTGTTATCTCATTTTATAACCCTGTTTCAATTAAACGAGATTGGCAGTTAGCCAAAGCAAAAGAGATTTTGTTGCAGTATCGACCTGCAACAACTCCAGTGATTATTGGTCGTAACCTCACCCGTCAAGATGAAAAAGTGACGGTTACCACGTTAGCCGAACTCGACCCAACGCAGGTCGATATGCTGACACTGGTGATGGTTGGTAATAGCGACAGCCGACATGTTGCTGTCACAAATGGTGAAACCAAACGTGACTGGGTTTACACACCTAGAGGCTATTCAAAAAAACTCGCCTTCCACAATAAGTCTACAGAGGCCGTTAGCTCATGAGTGTATTTTTTGTCGGTGCCGGGCCTGGCGACCCGGAGCTTATTACCGTTAAGGCGCTAAGAATCATTCAGCAAAGCCCTGTCATTCTCTACGCAGGCTCGCTGGTTCCAGAAGAGGTTTTGGCTGACGCCCGAGAGGGTGCATTAGTTATCGATACTGCCCCCCTTAACCTGGAAGAAATTATCGAACTGATAAAACAGGCTCACGAGAAAGGGCAAAACGTTGCCAGGGTTCACTCCGGTGACCCATCAATATACGGCGCCACCGGTGAGCAGATGCGTCGCCTGGACCAACTCGGCATTCCTTATGAAACGGTGCCCGGTGTCACTGCCACCAGTGCCTCAGCGGCTTGGTTAAACAAGGAGCTGACGCTTTCCGGCATTACCCAGACCGTCATCATGACTCGCTATGCCGGTAAAACCCCCATGCCGGAACGTGAGAACCTAAAGTCACTGGCACAGCATGGTGCAACTCTGGCGATTCATTTAGGGGTCACCCGCATCCATAAAATCGTCGAAGACTTGATTCCATTTTATGGCGAAGACTGCCCGGTCGCAGTATGCTATCGCACCAGCTGGCCTGATGCAGACAAGATTACCGCCACCCTCGGCACCATTGTCGATAAAGTACGGGAAAAGAAATTTACCCGCACCTCGCTAATTCTGGTGGGTCATGTGCTCGACCCTGAAAACTTTGATGATTCGTTCTTATATAGCGAAGATCAGGCTCATGTTTATCGACCAAAAGTTAAACCAGCAGAGCCCAGAAAGGTAAAGCGACCCGAAGTCGAATAAGATATTTGTAGCCTTGAGGCAGCGAAGCGAAGTCAGGGTTTGTATTTTTTAATACTCAGTTAACAACCCCTGATTCTGGTCGTGCCTCCCGTCATCAAGGCTACGGTGAAACTCATTTAGATCGTTTATGAAAGGAACAATCATGCAACTAAACAAAATACCTGCCACTGTTGTTACCGGCTTCTTAGGGAGCGGCAAAACCACGTTACTTTCTAATATTTTGAAGCAAGCTAATGGCAAACGTATTGCCGTCATCGTTAACGAGTTTGGCGAGCTGGATATCGATGCGGATCTGCTTAGAAGCTGCCCATTAGAATGTGAAGAAGAAAACACACCAGAACAACCAACCAATGGCGAAAACGGTGTTTATGAACTCGCCAATGGCTGTATCTGCTGCACCGTTGAAGAAGAGTTTCTACCGGTTATGAAAGAACTGGTCGCACGCCGTGATGATATCGACCACATATTGATTGAAACCTCTGGACTGGCGCTACCAAAGCCATTAGTACAGGCGTTTAACTGGCCAGAAATCAAAGCACACTGCACCGTTGATTCTGTTATTACCGTCATAGACGGCCCAGCCGTTGCCGATGGCCGCTTTGCTCACAACCCTCAACAGGTTGAGCAACAACGTAAAGCTGATGAAAGCCTTGATCATGACCCAAGCTTGCAAGAGCTGCTGGAAGACCAGCTTAGCTCAGCCGACCTGATTGTCGTCAGTAAAAATGACTTGCTAGATCAAGCAACTAGAGAGTCAGTCGACAAAACGGTGCGCGGCCGTGTTCCTGAAGAAGTAAAAATCATTCACGTGAGCGATGGTGACATTGCATCCGAGTTGATTATGGGCTTAGAAGCCGCCACAGAAGAGCGTATCGGTGGTATTCATACTCATCATGACCACCACCATGACCACGGTCACCACCATAAGCATGCCCATGACGACTTTGACTCTGTCTCGTTACAATTAGGCAGCGTTGATAGTGACAAGCTAATCGATATCATCAAAGAGCTCATCGCAGAGCACACCATCTTTAGGGCGAAAGGCTTTGCCTCGGTGACAGATAAACCGATGCGCCAGGTCATACAAGGCGTAGGCCAACGGATTGAAAGCTACTTTGACCGCTTATGGCAGCAGGACGAAGAGCGCTCCAGCCGAATCGTATTGATTGGTAAGGGGCTGGATGAGGCGTTATTGCTCGCCGCGCTAAAGAAGGCTGAGGTTTAAGTAGTGATCATCACTGCATACTTGGGTACCTGTTCTTTGTCATCCTCGCGAAAGCGGGGATCCACTATTTTAACAATACTACGAGCTATGGATTCCCGCCCACCCCAGGGTGCTCTCTCTTGCTACGCAATTCACCTTGTAAGCGGGAATGACAGTCGTTTCTATATGGACTCTCAGTAGACAATGCACCTGTTAGCTGCCAAACCCGGTGGGTTCTCTGACGATGAAGGAATCATCGATCTACAGCAATCACCGGCAGATATCGTCATCCTGGCTGCACAAGATAGTACGCTATCAATGCTGGCACAGTGTGCAGAGCGCCTGCCGGATGACTACCCCGGTATACGGCTGGCTAACTTTGTTAACCTCACTAAACCAGCGGCTTTTGACCTCTATGCCCATAAGGTGCTGGAGCAAGCAAAGCTTATTATAGTGTCACTATTAGGGGGGAAGGCCTACCTCCCTTATGGCGTTGAGCAACTTCAGAAAATTTGCAACAGTACCGGCGCGCAACTGGCGATTGTACCGGGCGATGACCAACCGGACGAAGAGCTGTTCTCAGCCAGTACACTTGAAAGAGAAGACCTGATACGAATCTGGCGCTATTTGCGAGAAGGCGGTATTCGCAATACTGAAAATGCCTATCGTTTTATTCAGCAAACCTTTTTTAAAGCGTCTCTGCCTCACAGCGAATCTATCACCGCATTTGAAGAGCCTCGCCCACTGCCCCGAACACTGATCTACTGCCCACACCAACAGGAGCAGTCATTTCAGGAGTGGCAACAAAAAGTGCATCGGCGTCGCGAGCAGTCTGGGCAGTCAATTCCTACCGCTATTTTGCTGTTCTATCGAAGCCACCTTCAAGCAGGAAATACCGAAGCCTTTTCGGCGTTTATCAACGTGCTTGAACAACAAGGCCTGGCAGTATTGCCCATTGCCACCGCTTCATTAAAAGAACAAGAGTGTAAAGTTCTGGTCGATCAACTGGCACAAAAAAGTGACTGTCGGATTTTCCTGAACACTACCGCCTTCTCCATTCGCTCAGCGACCCTATCTACCACCAGCGAAAATGGAGCGCAAACCCCTTTAGGCAATGCACACCTTAGCTCTCAACCAGATTTGTTAGAACCAGATGCCCTATTTTCGGTCAATGCACCGGTGCTGCAAGTTATTCTCGCGGCGAATAGCGAAGATGATTGGCTCGAACACAGCCAAGGGTTACGCGCACGGGATATCGCTATGAATATTGCGCTGCCCGAAATGGATGGCCGAGTTATTTCCCGGGCGATCAGTTTTAAAAATGAAACCCAACTAAGTGACCGCACAGAATACAGTCAAGTTGGTTACCAGCTGCAACCGGATCGCGCAGAATTTGTTGCCGAACTTGCTGCTCGTTGGGCGTCACTCTCCATCACGCCTAATAATGAAAAGCGGGTTGCACTTATTCTTGCCAACTACCCTACCCGGGATGGCCGCATCGGCAACGGAGTCGGGCTTGACACCCCAGCCTCAACCATCGAAATACTTAACGCAATGGCAGGCGCGGGCTACCCTGTTAAAGCAATACCCGACACCGGTAATGCCTTGGTTGAAGAACTGCTAGGCAACATCACCAATGACCTCGACAGTATAGACTTGAGGCCCTGCCAGCAAAGCCTGGCGATAGACGAGTATCAGCACTATTTCGATAACCTGCCTCAAGAGTGCCAACAGGCGGTGTTAGATCGGTGGGGGCAGCCCACACAAGACCCCAAATATCGTTCCGGCCGTATTATGATCGCAGGTATTCGATTAGGGGAAACATTTGTCGGTATTCAGCCCGCCCGCGGGTTTAACATCGATGTGGCGGCTAACTATCATGACCCAGATCTCGTGCCCCCTCACAGCTACCTGGCCTTCTATTTCTGGCTAAGACACAGCTACGAAGTTGATGCCTTTATTCATATAGGTAAACACGGTAACCTCGAATGGTTACCAGGAAAAGGCCTGGCACTGAGCAACCAATGCTGGCCCGAAATCGCGCTGGGGCCAATGCCACACCTGTACCCGTTTATCGTTAACGACCCCGGTGAAGGGGCACAGGCAAAACGTCGCAGTCAGGCCGTGGTGCTCGACCACCTAATGCCCCCCATGACGCGAGCAGAAAGCTACGGAGAGCTCCAGGAGCTTGAACAATGGGTTGATGAGCTGTATCAGGCAATGGGGCTGGATGCTCGCAGAGAAGCCCTGCTGAGAAGCAAGATTCTCGACCTGATCAACCGCACTAACTTACTGGCTGAACTGAATTTAAAAGGCGATGACGTTAACGATGAAAACGCTGTACTCAACGAATTAGATGCCTACCTGTGCGATCTTAAAGAAGCACAAATTCGAGACGGGTTACATATTTATGGCGTAAAACCTGATGGCGAGCAGCGAGTGGATACGCTGGTTGCCCTTACTCGCCTGCCACGCGGCGAGCAGCGCGTCGAGGATGCCAGTATTCTCAGTTGTCTCGTAAAAGATTTAGCACTAACCTTGGAACCACAGCCGGATAGCCCGCTATTCGACCCGCTTCAGTTTGACGCCAAAGCACCTTGGTTAGGCCCTCAACCCGCTATCCTCAGCGATATACATCCAAGCCCGTGGCGAACCCATGCCGACACCCGTGAGAAACTTGAGTTACTCGCTAAACAGTTAATATCAAGCCACTTTCCGGATCAGGCTATAGATGAAAAAAACGGTGCGCAAGCGCACGCTATGGTGAGCCAGTTTGCGTGCACTTATGAACTTTTTCAGCATATTTCAAACGTTATCGCCCCCGCCTTTGACGGCAGTGCCTGCGAAGAGTTACGACAACTTCTAAATGGTCTCGAAGGTGGCTTTGTCCCTCCAGGGGCCAGCGGCGCACCGACACGAGGCCGATTAGATGTGCTGCCAACGGGCAGAAACTTCTACTCGGTCGATAGTCGCAGTATTCCAACTCCTGCCGCCTGGGAGCTGGGGCAGGCCTCCGCAGAGCAATTGGTCATGCGCCATCTGCAAGAGCATGGTGATTACCCCAAAACGCTCGGGCTATCGGTGTGGGGCACTGCAACAATGCGTACCGGAGGCGATGACATTGCCCAGGCTTTCGCGCTAATGGGCATTAAACCGGTTTGGGCATCAGGCTCTAATCGGGTTGTCGACTTCGAGATTATTCCCAATTTCTTATTTAACCGGCCTCGTGTCGATGTGACATTACGGGTATCCGGCTTTTTCCGTGATGCCTTTCCCAATGTCATGAAGCTATATGATGCCGCCGTCACCGCGCTTGCCGAACACCAGGAGCCTGGTAACACCAATACAATAAAACAACGCATCGATAGTGATATTGAGCGCTTAACCCAAGACGGCCTTTCGCCAGAGCAAGCACAACAGCAAGCACGATGGCGAGTGTTCGGCTCCAAACCCGGCGCTTACGGCGCTGGCCTTCAAGGATTAATCGATGAACGTTGCTGGGATACACCCGATGACCTGGCTGAGGCATATATCAACTGGGGCGGTTATGCCTATGGCCAAAGCGATCAAGGCACCGAGGCATTTTCAACATTCGAGCACCGCTTAGGCCAACTGGAAGCCGTGGTACAGAACCAGGATAACCGCGAACACGACTTACTGGATTCCGATGACTACTATCAATTTCAAGGGGGCATGACCAATGCGGTCAGAGTGATTTCAGGTGATACCCCCTCGGTCTACCACGGTGACCACGCCAACCCGGCTGCTCCCAAAATAAAAACACTGCAAGAAGAACTCAATCGCGTCATTAGATCCCGCGTTATTAATCCAAAGTGGATCAATGGAATGCAGCGACACGGCTATAAAGGCGCGTTCGAAATGGCCGCCACTGTCGATTATCTGTTTGCCTACGATGCCACCACAGACATGATTGCTGATTACCAGTATGAAATGGTGGCGGATAATTACCTGTTTGAAGAAAAAAACCGGCGGTTTTTAGAGGAAAACAACCCGAAAGCGATGCAAGAAATGGCTGAGCGAATGATGGAGGCCATTCAACGGGGGTTATGGGAAGCCCCTCAAGAATACGCAAGCCAGCTAGAAGACCTGCTCCTAGAGATTGAAGATAAGCTTGAGCAAGAAATGTAGCCTAAATACCATGAGGGACGAGCGAAATCGGCAAGGGTGAGAAGTAAAGCCATGATGCGGGTTACTCCTTGATTCCAGTCGAACCTCCTTTCATCACGGCTACGAGCGCCTGAACTATAACTGAGGGCAACCCTTTATGGTCAAAGCAATATTAGTCGCATCTTTGACATTTTGATAATAAGCATCTGAAGTCTGAACAACAGAACCCGCCAACTCACCGTATTCAACGTTAATCATCTTCCCCAGATTAGTTAACGCATCAACCGACTGCCGATCGGCGTCGTAAGCGGAAAACGCACCTTGAATCTGATCACAGGTAAACGCACCCATACCATTGGATGCCATACTGGATAATTGACCTGATGTCTGGCAACCCGTCAACGTGATGAGCGCGACTAAAAGAAATTTCTTATTCATATTGAATCTCAAGGGTTATAGAAGAAGAGTTAAGCCGAGCCATTTTAATGAGTTACAGCGTTAAATGTAACCCTAAACCAAAGCCTGTGCCGAATGACCGAGTAAAAGATTGAAGCCTGACAAACAGTTGAAGTAGTGGGTACAATCAAGATTAATAACAAATAAACTAAATTATGATTCAGTCAAACTATTAAAGAAGCAAAAGGAAATAGATTCAAGTCGCCTGTACTAAAGCGCTTTTCGTATAAAAACTAATTCCAATGACAGTTCAGTATTCTCCGTTACGTTTACTATTCAAAAATTCACAATTATTGCGTACGTTTGTAAGCTGAATCACTCAAAAAATAAATAAACTCTGTTATGATAAGCCAATACTCGCTAAAGCTATTAAAACTGTTTGCCGGAATACGCTATGAATAAACCCAATATCATTTGGACCAATGTACTGATTTTTTCAATTACCGGGTTGGTCGCATTAATCGGCGTTCCTTGGTACGGGGTTGTTTATGGCTATGATGGCTACCATTTGCTCGCCACGGTGCTCTGTATTGGTTATTGCGGTATGTCGATCACTGCGGGCTACCACCGCCTGTGGTCTCATCATGCTTATGAAACCAACATCGTCATTCGTATTATCTATGCCATAGGCGGTGCATTTGCCCTGCAAAATAGTGCCTTGCACTGGTCATCAGACCATCGTGTACACCACCGTTATGTTGATAACAACGAGAAAGACCCCTACTCCGCCAAAAAAGGATTCTGGTATTCTCATATTGGCTGGATGTTGAGAGAGTACCAACGTGAACGTTACGATGACTATACGAATGTTCCTGATTTGAAGCGCGACCCTGTCGTTATGTGGCAGCACAAGAACTATATTTGGTTATCAGCAGCCACCAATTTTGGCATCCCGTTAGCAATTGGCTTTTGGCATGGCGATATTTGGGGCATGTTACTAACGGTGGGTGTACTACGCCTGGTTATTTCTCATCATGTGACATTCTTTATTAACTCCCTGGCGCACCTGTGGGGCCACCAACCCTATAGTGATAAAAACAGTGCTAAAGATAACGCGCTCATCGCCTATTTTACCTTTGGCGAGGGTTACCACAATTACCACCATAGCTTTCAGTTTGACTATCGCAATGGCATTCGCTGGTGGCAGTTTGACCCAACTAAATGGCTTATCTGGAGTTTGGATAAGCTAGGCTTGGCCGGGAACTTGAGACGTTGCGGCAACGAGCGTATTGAAAAGGCCAAAGCCCAAATGCTGCTACAAAAAGCCAATGATGGACTCAGTAAACTCCCCAATGCTGATGAAATAAGAGATAAACTACATACAGAATACGAACACCTGATTGAGCATATTAACCAAGCGTATGAAGCCAAAAAAGCATGGCTGGAAATGAAGAAGAACGACTTAATCGAGGCTTATGATAAGTCTGAAGCAATGAAGCAGTACAAAGAGCTTAAGTCTAACCTTCAGGAGCAGCGCGAGCGATGGAATAGTTTGGTGGCTCAATATGCCTAACAGACTACGCACGTAGTTTCAGCCTCGGGCGTGTTAGATGTTAGATCTGCACGCCTACCGTTTAAAGGTTTATATCTTACCTTTTCCGGAGTTCAAACCCCTTCTCTAGCGCTTTATCCATATAGCCATCATCAATCATCTCTCGGATAACCTTTGCGAGCGCAGCGCGTAAAGTACGAGTATTGCATTTTGATTTTTTTGAGATAGTTAAATAAAGTCCTTCACTGCTAACCGATGGGGATAAAGGTACTATATTGTCCGCAATCCTCATTTGAGTAGCATAATAAATCCCCGGGTTTTTTTCATAAAGTACGTAATCTACTCGCTTTAAGATCAGCATTTTAAAAGCTTGTTCCAAACTAGCAACGAACTCAATGGTTAGCTGTTCCGAGGCAAACTCATCAAACTCCTGACCAAAGCTATTGTTGATGACCGTCGCACCCAACTTTCCGACGAGGTTTTTCTTTTCACGATAATTAAAGTTCTTTTCTTTATGCTGCCAGACAACACTTTTTGTACTCAAAAAAGGGGGGTGAACATAGTCCATCCATTGACTCCGGGGTGTGGTATAAAATGCCCCTGCAATCATATCTATGCGACCGAACTTAACTTCTTCTTGAGCTCTGGACCAAGCACCTACATGTTTTAGGTTAATATCAAGACTTAGGCGAACGCCTATTTCTGAAATAATAAAGTCTATAGCGCCCCGTAACCGGTTATCGTCGCCATTATTGTGCCAAAGATAAGGGGGGTATTCCGAATTTCCGGTCGCGCTAAGCTCTTTACATTCATTTGCGCTGACAATAGACACCGAGTTAAGAAAAGTTAACGCAATGAAAACAATCCTAACCGCAACACAACGAATTAACATTAAAACACTCCAGAGCCTTAGATAGAATCTTAGTTTTGACTTTTATCATCTTGCGTTATTTCTTGCCTTCACGTAATAAACTATATCCAAATATAGTTCAAGATATCACTGCATTCATGGTTTTACTTCTCAGAGCAACTTACTATAGCTTCCAGCGGGCTGTAACTTCTACCCGTTCTAATTCAAGTTTTTCTATTGTTCCAGGGTCACTATATGCTTCCTTTGATTTGAGCTGAATGGCAAACCCCGGCTTGTCTTTCTCTAGAGAGTCAACGACAAAGTCGCTGCTCATGTATTAATCCACACCTTGATAATTGGGATGTTGCACTCCCAATTGCTTACTTATCTCACGCGTCAACTTACGATCTAGTGGAAACTGCTCTCGAATGTCTGTAGTCGTTGAGCGCCATTGAAGCAGTAGGAATGTTGCGAGTTCTAGATCGGAGAGTAGATGATAGATACGCTGAGTAATTTGGCCATAAACTCGGTGAGAGCGACCATCGGAGGCTACATCACGAACAGTTAACCATGGCTTGTAGTTGGAACTTGTGCCTTGGCCTCTGCCTTCCTTGATCCACCGTTTGTTTTTGGCTTCAGAGTTCCAATATTGCTTCTTCCCCATAGTAAATTGCCAACCAAACTCGCTTTTCATTAAAGTAGCTCAGATGGCAAAAGTTAACAACTATATTGTTTTATTAACGACTTTATTGTTCACCGACAAAAGAAAATAAAGTTGGAAACTAACTACTCTACAGTAACCGATTTTGCTAGGTTTCGCGGTTGATCGACATCTGTTCCTTTTATCAAAGCCACATGATAACTAAGCAACTGAAGCGGTACGGTATAGAGAATTGGTGCGACAATCTTATCGCACTGAGGGACATCCAACACTTTCATTGTGTCATCACTTTTAAAGTGTGCACCACTGTCTGCAAACACGTACATCAGGCCACCACGCGCTCTGACTTCTTCAACGTTTGAGTGCAGCTTTTCAAGTAACTCGTTATTCGGCGCAACCACAATCACCGGCATATCCGCATCGATGAGTGCCAATGGGCCATGTTTTAGTTCACCTGCTGCATAGGCTTCAGCGTGGATATAAGAGATCTCTTTAAGCTTTAGCGCCCCTTCCATTGCAATGGGGTATTGGTCACCCCGGCCTAAAAACAAGCTGTGGTGTTTGTCGGCAAAATCTTCTGCAAGCGCTTTGATTTCATCATCCATATCCAGAGCCTGTTCGATTTTGGCCGGCAATGACAGCAGGGCCGCAACAATATCAGACTCTGTTTCTGAGTCCATTTGATTGTGTTTTCCAATAGCAGCTACCAGCAGTAATAAACCTGTTAACTGAACGGTGAATGCCTTGGTTGAAGCAACACCGATCTCGGCTCCTGCGTTCATCATGTACGCCAGATCTGATTCACGCACCATTGAAGAACCCGGGACATTACATATCGTCAGGCTTGATTTAAAACCCAGTTCTTTGGCAAGCCTCAATGCTGCCAGCGTGTCAGCCGTTTCACCAGACTGGGAAATAGTAACCAGCAGAGAATGGGGGTGAACAACCGGTTTTCGGTAACGAAATTCTGAGGCTATTTCCACATTACAGGAGATTCCGGCCAGCTCCTCAAACCAATAGCGTGCTGTCATACCTGCGTTATAGCTTGTTCCGCAAGCTATAATCTGTACATGTTTAATATCTTTTAAGATGTCTTCAGCATTCTCACCAAAAATATTGGCCGAAAGCTTACCTGCCACTACTCGGTCTTTAAGCGTATTTTTTAGTGCAATTGGCTGCTCATAAATTTCTTTCAACATGTAATGCTTGAAAGGCCCTTTGTCACCGGCGTCATGAGTAATATCAGACTCTTTTATCTGACGCTCTACCTGCTGGCCATTAGCGTCATAAATGGTGACTTTCTGCCGGGTCAATTCAGCAATATCGCCTTCTTCAAGAAAGGCAAAATTTCGGGTGACAGGTAACAGCGCTAACTGATCAGATGCGAGAAAGTTTTCGCCCAAGCCATAACCTATAACCAGAGGGCTGCCTGAGCGAGCAGCGATCAGACGCTCTGGGTCTGTCTTATCCATCACCACTGCGCCATACGCGCCTTCCAGTTGCTTTATCGTTGCCTGAAAAGCTGCAAGCAGAGTGTCGTGTCGTGTTAATTCAAAATGCACCAGGTGAACGATGACTTCGGTATCAGTATCTGAGGTAAACTCATATTCCTGTTTGATTAGCATTTCACGCAGAGCATGATGGTTTTCGATTATACCGTTATGTACTACCGCAATACGCTCACCTGAGGTATGAGGGTGGGCATTGAGTTCATTTGGCTCACCATGAGTCGCCCAGCGAGTATGAGCGATCCCGGTGCCTCCAGCGCAAGGTGATTCTTCAAGTGCATCCATGAGTGACTGAACTTTGCCAACTCTTCGTACTCGATTAAATTCACCTTCTTTTGTTAACAGCGCAACACCTGCCGAGTCGTAACCTCGATACTCAAGCCTTCTCAGTCCTTCAACAAGAATTTCAGCCACATCCCTTTGTGCTACAGCACCAACGATTCCACACATTTTACTATTCCTGATATAGGGTGCGCTTGCGCACCGTTTGATTCTTTACACCAATTTTTGAACTTGAGTCGGTTAACTCAAGATTTGGTGCGCAAGCGCACCCTATAGAATAAATTCTGTTATTGCTTAACTGGCCGCTTCCAACCATCTACATTTCGTTGCTTACCACGGGCGACAGCCAGTTGCTCAGCTTCAACCTCTTTGGTGACCGTTGAGCCAGCACCAATAGTCGCTTTTTTGCCTATTTTCACAGGGGCAACAAGTGAGCTGTTAGACCCGACAAAAACGTCATCAGCAATTTCTGTCTTGAACTTATTCACACCATCATAGTTGCAAGTGATTGTCCCTGCACCGACATTAACATTGGTTCCAAGCTCTGCATCACCAACGTAACTCAGGTGGTTAATTTTACTACCCTCACCCACAATCGCTTTTTTGGTTTCAACAAAGTTACCCACTTTTGATTTATTAGCGAGTTGCGTACCTGGACGAAGCCGTGCAAACGGGCCCACATTAACGCTTTCACCAACTGAACTATCTTCAACAATCGAGTTAGCGTGGATGGTGGTATTGCGGCCTATTTTAGAGTTTTTGATAATACAGTTAGGGCCAATCACAACGCCTTCTGCCAACTCCACGTCACCTTCCAACACAACATTGATATCAAGAAAAACATCTTTGCCAATTGTTACATTGCCGCGAACATCAAGCCTTGATGGGTCAATAACCGTTGCCCCCTCAGTCATCAACCGTTTTGCTTGCTGCGCTTGATACCAACGCTCCAATGCCGCTAGTTGAACGCGATTGTTAATTCCCTGGACTTCCTCTTCACAAGCCGGATGCGCAACTGCGACTTCCATCTGGTCATCAACCGCCATCGCAATGATGTCAGTTAGGTAGTATTCACCTTGAGCATTGGAGTTGGAAAGTTTAGGTAGCCACTCTTTTAATTTTGATGCAGGAGCTGCGAGAATCCCGGTATTTATTTCGTTAATAGCCAATTGCTGGGGCGTTGCATCTTTTTGTTCTACTATTGACGTTACAAAGCCTGAGCTATCTCGCACAATACGGCCATAGCCAGATGGGTCTTCGAGCGCGACAGTCAACAGTGCAATGCTCTTTTCACTGACATGTTTGAGCAACGCGTTTAACGTTTGTGTATTTGTTAATGGAACATCACCATATAGAATAAGTACCGTCACATCATCCGGGACATTCGGCAGTGCCTGAGCAACGGCATGGCCAGTGCCTAGTTGTTGCTCCTGTATTGACCAGTGAATATCATTTGACGTGGTAATATTTTTAAACGACTCCCTGACCAGCTCTGCTCCATGCCCAATGACAATATGAGTCCCTGCGGTACCTAAATTTTCAGCATTTTCGACAACATGATGCAGTAGAGACTTTCCAGCAAGTGGATGTAAAACTTTTGGAAGGTTTGATTTCATGCGCGAGCCTTGACCGGCTGCAAGAATAACTACATGAACACTCATTAAGACGTTTCCTTACTGTATTAAATGGTCACTGGAATATTGCGGCTCATTATACGATATAAAAAGGGAATTATTGTACCCATGCTAACCAATATGAAAGGGGTCAAGCCCTATTATCAGGCAAAATAATGTGAAAGGTTGTTAAATGGCGAGAGTTTTGATCTACAACATGATTGCCATGCCATTCAAACAAAAAAGGGCGACTTAAAAGTCACCCTCTTCTGAGACAAATTACGCTTAACAATACTGCAATATTATTACAGAAAGATTAACGCAATTTATTTCGCAACTGCTGAATGGTACGGAGTCTAGCTGCTGCTTCTGCAAGCTGAGTAGCTGCCTTCGAGTAATCGAAGTCACCACTTTGATTAGCCAGAGCCTTCTCGGCCTCTTGCTTCGCTTCCAAAGCTGCTGCTTCGTCCATATCAGCCGCACGTTGAGCACTGTCAGACAGTATAGTCACGATATTTGGCTGAACTTCCAGATATCCACCGGATACATAGAAGACTTCCTCTTCTCCACCTTGCTTGATCACTCGGATCGGGCCAGGCTTTAAAGCAGAAAGAAGTGGGGTATGGCCAGGAGCCACACCCAAATCACCTTCAAGACCTGCAGCGATAACCATCTCTACACGTCCGGAAAATATCTCTTCTTCAGCACTTACAATATCGCAATGCACGGAAATACCCATATGCTTTGCCTCTTATCCACTCTTATCCACATTTGATAAGGGATAATTATTTCATAGTCTTGGCTTTTTCTACGGCTTCGTCGATTGAACCGACCATGTAGAAAGCCTGTTCTGGCAGGTCATCGTACTCACCAGCCAAAATGCCTTTAAAGCCACGGATAGTATCTTTAAGAGATACATACTTACCAGGAGAACCAGTAAATACTTCTGCTACGTGGAAAGGCTGAGACAAGTAACGCTCAATCTTACGAGCACGTGCAACAACTTGCTTATCTTCTTCAGAAAGCTCGTCCATACCCAGGATCGCAATGATATCTTTCAGTTCTGCGTAACGCTGAAGAACAGTCTGAACGCCACGAGCAATTTCATAGTGCTCTTGCCCGATGATCAATGGATCTAGCTGACGGCTTGTTGAATCAAGTGGATCAATCGCTGGGTAAATACCCTTGGCAGCGATATCACGGCTTAGTACAACGGTTGCGTCCAAGTGAGAGAACGTTGTTGCTGGTGATGGATCAGTCAAGTCATCCGCAGGTACATATACTGCCTGGATAGACGTGATAGAACCATTCTTGGTAGAAGTGATACGCTCCTGAAGAACACCCATCTCTTCTGCCAACGTAGGCTGGTAACCAACCGCTGAAGGCATACGGCCTAGCAGTGCAGATACCTCTGTTCCAGCAAGTGTGTAACGGTAGATGTTGTCAACAAACAACAGTACGTCACGACCTTCGTCACGGAACTTCTCTGCCATGGTCAAACCAGTCAATGCTACACGTAGACGGTTTCCTGGAGGCTCATTCATCTGACCGTAAACCATGGCCACTTTATCCAGAACGTTTGACTCCTTCATTTCGTAGTAGAAGTCGTTACCCTCACGAGTACGCTCACCAACACCTGCGAATACAGAGAGACCTGAGTGCTCTTTCGCGATGTTGTTGATAAGTTCCATCATGTTTACAGTCTTACCAACACCGGCACCACCAAATAGTCCAACCTTACCGCCTTTAGCGAAAGGGCAAACCAGGTCGATGACTTTAATTCCGGTTTCAAGCAAGTCTGCGCTAGCTGATTGCTCAGCATAGCTTGGTGCCTTACGGTGAATAGCCATTTGCTCTTTTTCACCAATAGGGCCTGCTTCATCAATTGGGTTACCTAGAACGTCCATAATACGCCCTAAAGTTTCGGTACCTACAGGCACAGAAATAGGCTTGTTAGTGTTAGACACTTCCAAGCTTCTCTTCAAACCTTCAGTACTACCCATGGCAATCGTACGTACGATACCATCGCCTAACTGCTGCTGAACTTCAAGTGTAGTTTCTCTACCCTCAACTTTCAGAGCATCATAAACCTTTGGCACTGAATCTCGTGGGAATTCCACGTCAATGACCGCGCCAATGATCTGTACGATACTTCCGCTACTCATGCTCGGTTCCTCGTTAATCTAAATTCTGTACTGCCACTTATACTGCTGCTGCACCGCTAACAATCTCAGACAGTTCCTGAGTAATCGCTGCTTGGCGTGCCTTGTTATACACTAGCTGCAGTTCGTTTATCATGTCACCCGCGTTATCAGTTGCGCTCTTCATCGCGATCATACGAGCGGCTTGCTCACATGCTGCGTTTTCAACTACACCCTGATAAACCTGAGACTCTATAAAGCGAGTTAGAAGACCATCCAATAACTGTTTGGCATCTGGCTCATATAGATAATCCCAGTGGTGCTTGAACTCATTTTCCTCTGCAGCTTGCAAAGGCAGAAGCTGAGATACAGTTGGCTCTTGTGTCATGGTGTTCACGAAACGGTTATGAACGACGTATAAACGATCGATCTTACCTTCATCGTATGCATCTAACATCACTTTAACTGAACCAATCAAGTCAACTGCTGATGGTTGATCACCTAAGTGAGATAGAGCCGCTACAACGTTTCCGCCGTAACTTTTAAACAATGAAACCGCTTTTTGACCAATAGCACAGATGTCTATTTCAACACCTTTGTCATTCCAATCTTTCATATCTGCAACAGTCTTTTTGAACAAGTTACTGTTCAAACCACCACAGAGTCCACGATCGGTTGAAACAACAATATAGCCAACACGCTTAACTTCGCGCTCTTGCAGATACAAGTGGTTGTATTCAGGGTTCGCATTTGCAAGGTGTCCAATTACGCCACGAATTCTATCAGCGTAAGGTCGCCCCAAACTCATACGTTCCTGAGCTTTACGCATTTTACTAGCAGCAACCATTTGCATAGCGCTGGTAATTTTCTGCGTGCTCTGAATACTTGTAATCTGATTGCGTATTTCTTTTCCGACGGCCATATATTTACCCTAATGGATTGACGACGCCTGTCATCAAGTTATTTATCAATTTAACGACAGGCTATTCGCAATTACCAAGTCTGAGTAGCTTTAAATTTCTCAATGGCAGCTTTAAGACCATCAGCGATTTCATTGTTATAATCGCCTTTTTCGTTGATCTTAGCCAACAAGTCCGCTTGTTCAGCGTTCATGTAAGAGATCAAAGAAGCCTCAAAATCTACCACTTTCTTAACTTCTACATCATCAAGGAAGCCTTCGTTAGCAGCATATAGAGATACCGCCATTTCAGCGACACTCATTGGGCTATACTGCTTCTGCTTCATAAGCTCTGTAACACGTTGACCGTGCTCCAACTGCTTACGAGTAGCTTCATCAAGGTCAGAAGCGAACTGAGCAAAAGCTGCCAATTCACGGTACTGAGCCAATGCCAGACGAATACCACCACCTAACTTCTTGATGACTTTAGTCTGTGCGGCACCACCTACACGAGAAACCGAAATACCCGCATTCATCGACGGGCGAATACCCGCGTTAAACAGGCTCGATTCAAGGAAGATCTGACCGTCGGTAATCGAGATTACGTTAGTCGGTACGAATGCAGATACGTCACCAGCTTGAGTCTCGATAATTGGAAGTGCAGTCAAAGAACCCGTTTGGCCTTTAACTTCACCGTTGGTGAACTTTTCTACATAGTCAGCGTTTACGCGTGATGCACGCTCTAGCAAACGTGAGTGCAAGTAGAAAACGTCACCTGGATATGCTTCACGACCTGGCGGACGACGTAACAATAGAGAGATCTGACGATATGCCCAAGCCTGCTTGGTCAAATCATCAAATACAATCAGAGCGTCTTCACCACGATCACGGAAGTACTCACCCATTGTACAACCAGCGTATGGAGCCAGGAACTGCATTGCTGCAGGGTCTGATGCGCCAGCGGCTACAACGATAGTGTGATCCATTGCACCGTGCTCTTCGAGCTTACGTACAACAGCAGCGATAGAAGATTGCTTCTGACCAATCGCTACGTATACACACTTAATGCCGGTGTCTTTCTGGTTAATAATCGCATCGATTGCAATAGCCGTCTTACCTATCTGACGGTCACCGATAATCAACTCACGCTGACCACGGCCAATTGGAACCATTGAGTCGATCGCTTTAAGACCGATCTGAACAGGCTCATCAACAGATTGACGTTCGATTACGCCTGGTGCAACTTTTTCGATTGCATCAGTAAGGTTAGTATCGATAGGGCCTTTGCCATCGATAGGGTTACCTAGCGTATCTACAACGCGACCCAGAAGTTGTTCACCAACAGGTACTTCAAGAATTCGGCCAGTACATTTGGCTTTTTGACCTTCGGCCAAGCCATTGTAATCACCCAATACTACGACACCTACAGAATCACGCTCCAAGTTAAGCGCCATGCCGTAAACACCGTTTTCAAATTCAACCATCTCACCGTACATTACGTCGGCAAGACCATGGACTAGAACGATACCATCAGAAACACTGACGATAGTGCCCTCATTACGGGCTTCAGAAGATACATCGAGCTTCTCAATGCGCTTCTTGATGATTTCGCTAATCTCAGCAGGATTTAATTGCTGCATGCAAATGTCCTCAAAAAAGAGTCCTTAAACCTAAGTCATTAATCCAGGTATTTAGACCTGAATAGTGTCGCCTAGGAATTAATTGCCTCGGCCAATTTCGCAAGTTTTCCACGAACAGAACCGTCGATAACCAGATCCTCAGCTCTCATAATCACGCCACCCAGAAGTTCTGAGTTAGTCGTAGAGCTGATATTTACTTTTCGATCCAGTTTTTTAGTTAGTGCTTGTGCCAGTTGGTCTTGCTGCTCCGCACTCAATTCGAATGCGCTTTCAACTTCAACCTCAACAGATCGTTCCTGTTGGGCCTTGAATAGCTCAAATAAGGCAGCAATTTCTGGTAGCAATGTCAGCCGTTTGTTGTCAGCAAGAACCGAAATAAAGTTCTTGCCTTCTTCTGACAGCTTGCCGTCACAAACACTTACAAACGTTTCAGCCTTCTTTTCACTGGTTAGTGAAGGATGATCCAAAACGTTCTTCATGTTCTGATCAGCAGCTACCGCAGCACTAAAGCCCAGCATGGCAGACCATTCTGCCAATGCATTCTGGCTTTGCGCAGCAGCATAAGCCGCTTTTGCGTATGGCCGGGCTACCGTTGTTAACTCTGCCATATCAAACCTCTCTTATAGTTCAGCGGCAAGCTTATTAAGCAAGTCGCCATGAACGTTAGAATCAATAGAGGTTTGCAGAATTTTCTCGGCACCCGCTACAGCAATGGCTGCGACTTCAGCACGCAGTGCCTCTTTCGCACGATTGCTTTCCTGTTCGATTTCAGCTTTCGCTGCTGCAACCAAACGCTCACCTTCTTCACGAGCTTGCTCTTTAGCTTCCTCGACGATTTGGGCAGAACGCTTGTTTGCTTGCTCGATCAGTTCAGCCGCCTGTAACTTAGCTTCGCGTAATTCTTGTTTAGCCTTTTCCTGGGCCAAATCAAGATCACGGGATGCACGATCAGCAGCATCTAAACCATCCGCAATTTTCTTCTGTCTTTCTTTCAGCGCTTCCATCACTGGAGGCCAAACGTATTTCATACAAAATACGACAAAGATAAAGAATGAGATGGCTTGACCAATCATTGTCAAGTTAATGTTCACGTCAACACCTCTCGCAGTTATTAAGTAAACCTATTAAATGTAAAAACCAGGGTTTCACTTATAACAGCAAATTAACCAGCAATTTGAGCAACAAACGGGTTAGCGAAGGTGAAGAACAACGCGATACCAACACCGATCATTGTTACAGCATCAAGAAGACCAGCAACGATGAACATTTTAACCTGAAGCATAGGAACCATTTCAGGCTGACGAGCAGCACCTTCAAGGAACTTTCCGCCCAACAAACCGAATCCAATCGCAGTACCCAAGGCACCAAGTCCGATCAAAAGCGCTACAGCAATCGCGGTTAAGCCAACTACAGTTTCCATTTTCACTCCTAAATTTTAAGTGATTAAAGTTAAAGTTAAAGTTTTAAAGCTAAGGTTGAAACTACTACTAACAGTCTATTACTAAAGAACTCACGGCCTATTACAAAATAGACTGCTTAGTGATCTTCGTGTGCCATGCTCAAGTAGACGATTGTCAGCATCATAAAGATGAATGCTTGCAATACAATTACAAGAATATGGAATATCGCCCATGGCACCGACAAGCCCCACTGAATCCATAGAGGCAATAGTGCAATAAGGATAAAGATCAATTCACCAGCATATAAGTTACCGAATAGTCGCAATGCTAATGAAATAGGCTTGGCAATTAGACCAACACCTTCCAACAATAAGTTAAAAGGAATCATCCACTTACCAAACGGTTGTAAAGTAAGCTCGCCAACAAAGCCACTAACGCCTTTTACTTTGATGCTGTAATAGACAATCAGGGCAAAGACTGAAAACGCCATACCTAGTGTTGCGTTAAGGTCAGTAGTCGGTACAACCTTAAAGTACAAGTGCTCATTACCAGTGATGATCTGAGCTAATCTAGGTAGGAAATCTACTGGGATTAAATCCATGAAGTTCATCAGGAAAACCCAGCAAAAAATTGTCAGCGCTAAAGGTGCAATCACTTTATTTCGGCCATGAAAGGTTTCTTTGACACTGTTGTCAACAAACTCGATCATGATTTCTACAAAGTTCTGCAAACCACCAGGAACACCAGTCGTTGCCTTTTTTGCAGCTGAACGGAACAACCATAAGAATAGGACGCCTAACGCAATAGACCAACCCATGGTATCCACATGAATGGCCCAAAAACCCATTTCTTTGGCTTCTTGTGCTGTATGAGCAAACATCCAGCCGCCTTCAGGGTGTTTACCATAGGTAAGATTCTGAAGGTGGTGCTGTATATAGGATGATGCGGTGAGGGTTTCGCCTGCCATATTATGCTCTCAAACTCTATTTCCGCTGTGGCTGATGACTCAGCAAAAGCGGAGTCAGCCAATTCGTCGTTAATACAATAATAAAGGTTGCAAACAGCGCTAAAACGTTTAACGGTTTTACTGACACAAAAACCACAGTAAACAGAACTGCAGTTAACGCCAGTTTTACTGCTTCACCTTTATAAAAGGAGTTAACTATCTGACGTGCGGCTCTCGCACCCGTGTGAGCAAAGGCTTTATAAGCAAAATAAATATTAGGCAGTATAAACACGAGCCCACCCAGTAGTGCCGAGTACGCTGCTACCTGATCTTTCAGCAAAAAACCGACACTTATTATCAGGGTAGCTCCCAACTGAACCCCAATTAATCGGTAAATTGCCGGTCGCTTAATTCCGGAAACTGTTTTCTTACCGCTCATGCACTCTCACAATACAAAATGCATTCTCGCTAAATCAAATGCTGTAACGCTCCACCCAAATGTTTTGGGTTTCAGCCGTATACAGGCTTCCACAATTGTGCGATTCCGCTTTTAAAACCCCGCCAAACAAGGTGATATTAATAGCCGCCACCTCAGGCGAGGCAAATTATATTGATTAACTGGCCAGCATTCAACAAAAAAGGGCCGTTTATCGTGGTTTTAGTATAAAAATTTGGCTATTTTTTAATCTAAGATAAGTGTATATAAAACAACCAAAATACAAGTTGTATGAGCAAATTATAGATTCACCTATATATGGTATAACAGTCGTTTTAAACACCTGTTTAAATCAAATTCATTCGACAGGATGATTTGTGTGAAGTTTGGTAATTTTGATATTTATCACTTTATGTGATTTAAGATTCCATCCAGTTCGTCAACACTGCTGTATTGAATAACCAGTTTTCCCTTTCCTTTTGAAGTATGATTAATAGCCACTTTCGCACCTATTCTTTCAGAAAGATCCTGTTGCAGCCGGCGAATATCCGGATCTACTTTTTTGGCTTCCTTTGGATGGTCTTTCTGCTCTTGCAGCTTTCTGACTAATGCTTCGGTCTGCCTCACCGACAACGACTTGGCAATGACCTGGTTTGCAGCCTGAAGCTGTAATTCTGGCGACAGTGACAACATAGCTCGACCATGGCCCATTTCGAGGTCGCCATGCTCAAGCATTACTTTCACTTCGTTAGAGAGACCTATCAAGCGCAACAGATTGGTCACTGTGGAGCGGGACTTACCAACCGCCTGAGCGACCTCTTGCTGGGTTAGCTCAAACTCATCTTGAAGTCGCTGAAGGGCTATTGCCTCTTCCATGGCATTGAGATTTTCTCGCTGGATGTTTTCAATCAGTGCCATTGCCACGGCCGCTTCATCAGGGACATCCCTAATGATTGCAGGCACCCGATCAAGGCCTGCCAACTGAGTTGCCCGCCAACGACGCTCACCGGCAATAATTTCGTACCGGCTTTCAGCAATGGGCCTTACGATAATCGGTTGCATCACACCCTGCTGCTGAATTGACTCTGCAAGCTCTTCCAGCGCATCAGGATCCATATCCCGTCTAGGCTGATAAACGCCGCGCTGAACCAAGTCAACGGGTAGCTCTCTTAACTCACCATCCTGGGTAGCTTCGGTTTGGAGCTTAACCTTTGAACCCGCTAATAACGCACCCAAACCGCGTTCGCCTAAACCTCGTTTCTTTGCAACCATGATCAACCTTAATCGTTTGTCTTTCTAACCAACAGGGAGTAACAGAATTAGCTAATGAGTTTGAATATTAATACCCACATCAAGTTATCTGAAATAAGCCTTCTGGGGAAGCTCTCAGCTATAAAGCCAGCCTAAGCCAACGCTGCTGCTTTTTCCTTAGCCTTGGCTTTAGTCTTACGAACAACTTCTCCTGCGAGAGCCAGATAAGATAAGGCCCCCTTTGAGCCCTTATCGTATTTCAAAGCGGGAAGTCCGTAACTTGGCGCTTCTGCCAACCTGATATTCCTGGGTATAACTGACCCATAAACCTGATCCCCAAAATATTCTTGAAGCTGAGATGAAACATCTCGAGTTAGGCTATTACGGGGGTCATACATTGTCCTCAATATACCTTCTATCTCAAGCGAGGGGTTAATTGTTTCCCTTATCTGCTCAATGGTATTCATCAATGCAGCCAGACCTTCAAGTGCATAATATTCACACTGCATTGGGATAATCACACTATCGGATGCCGACAGAGCATTAACGGTCAGCATGTTAAGAGAAGGTGGGCAATCAATCAAAATAAAGTCATAGTTTTCTCTAACTTTATTAAGCGCCAGCCTGAGGCGGTGCTCGCGGCCGATTTCATTTAATAGCTCAACCTCAGCCGCCGTCACATCGCCATTGGCAGGAATAACATCAAAGCCAGACTCTTCAGCCCGCACAATCACTTCATTGATATCGGCTTTCTTTGTTAACACATCATAAGCGGTTTTATTCACCTCATTTTTGTCAACACCACTTCCCATCGTAGCGTTTCCTTGAGGATCAAGGTCAACCATTAATATTTTTCGCTTGGTAGCCGCCAACGACGCAGACAGATTAACGCAGGTTGTTGTTTTGCCTACGCCACCCTTTTGATTGGTAACGGCAAATATTCGTGCCATACCTGACTCTCCTATAACGTGATAATCTATCTGGTTTTGCGGATAATAATAAGATGTCTTTCGCCATCACTGCCGGGCACCTCCAGCGAATGGCTTTGTTCTACTTTATATCCATCCGGCAAGCTAGTCAGCTCTTCTTCAGGAAATACCCCCTTCATCGCCAAAAACTGCCCTCTATCATCAACTAAATGAGAACACCAGCCAACCATATTTTCGATTGCGCTGAAGGCCCTTGAGATGACTTGATCAAACGGCTGTTGCGGCTTAAATTCTTCTACTCGACCATGCACAACCGTAACGTTGCCAAGCCCCATCTCTAACTTACATTGCGTTAGAAAACGTGTCTTCTTGCCATTGCTGTCGAGCAAGGTAAAACGGGTTTCTGGAAACAAGATGGCTAGTGGAATACCGGGTAACCCTGGCCCAGTCCCCACATCAATAATATTCTCCCCCTTAACCCAAGGCACAATACTAAGAGAGTCTATTAAATGACGAGTCAGCATCTCTTCCGGGTTGCGCACAGCGGTAAGGTTGTATGCCTTATTCCACTTGTTCAGCAGCGTTAAGTAACTCAGCAGCTGGCTAGACTGCGGCTCAATTAGGCTCACGCCTAACTGATTAGCCCCATCAACCAGGCGGGATCTGTACTCTTCACTTTGAATCCCGTCTAAGGTGTTTGAACGTTCTTTACTGGTACGTGCTTGCACTGAACTGTTTTTATTACGCAATTTCTTTTCTCACCATGGAACGCTTTTTCAGATAGATAATCAACAGTGAGACTGCAGCTGGAGTAACGCCAGGTATCCGTGAGGCCTGTGCAATAGTTTCAGGGCGAACATCTTTTAGCTTCGATGTTAGCTCGTTAGATAACCCTGGTATATTGTCGTAGTCAAAGTCACTCGGCAGCAGCGTGTTTTCATGACGGCGCAAACGTTCGATCTCATCTTGCTGACGGCTGATATAGCCTTCATATTTCACTTGTATTTCAATCTGTTCGGCAACACTATCATCATCAATGGTTTGGCCACCGATTTCAGCTATTTTTGGATAATCCAACTCTGGGCGGCGGAGCAGGTCAGACAGACTATATTCCCTATTTAAAGGGTGCTCAAGATACTTGTTGGCAATACCTGCCTGCTCAGATTTTGGCTGAATCCAGGTTTTGTCCAAGCGAACCCTTTCACTCTCGATTGACTCACGCTTTTTAGAAAAAGCAGCCCAGCGCTCATCGTCAACCAGCCCAAGCTCTCGGCCTTTTTCCGTCAACCGCAAGTCAGCATTGTCTTCTCTCAGAATCAGTCTGTATTCTGCCCGGCTGGTAAACATTCGATAGGGTTCACTGGTACCTAGCGTAATCAGATCATCAACCAATACACCGATATAAGCCTCATCACGTCTTGGATACCATGCATCTTTGCCCTGAGCCCTGAGTGATGCGTTAATCCCGGCCAATAACCCTTGTGCTCCTGCTTCTTCATAGCCGGTTGTACCGTTTATCTGGCCGGCAAAGAAAAGGTTGTTGATAAACTTTGTTTCCAGGGAGTGTTTAAGATCCTGCGGGTTGAAGTAGTCATACTCGATCGCATAACCCGGACGGGTTATATGTGCGTTTTCAAACCCTTTCATTGAGCGCACAAGCTCAAGCTGCACATCAAACGGTAAACTGGTAGAAATACCGTTTGGGTATAACTCATGAGTCGTTAACCCTTCAGGTTCAACAAATATCTGGTGCGAGCTTTTATCCGCAAAGCGATTAACCTTATCTTCAATCGACGGACAATAGCGGGGACCAACCCCCTCTATAACACCACTAAACATGGGCGACCGGTCAAACCCACCTCGTATAATTTCATGGGTTCGCTCATTGGTATGAGTCACAAAACAGCTAATTTGCTCAGGGTGATCGCTCAACTTGCCCATGTACGACATAACAGGCGTTGGTGTATCGCCAGGTTGCTCAGCCATCACGGTGAAATCAACGGATCTTGCATCGATACGCGGTGGAGTGCCCGTTTTTAATCGCCCCACCCTAAATGGCAACTCTCTCAACCGATTAGCCAAAGCGATTGACGGTGGATCTCCCGCTCGACCACCCGAGTGGTTCTCTAAGCCGATATGAATCCGTCCACCCAGAAATGTTCCCGCTGTCAGCACGACACTGTCAGCGTGGAAACGGACTCCCATGTTAGTGATCACCCCTTTAACCTGATCACCTTCGACAATTAGGTCATCTGCTGATTGCTGGAATATTTCCAGATTTGCCTGGTTTTCAAGTATTGAACGCACAGCAGCTTTGTATAGTACTCGGTCAGCTTGTGCTCGGGTTGCTCTAACCGCAGGGCCTTTGCGCGAGTTAAGCACTCTAAACTGGATGCCGCCTTTATCTGTGGCCAGTGCCATTGCACCGCCCAGCGCATCGATTTCTTTAACCAAGTGGCTTTTGCCAATACCGCCAATAGCAGGGTTACAGGACATCTGGCCCAACGTTTCAATGTTATGGGTCAGCAACAAAGTCTGGCTCCCCATTCGAGCAGCAGCCAAAGCAGCTTCTGTACCTGCATGCCCACCGCCAATAACAATTACATCAAAACGTTTTGGAAAATCCACAGCCTTACCTCATTAAACATTAAGCCAGTTAAAAACATGCCAGCTCTTACAAACAGCCGCGTAGTATAATATCAAAGCCATAGGGTTTCAGCATAAACTGTGTAATTTTTAATCAAAAAATAAACTTTTTAGTTTAACTTACAAAGATCTCTACAAAATTAGAGTAAACAACCTAATTTTAATTATTTTCAAAGACTTATAGAAACAACTTAATAAAAGTTATTAATGAAGTTATCCACATGATTATTTTCTATACTTCTAAGTGAATAAAAGCATAAGACACTGTTATTTAATGAGTTATTTTTATATAAAAATACGAACACAGTGTTCATCAAAAAACTTATCCACAACAAAAGTAGAAAAAGTAATCACTTTTTCTACTTATTCACAATAATTCAATTAGCTGCTCATTTTAGGGGTTATCCCCTCTAAGCTGCCTCACTTCTGCCTCCAGCCCTGCAGCAGTAACCTCTTCCGGCCTCCAACGACGCCCCCCGACAATATTAACCTTTGACCAAAACCGCTTGGGTAAGCGACTAAATGCAGGGCCATCTTTGTTGCTAAAGAAACTCCCCCATAAGCCTTGCAGTGCAAGTGTCACCACTTCTACCGGATTACGCTCAAGTATTGTCTCGACGCCCCCGCGAAATTCATTCATTTCACCGGTTTTTGTCAGCTTTCCTTCGGGGAAAATGCACACTAATTGGCCCTGCTCAAGCTCTCTTGAGATCGAATCAAATGCCTGTTGATAAACCTCTTCGTCTTTATGGCGAGGCGCTATAGGAATGGCTTTTGCCAAGCGAAAAATCGGCCCTAAGAATGGAGATCTGAATATTTGGTAATCCATAACAAAGCGAATAGGTCTTCTCACCGCCCCAGCCATAAGTAGCGCATCAACAAAACTGACATGGTTGCAAACCAGTACCGCAGGCCCCTCATCAGGTATAACGTCCAGGTTTTTGTGCGTCACTCTATACATTGAGTGAGACAACATCCAAACCACAAACCGAAATGCAAACTCTGGAACTTGTGAATAAACATAAGCAGCAACAACCAGATTCATCAGGGCAATCACCAAAAAGAACTGTGGAATACTTAAGTCCAATACCCCCAGCAGCAAAATACCAGCCAGCGCGCTTCCGACCATAAATAGCGCATTCATTATATTATTGGCGGCTATGATTTGCGCTCGTCGCTCAGGCAGAGAGTTTTTCTGGATATACGCGTACAGAGGTACAATGAAAAAACCACCAAATATACCAATGCATGCCAAATCTATCAGAATTCGAAAATTACCCGGGTCTGATGCAAATGCTAACCAGTTAAAGGATTGGTCTGAATGGTAAGCAGGTATCGCACTGTATAAATCAATGCCAAAAAGAGTAAGCCCCAGGGAACCAATAGGCACAATACCAATTTCGACCTTATGCCCAGACAACCGCTCACACAACATGGAGCCTATACCAATACCTATCGAGAACAGAGCCAACAACATAGTGACCACAGAGGAGTCACCTTGTAGCACTTCCTTTGCGAAATTTGGAAACTGAGTTAAATATGAAGCACCTAAGAACCAAAACCATGATATAGCCATGATCGATAAGTAAATCGCACGATCTTCCCTGGCAAATTTTAGCACTCGAAAAGTCATGCTAAAGATGTTGAAATTAAGTTTCATCGTTGGATTTGCGGACTCAGCAACAGGGATTTTTCTACTGGCCAAATACCCGGCAACGGCGATAACAACCACAGCACAGGCTGTTAAAATTTGAGTCCCTTCAAACCCCATCAACAAACCTGCGCCTATGGTTCCAAGTAAAATCGCAACGAATGTTCCCATTTCAACCAGGGCATTCCCCCCTACCAGTTCATCATCCGCTAGATGCTGAGGCAATATTGCGTACTTAACAGGACCAAAGAATGTTGACTGTGTTCCCATCACAAACAACAACAGCAACAGTAAACTATACGACTCAGTGACAAAACACGCAGCAGCCAACGACATAATAAAGACTTCTGCTAATTTCACCTTTCTGATAATTGATGACTTTTCATACTTGTCAGCAACCTGCCCCGCTATCGCAGAAAACAGAAAAAACGGCAAAATAAACAACCCTGCCGCCAGATTCATAACGACATTGGATTCCATTCCCATTGCTTTAGTGGCTGAAAAAGCAATCAACAACATTAAGGTATTTTTAAAAATGTTGTCGTTAAAAGCACCCAAAAACTGAGTACAGAAAAAGGGTAAAAACCGTTTGGATTTAAGAAGGCTTGACTGGTTATGTTCTTCCATACATATTTTCCATGCGAGCTAACGTAAGCAACTGAATTTAATCAATGCTATTTATTTATTACTGATATATCTAGCGAATATTGCGACTGGTGAGAAATAAGCAGGGTTACTCAGGGATTTTAAAGTTATCTTCCGTTAATAAGTCTGTTCCACACTGTAAATTGGAGATCCAGTCAAGAAACTCATTAATCATCGTTTTACCCTGAAAATACCGCCCATGTTGAGGAACAATCATTTCCACATCCAATGATCTAATCATATCAGCCCATAACCTGCATACTCGATTACCGGTCATATAGCGACGATGAAACCCGATCATATTAGGGATATGCTGCTCAAAGTCCTCCACTGGGTCACCTCCTTTACCTGCACCAAATGAGCCTCCGACATCGCCTGAAAAAAGTACTTTTGATATAGGGTCATAGAAATGAAGATTACCAACCGAGTGCAAAAAGTGGGCAGGCAAGCACTGAATAACCGTATCACCTACCGGTACATTAATGCCTTCATCCGGCACCGCAATAATACGATCAAACACACTACCTTTAATTGAGCTGCGAACTGAGTCGCTCACTAAATGAGGTAAAAACCTAGCCCAAAGGCGCGATGAAATAACCTTGCAAGGCGTACTAAGTAACCATTGTTCAAGCGATGAGATAATATCTGGATCTTGGTGGGAAGCAAAAATAAAATCCAGCTTTGAAGTATCACAAAACGTTGCAATGCCGCTACTTAATGCGTTAAAGGTTAAATCACCTCCAGGGTCTAACAGCACAGCCTTTCCTTTGTGCAGTATTAGAAACTGGTTTGACTGAACCCCTTCACCTGTCACCAACTCGTCAAACAATAAACATTGATGATCGCGGTCTTTATATAAAACAACCGGCTCTTGAGTCATTCTTCAGGCTCCTGCTATTCACTAAATTCAGCCGCGAGATAAAGAACTAGGAATACAGTAACTATAGTCAGCATCTTATGGCTTGGCCAACTATTAACTTACTGAAAAATCACATAAATAAAGCACTGGATATATTTATGCACTATATCTGGTCAAAAGCCGTTATGTAACATCACGAAAGCGATTGTAATCTTTATTATCTTATTGATTTTACTCAATTAAAAACCATATCAAAGGAATAGCATCCAATCCGTTAGTTCTGGCATATGAACTGCTAAAGCAGCTCACTCCAGTGTATGATTATTTTAAGGATTTGTTATGTGGTTTTACTCAAAGCGTAAACTCAATAGTGTGTTAACAGTGTTTCAAACAAAAACAGTTATTATTCCAAATATCCTGTTAGCACTCTCCCTTATGGCAGGTTTGGTATCAGTTCCTTCAGTTGCCTTTTCAGAGACACTGACTATTGATTCAGCCATCAATAAAGCGGGTAGACAACGTATGTTGACCCAAAGAATAGTTAAGTCTTATCTGTTAATTGGTCAGGATGTGGCAACAGATACTGCGCAGGAGCAACTCGATGGCAGTATTGGTTTGTTTGAACAGCAGTTGGAAGAACTTGAAGAGTTCTCGCCAAACCAAACAATCAGCAAGTCGTTAATGGATGTCCGAAAGCAGTGGAATAGTTTCCGCCTTGCAGCTATTTCAAAGCCAGAAAAATCAAAAGCAATTAGCTTAATTCAGAAAGGCGAGGCAACATTAGCCAAGTGTGAAGCAGTTGTTAAGTTATTTGAACAGCACTCAGGCGATCAAAAAGGCAAACTGATTAACGTATCTGGACGACAGAGAATGCTCTCTCAGCGAATTGGAATGTTCTATGCCGCCAAAAGCTGGAACCTGAAAAGCGACAAACTGGATAAACCTTTTAAGCAGGCTATGAGCGAATACGATGAAGCACTCAAGTTTTTGTCTTCATCAAAACTCAATAGTGAAGAAATCAAAAATGCATTGGCTAAAGTGAGCGCCCAGTGGGATTTTTCAAGATCGGGGTTCGAGCAGATGGAGAATGGTCGATATGTGCCCTTCATTATTCAGGTCACAACAGAGTCAATGCTGAAAAAGATGAACAAAATTACCGGCATGTATGAAGCAATATCTGACAGTGGTATTGCAAAGATATAGAAACTGGACTTCGCACATTAATTGTTAACAGGCTTAATGGGGTGCGCCATACGCACCCCATATAACTATTCGTCACCACTACTTGCCGATACAGAAACTAGAGAATATCCTGCCCAATAAGTCATCCGGCGTTACCTGGCCTGTTATCTCTCCAAGAGATTCTTGTGCAGCTCTAAGGTCTTCTGCCAGTAACTCGCCTGCCCCCGCTGTTTGAAGTTGCTGCTGACCGGTATAAAGGGCTTTTTCTGCGACATTTAACGCATCAATGTGGCGCCTTCTTGCAGTAAACCCACCTTCCATCGTCGAGTTATAACCCATACACTCTTTGAGGTGCTCTTTTAGAATATCTATACCCTGCTGATTTTTCGCAGATATATTAATTACAGGGTATGCGCTATCGCCGACTAGTTCAGGCAATTCGTTTGTTTGGTCAATTTTATTCCTGATAACAGATATCTGACTCATATCTGGCAGCTTGTGTACAAAGTCAGGCCAGATTACTTCAGGGTCAGCAGATTCTGTGGTGGTACCATCAACCATCAAGAGAATACGGTCAGCTTGCTCAATCTCTTGCCAGGCTCGATCAATACCTATTCGTTCTACTTCGTCGCTGCTTTCGCGCAACCCTGCGGTATCAATAATATGAAGAGGCATACCATCAATATGAATATGCTCTTTTAAAACATCCCGCGTCGTTCCTTCGATAGAGGTCACGATAGCCGCTTCTCGCCCAGCCAAGGCGTTTAGCAAACTCGACTTTCCAGCATTTGGCCGCCCTGCAATCACAACATTCATGCCTTCTCGAATCAGCGTACCCTGATTTGCGCGGCGTTGAACCGAGTGAAGCTGGTCGATAATTTTTTGAAGGTCATTGGCGACTTTTCCGTCACCTAAAAAGTCTATTTCTTCTTCCGGGAAATCGATCGCAGCTTCCACATAAATCCTTAACGCGATAAGCTGCTCAACAAGGATCTCTATCTCTTTGGAAAACGCGCCTTGCAGCGACCTAAGTGCGCACTTTGCAGCCTGCTCAGAGGCACTGTCAATCAAATCTGCTATTGCCTCAGCCTGAACTAAATCAAGCTTGTCATTTAAAAAAGCACGCTCCGAGAACTCTCCCGGTCTGGCAATTCTTGCACCTAAAGAAATAACGACCTGTAACAACATATCCATAATTACAGGGCCACCATGGCCTTGAAGCTCAAGAACATCTTCGCCGGTAAATGAGTTGGGATTGGGAAAAAACAGCGCTATCCCCTGATCTATCTGTTCACCATCAGCTGTTAGGAACGGCCCATAGTGGGCAAAGCGAGGTTTGGGTTGGAAACCCAGAACACTCTCTGCTATCAACTGGGATTTTGGGCCAGATACTCGAATGATACCTACCCCAGCCCGACCCGGGGCCGTTGCTAACGCAACAATAGTATCCTGTTCCAGTAGTGTAAGATCAGAGGTCACCATTATTCAGCCTTTGTTAACGAATTCATTAAAGGGAATACAATCATTATTAAGGGGTTACGCAAAAAATAAAGGCCCCTTAAAAGGAGCCTTTTGTATTTCAAACACTTACTTAGCTTTTTTCAGCTGCCGCGTTTTCAATATTTCGAGTAATCACCCATTGCTGTGCGATGGATAATATGTTGTTAACAACCCAGTACAATACCAAGCCAGCCGGGAACCATAAGAAAAATACGGTAAATATAATTGGCATAAGCTTCATTACTTTAGCTTGTACAGGATCAGGTGGCGCAGGGTTCAGAGACATCTGAATAAACATACTTGCGCCCATTATAATTGGCAAAATGAAGTATGGATCTTTAATTGAGAGATCTGTAATCCAGAAAAAGAATGGTGCGTGACGAAGTTCTACACTTTCCAATAGTACCCAGTACAAGGCGATAAATACCGGCATTTGAACTAATACAGGTAAACAGCCACCCAAAGGGTTTATTTTCTCCTTTTTATATAGCTCCATCATGCCTTGAGACATTTTTTGTCGGTCATCGCCATACTGCTCTTTTAGCTGAGCAAGTTTTGGTGCAACACGACGCATGTTTGCCATTGAGCGGTAACTGGCGGCAGACAGCTTAAAGAATGCAGCCTTTACAATAACGGTTACCAAAATGATCGCGATTCCCCAGTTCCCTACGATGCCATGTAAGAAATCAAGCAATATGTACAAGGGGTAGGCAATGAAAAACAAAAAGCCATAATCAACGGTCAAATCCAGATTTGGAGCAGCCTGCTCAAGTTTTTCGATAATTTTAGGGCCAATATAAACATTAGCTGAAATCTCTTCCTGCTGGCCATTTTCAATCGACACTTGAGGGCTGATAAAGCCCATCAGATATAAGCCATTTTTAACTTTAGTCTGATAAGTATGTTCAAGGTTGTCCGATGGAATCCAGGCAGTCATGAAATAGTGTTGAAGAAAGGCTATCCAACCACCTTGAGCTTTTGTATTAACAGGCTGATCACGCATATCTTCAAAGTCGAATTTTTCGTATGGTTCTTTAGGACTTGATAGCACCATACCCAAAAATGACTGCATGCCCATACTATTTTGTTGCGAAGGATCAGGAGCCTGATCACGAATGATTTTGCCAGAGAAATTAGCTTTCCACGGTGAGCCAGAATTGTTTTTTACCAGATAAGAGACTTTAACCAGATAGGTCTCTCGTTTAAAGCTATAACGCTTTATGACTTCAACACCCGAATCATCGATGTATTTTAGATCAACAACTAATTCATCTTGATCGTCAGCTAACTCAAAGTAATCACTGCTTGCCTGGTAAACTGGAGAAGGGCCATTTCTGGATGAATCGAAACCATTTTTCCCATATAGACCGCTTTCAATAGTGTATTTATGGTTTGGGCTATTTTGCAGCAGTGCAAGATTTTCATCCGATCCAAGCGTTTTTTTATACTGAGTCAACAATGCTTCAGTTATGTTGCCGCCCGTCAGATTAATTGAGATATCTAAAACATCTGTTTTTACACGAATTTTTTGATTATCAGCCCCCGTAGTTTTAGAAACATTCAGGTCTGTCTCAGAAGAAGACTGTTCTTCTGGTGTAGAAAATTCGCTATCGCTGGTAGAAACAGATGTTGTGTCGTTTGCCGCAATCGACGGGCTATCTATCATTTCTACGTTTGCAGAAGGTGATGTAGCAGGTTGATTACCGTAGTCATCATTCCACGCTAATACCATCAGGTATGAAACAATGGCTAAGCCTATAAAAATTATACCGCGTTGTGCATCCATGGGATTCATGCTACCTGTTCTGGTTCAGGTTTGTGTTTTTCAGAGCACTTTTGATAACGCTCTTGAAGACAATGATGTTGGTGAGGAACGTGATCAATGCCGCCTTCAGACCAAGGGTGGCATCTTAACAAACGACGTAGTCCAAGATAACTGCCTTTTAACAGGCCAAAACGCTCGATTGCTGTAAGAGTATAATTGGAACAAGAAGGATAATAACGACAATTGTTGCCCAAAAACGGACTAATGCAGTACTGATAAAACCTTACAAAAAGGATTGCCAGCTTAGCCATCATTCTTGACCTTTTGTTGCTGTTCTACCTGATTAGGATCTGAACAACTCTTAAGCTTATTGTCTAATGCGCGTTTGTTAAGACGATACCAGAGCTTCTCAAGCTGTTTGAAAATGGTTTGATTATCAAGTTCAGCTATACCAGGCCTGGAAAGTACAACAATATCAAGAGGTTCTAAATTGTGTTGATGTAACCTGAAAGAGTCTCGTACTAAACGCTTAAACCGGTTGCGTTCAACCGCTTTACGCACGTTTTTTTTAGCAACTACCAGCCCAACTCTAGCGTGTTGAGTATTACTTTCTCTCGCCAGAAGCAGTATATGCCGGTTTGATACTTTACAGGTAACATCATTGAACACATTACGATAATCCTCAGCAGACAATAAACGAACTTGCCGAGGAAATCCGTAATGGCTCATATGCACAAGATTTTATTAAGCGCTTAGACGCTTACGACCTTTTGCACGACGGCGGTTAATAACGTGACGGCCATTTTTGGTAGCCATGCGAGCACGAAAACCGTGGCTGCGCTTACGCTTAAGAACGCTAGGTTGGAATGTTCTTTTCATTGCTAATTCTCACAAGCTTACGAATTGGTTTTTCTATTACTAAAAAATAGGGGCGGAATTCTATTTAATTTTGAAAACTTAATCAATGTATTAAGAAAATAAAGTATAAAAAATATACGAATGAATTTTTAAAGATCTTTTAATAAATAGAAATATATCTTTTTAAGATCTTTTATTGTTTTTATTAATATTAGTGAACAACCATTCTGTGCAAAACATCAAATTATTTATATAAAACGGTAAGTTATCGAAATGATAAAGTTATTGATAGCCTATTTATAGCAAGCCATACAGCCTGTTTATAACTTGAAGATAAAAAACGGTTTTATTCACAGGGCTTTTTGTCTTCAGGTTATCCACAGCTCTGTCCTAGTAGATATCCTCAGGTTGTATTTTTGTAATTTAAGATATTTTTATTCGCTAAAAATATGTTCACAAGGTTGTTACTAAGTATGCAACTATATGATAAATATAATTTTAGATATCCACAGGGTGTTTATTTCTATTTTTTAGGGGGGTAGATGAACGACGACTTAAAAGGTAGAATTAGAGCCAATAATAACCACTAATTTAAAAGACCAATCGCGTATACCGTCACTTAACATCGCTAGATTTGATGTCAGGTGAGTAGTTACGTTAGATCCAATTGTATTTACGACCAAAAATACGAGTTAGCTATATAGTGCCTGTATAAGTTAGTACTTATAGAAGCGGTTTGGTGCGTTGTAGTGGTTAATTACCTATATATTCGTCGTGTTAAATCATCATTAAGATAAAGAGCTAAATAATAGTGTCGCAAAATTTATGGGCTGAATGCCTTGAATATCTAAAAGACGAGTTTCCTTCTCAGCAATTTAATACCTGGCTTCGTCCGTTGCAGGCAGAAGCTACTGAGAATGAAATATGTCTCTATGCGCCTAATAAATTTGTACTGGATTGGGTTTCCGAGAAGTACTTAAACAGGATAAAAGAGCTATTAAAGGATTTGGTCGATGGCCAAGCACCAGGCCTCACGTTAAAAATAGGCTCTGCCAGCACCAGCTCGTCAAATGAAACCGGTGAAACCAGTTTAAAACCGACTCGACAAAGCAGGACTGACGCAGATAGCCGTAAGAAATCTTCCCAGGCTGCTTCTCAAGCTGCGCGTTCTGCCGGTAAAAGCGACGCCGACAGTAAAGAGCGGTCGGTCGAGGTTGAAGGGGCTATCAAGCATCAGAGCTTTCTTAACTCAACATTTACGTTTGATACCTTTGTTGAAGGTAAGTCTAACCAACTTGCCCGCGCGGCTTCTGTTCAAGTGGCAGAAAACCCCGGCAGTGCCTATAACCCGCTGTTTCTCTATGGCGGCGTTGGTTTGGGTAAAACTCACCTTATGCATGCAGTGGGTAACGAAATAATTAAGAAAAACCCTAACGCAAAAGTCGTTTACCTTCATTCTGAGCGGTTTGTTGCAGATATGGTTAAAGCGCTACAGCTAAATGCTATTAATGAATTTAAGCGCTTCTACCGCTCTGTTGATGCATTGTTGATCGATGATATTCAGTTCTTTGCTCGTAAAGAACGTTCGCAAGAGGAGTTCTTTCATACATTTAATGCACTTTTGGAGGGGGGACAACAGATGATTTTGACCTGTGACCGCTACCCGAAAGAAATTGATAATATGGAAGAGCGATTGAAATCACGGTTTGGTTGGGGTCTGACGGTTATGGTTGAGCCGCCAGAGCTTGAAACCCGCGTGGCAATATTAATGAAAAAAGCTGAGCAGACTAATGTTCGTCTAAACAGCGAGTCGGCCTTTTTTATTGCTCAAAAAATCAGGTCTAACGTTAGAGAGTTGGAGGGTGCGCTAAAACTGGTTGCGGCAAATGCGCATTTCACTGGTCAGGAAATTACACCACCCTTTATAAGGGAGTGTTTGAAAGACCTTTTAGCGCTGCACGAAAAACAAGTTAGCATTGATAATATTCAACGAACTGTTGCGGAATATTACAAGATTAAAGTTGCTGATTTATTGTCAAAAAGAAGAACACGGTCTATTACCCGGCCAAGACAGGTTGCTATGGCGCTTTCGAAAGAGCTAACGAATCATAGCCTCCCGGAAATAGGCGATGCGTTTGGTGGCAGAGACCACACGACTGTTCTGCATGCGTGTAAAAAAATAGTTGAGTTGCAGGAAACAGACCCTAGTATTAGGGAAGACTATCAGAATTTTTTAAGAACACTAACGACCTAAACGGTTAACCACATAACAATATAGTTATCTAACGATAAAGAGTCGAATAAGAGCTGATTCACTATGAAGCTGATTATAAGCCGAGAAGCACTCCTTGCACCGCTGCAGTCTATATCTGGTGTAGTAGAGAAAAAACAGACCATGCCTGTTTTGTCTAATATCTTGATGGTCGCTAACCAAGGCGAGCTTAAACTGACGGGAACCAACATGGAGGTCGAGCTGGTCTGCACTATTGATCAGGTTGACGTTGAAGTCCCTGGGCAGATTACAGTACCTGCCCGTAAGCTATCTGATATCTGCCGATCACTTTCCGATCAATCTACGCTTGAGCTGAGTGTTGAGGGAGAGCGACTGCATGTTCGTTCTGGAAAGAGCCATTTTACGCTCTCTACATTGCCAGCTGAGCACTTCCCAAATATAGAAGAGAGTCAGCAGGATATCAGCATGACCCTGCCTCAGGCTGATTTTAAAAAGATGCTTGAGGCGACTTCGTTTGCAATGGCCCAACAAGATGTTCGCTACTACTTAAACGGCATGTTACTGGAGATGGGGGCAACGTCTATCAGGGCGGTTGCGACTGATGGTCACCGCCTCGCGATGTCCAGTATCGATATTGTTGGCACAACGTTTGAGAATACCCGTCAGGTTATTGTGCCAAGAAAAGGGATACTGGAGCTTGCACGTTTGCTAACCGATGCAGAAGGCGTCATTAATATCTCATTCAGCGATAGCCATGTCCGTTCTGAAATTGGTTCTTATACGTTTACCTCGAAACTAATTGAAGGAAAATTCCCTGATTACAATCGAGTTATTCCTCGTGGAGGAGACAAAATTGTTATTGCGGATCGTGTAGAACTCAAAAACATGTTCATGCGTGCGGGCATTCTTTCTCATGAAAATATAAGGGGTGTAAGGCTTCAGCTGTCTGACAACCAGCTTCAGGTTTTTGCCAATAACCCTGAGCATGAGCAAGCGGAAGACAGTTTGGCTGTCGCGTATCATGGTGAGCCTTTACAGGTAGGTTTCAACGTCGGCTATCTTATTGATGTAATGGGCGTTATCAATGACGAACAAGTTAAGCTAACGTTATCGAACCCCAATGCCAGTGCGCTTATTGAGTCAACAGAAGAGAGCAATAGCCTTTATGTTGTGATGCCTATGCGGCTTTAATTAATCTGTTGCTAAAACGTATTGACTGAAAAGCCAGCTGAATATGTAATTTTGAATGACTGAGTTAAAAGTAAATCAATGGAATTAGGATTAGGGCGATGATGGATACTTTTTTGAATACGGTAAAAGGAGCACTGCGAGTTGGACAAACTGCAGCTGTGTTATCTAAAACCGGAGTGAATTGGTTGCGAGGAGATCGCCCCCCTACTCCACGCTTACTCAGACAAACATTCGAAGAGTTGGGCGCCACTTATATAAAGCTTGGCCAATTTATTGCCAGTTCGCCGACTTTTTTTCCTCAGGATTATGTCGAAGAGTTTCAGCTTTGTTTGGATCAAACTAAGTCCCTGCCTTTCAGTGTCATGAAAAAAATTCTGACAGAAGAGCTTGGTCGTCCTTTAAATCAGGTGTATCAGGAGATTGATCCAGAACCGCTTGCCTCGGCCTCGATTGCTCAGGTTCATGCGGCAAAACTAATCACCGGTGAAGATGTCGTTATCAAGATTCAGAAGCCAGGCGTTTCGAATGTGCTACTGACTGACCTAAATTTCCTTTATGTCTCATCCAGAATCATTGAGTATTTGGCCCCCAAACTTTCATGGACTTCGTTATCCGGCATCGTACAAGAAATTCAACGCACGATGATGGAAGAGTGCGACTTCCTTAAAGAGTCAAACAATCTCAAAGAGTTTAAAGAGTTTTTGCAAAAGTCCGGTAACACCGACGCGGTTGTTCCAAAAGTCTATGACCATGCAACGACTCGGAAAGTGCTTACAATGGAACGCTTTTACGGTGTATCACTGACCGATTTGGATACCATTAGACGTTATTGTAAAGACCCGGAAAGAACACTTATTACCGCAATGAACACTTGGTTTGCCAGCCTCACACAATGTAACTTTTTCCATGCAGATGTCCATGCCGGAAATTTAATGGTGCTGGAAGATGGCCGCATCGGCTTTATCGATTTTGGCATTGTCGGGCGAATAGCTGCGGGCACCTGGGAAGCGGTTTCTGACTTTATATCATCCGTTATGGTGGGTGACTTTGAAGGTATGGCCAGTGCGATGGTTCGTATAGGTGTTACCGACAAAAATATCGATATTCAAAAGCTGGCTGATGATATTCGCTCGCTGTATCAACGAATGGATACCATGGTGCCTGATTATGCGGTGCTTGAAGACCCAAATAAGAATGAAGATGAAATTAACAACATATTGATGGACATGGTTAAAGTGGGTGAGCAACACGGTATTCACTTTCCAAGAGAGTTTGCACTGTTAATGAAGCAGTTCTTATATTTTGATCGATACGTCCACATTCTGGCACCTGAGCTGGATATGTTCGTAGATGATCGTTTGAATATGTTGCACTAACCATCTCTATTAGCAACCAAACATCGCTAAATAGCAAAAAGGCCAGTTATTAAGACTGGCCTTTTTGCTATAGGGTAAGTCATTTTTTCTCTTCGTTACTTGTGCCTAAAAAGCACTAGCCAATGCAAACGGATACTCATAGGCACGCTAATAGTGTTTCTTTTACTGAATATCTAATACAATGATTTTTATATTAAATTGAGGCTCATCGAATAATTGAGGGTGCCATTTATGTTGTCATTTGCCAGAGCTACTTTAGCATCATCGGCCTCTTTGTGGCGAGGTACCAGTACTTCACGCTTGGGAAAGCGGCCTCAGCAACGATTACATCTGTACGATATTGAAGGTTGCCCATATTGTAAATTGGTAAGAGAAGCGATAACTGAACTGGACCTTGATATTGTTATTTACCCCTGCCCTAAAGGCGGAATTCGCTTTAGAAACAGTGCGATTAAAATTGGTGGTAAGGAACAGTTCCCCTATCTAATTGACCCTAATACATCCATATCCTTGTATGAGTCGTTTGATATTATCAGTTACCTTTTTCGTTATTATGGGAAAGGTCATTTGCCAAAACGGTGGAGACGGAGATACACCAACACAATAACCTCAATGGTTTCCAGTGCTGTGCGTTTCGGTTCAGGCATGTATCATAAGCCGTCGAAGTCTCCTGCAATGATGCTGGAGTTATATAGTTTTGAGTCGAGCCCATACTCACGACCCGTTAAAGAATTATTGTGCGAACTGGAAATTCCTTACGTTTTGCATAATGTAGGTAAAAACCAGCCGCTAGATTATGTCCCCCCTGTTATTCGAAACAGGCTATTTCCTTTTTATAATGTAAAGGGTAAAAACAGAAAAGGTTTGATGGCGCGAGCCGGAACGATGATGGTTCCTTATCTGGTAGACCCTAATACGGGTGTTGAAATGTTCGAGTCTGACGACATTTGCAAATACCTTTTAAAACAGTACGCTGTTTAAAATATTTCCGATGTCATACCGCAATATATCCGTTAGTCATTTTCGTAACCTCGCTGAGCAGAAGATCTCCTTCTCACCTTATATAAATATTGTTGATGGAAAAAACGGGAGTGGGAAGTCCAGTTTAATTGAGTCTCTATACTATCTCTCTGTGGGCAAGTCATTTCGAAGCAGCAAACTTGATTCCATCATCACCCACAACGCTTTTGGTTTTACGTTGTTCTCAGCAACGGAAGATGAACATGGCCATCAGAACAGAATCGGTATCTCTCGTGAAAAGAACAAAAGTGCGCTGATTAAAGTTAACGGCGAGTTTGTTCGGAGTGCAATCCAGTTGGCAAGCATCACGCCTACACTACTGATTGAGCCTGAAACGTTTGAGCTGCTGGATGGTGGCCCCAATAATAGAAGGCGTTATATGGATTGGGGAGTGTTCCACGTGGAACATCGCTTCTCTGATGCATGGAGGCGCTATACAAAGAGCTTAAAACAGCGGAATACCTTGTTACGACGTGGTAGAATAGATCGTGCTCTGATGGCTCCCTGGGATAGCCAGATGGTCGATACGGCAATTAGAATCGACAAGTTCCGAAGTGACTTTATAGTATCGTTAGTACCAGTGATAAATGATATTCTCAAGTTACTTAATCAGACCATTAGTATTGATATAAGTTACTATAGAGGCTGGGACAAAAAGACGGATTATCAGTCAGTGCTTGATAGCAATATCGAGCGAGACAATAAATCCGGTTATACACACCAAGGTCCTCATCGGGCAGATATAAGAATAAAGGTTAACGGCAGATATGCTGACGAAGTACTCTCTCGTGGCCAAAAAAAGATACTCATTTTTTCGATGATTCTAGCTCAAGGTGCCCTACTGAATAATCTATTGGGGCGTAAGTCGGTATACTTAATCGACGATATTAGCGCCGAATTAGACTTGGAGCATCGGAAAAATGTGTGTTCATATTTAGAGAAACTGAAAAGCCAGGTCATCCTCACGGTTGTAGAAGTTGACTCGGTGCTCCCTCATTTTGATGAGGGTACAGATGTAAGAATGTTCCACGTGGAACATGGCAAAGTTTCTCAAGTTAATTAAGTTATTACGCGGGCATAACAAAACGAACTAGTTCGATATGTACGCAGGAAGCACGCCTTAGGAGCGTTATAGATGACAGATAATAATTCATACGATTCATCAAGTATTAAAGTGCTTAAAGGTCTGGATGCGGTTCGTAAGCGCCCAGGCATGTATATTGGCGATACTGATGATGGGACTGGCTTACACCACATGGTGTTTGAGGTTGTAGATAACTCTATTGATGAAGCTTTAGCAGGGTTCTGCTCAGAAATTAAAGTAGTCATTCATGCTGATGAGTCTATAACTGTATCGGATGATGGGCGTGGTATACCAACTGATATTCATGAAGATGAAGGTGTGTCAGCTGCTGAAGTTATCATGACTGTACTCCATGCAGGCGGCAAGTTTGACGACAACACCTATAAAGTATCAGGCGGTCTTCATGGTGTAGGTGTTTCTGTTGTAAACGCTCTTTCAAACGAACTGCGTTTAACCATTCGACGAGCTGGAAAAGTTCATGAGCAGGTCTATCACCATGGCGTACCTGCAAAGCCGTTAACCGTCATAGGTGAAACTGAAAAAACAGGGACAGAGGTTCACTTTGTACCCTCACCTGAGACCTTTACCAATATCGAATTTCACTACGATATTTTAGCAAAACGGATTCGTGAGCTGGCATTCCTAAACTCAGGTGTACGAATTGTATTAAAAGATGAACGCACTGGACGAGAAGAAGTTTACGAATATGAAGGTGGACTCAAAGCGTTTGTTGAATACCTAAACACCAATAAAACGACGATTAATCAGATATTCCACTTCAGAAAGTTTCGCGAAGAAGATGGCGTTGAAGTTGAAGTATCCATGCAATGGAATGACAGCTATCAGGAAAACATCTTTTGCTTTACCAACAATATTCCGCAGCGAGATGGAGGCACCCACCTTGCAGGCTTCAGAGCTTCTCTAACGCGTTCACTGAATGCCTATATAGAACGAGAAGGGTTAGGTAAAAAAGAGAAAGTAAACACCTCTGGGGACGATGCGCGTGAAGGGCTTACCGCTATTGTTTCGGTTAAAGTTCCTGATCCGAAATTCTCATCGCAAACCAAAGATAAGTTGGTCTCTTCTGAAGTAAAAACGGCTGTCGAGCAGGAAATGAACGCGATATTTGGTGACTTCCTGGCTGAGAACCCCCAAGAAGCACGGCAGGTTGTTAACAAAATGATCGAGGCGGCCAGAGCCAGAGAAGCGGCCCGCCGAGCACGAGAAATGACGCGTCGTAAAGGTGCATTGGATATTGCAGGCTTACCCGGGAAACTGGCAGACTGCCAAGAGAAAGACCCAGCCCTCTCCGAACTATACATAGTGGAGGGTGACTCTGCTGGCGGGTCAGCCAAGCAAGGTCGTGACAGAAAAACACAGGCTATTCTGCCACTGAAAGGTAAGATTCTAAACGTGGAAAAGGCACGCTTTGATAAGATGTTATCTTCCGCCGAGGTTGGCACGCTAATCACCGCATTGGGCTGTGGCATTGGGCGCGAAGAATTTAATATTGAAAAGCTGCGTTACCACAACATTATCATCATGACTGATGCCGATGTGGATGGATCACACATCCGCACATTATTGCTGACTTTCTTCTTTAGACAGATGCGAGAAATCATCGAAAATGGCTATGTTTATATTGCGATGCCACCGCTGTATAAAGTTAAAAAAGGTAAGCAAGAGCAGTACTTAAAAGATGAAAAAGCGTTAGAGCAATTCCTGACTCAATCAGCGCTTGAAAACACCAACCTGTTTGTTAACCCTAGCGCGCCACCTGTGACGGGCACCGCGTTAGAAACACTCGTGAATGACTACAGAGCGGTTGAAGCAATTACCGAACGATTGTCGCGCACCTACCCTGCTCTGGTACTTGATAAGATGCTTGCAATAAAACCGCTGGCATTTGAAGCATTGGGTGACAGAGCTGCCGTTCAAGCCTGGTGTGATGCAATGGCAGAACAGCTGGTTATCGATACTAAAACCGGTATGCGCTACGAGTTTGGTATTTCTGAAGATACCGAAAGAAGTGTGTTCTTACCCAAAGTTGATGTTTACGTACACGGTATCTCTACTGAGTATGTATTTAACTATGAGTTTTTCGAATCGGCTTCTTATAAGTCTATTGCCAAGCTGGCAGAAAGCTTAGCCGGGCTAATAGAAGAAGGCGCTTACGTACAACGCGGCGAACGTCAGCAGCCCGTCAGCAAGTTCGTCACAGCGCTTGAATGGTTAATGAAAGAAGCTAAACGTGGTCTTTATATCCAGCGATATAAAGGACTGGGAGAAATGAACCCTGAGCAGCTTTGGGAAACCACCATGGACCCGGAAAGCCGCCGAATGATGAAAGTAAATATCGAAGATGCCATTGGTGCAGACCAGATATTCACCACACTCATGGGTGACGAAGTTGAACCACGTAGAGACTTTATTCAGACCAATGCGCTAGAAGTGACGAATCTGGATGTTTGATTTGTTGTAGATTCTCACTATAAGTGTCAGTTTTCTCACACTTTTTCATCTAACTAAAGGCCCTTTCGAGGGCCTTTTCTATAACTAGTGTGTTGAAAGGAATTTTCGGAAGTTATGGTGTATGGGTTGTAAGAAGCATAACTCTTACTAATATTTGATAGTGAATATAGCGAATTCATATTTGGCAACGAATTTACACCATGTATTGTTGCTAAATAAAAGATAGCTACCTATCTGAGTTTCTTATTTGCTAAGAAGTTATAACCTAACCTTTCTATGTAATTATTACCCCAATCATTTAAACCATTCTACCTATATCGAGTTCTTTCCATTTTTCGTTCCAGAGTTCCAAATAAGGAATATCGTTTGAAGATGCTTCTGAGGTTATTAATAAAAGGAAAATCGCTAATTCACTTATTCGCTATTATCTGTCTTAATGTCACTATTTGCTCTTTGTTTGTTTTATCCAATACCAGTTTGGGGAAACATTCGGAATAGCTGTTGTGATTTGTTGGTGGTCCGCAAAGTTGCGGATGTAATTTCGCTTTACATGAATCGTTATTGTCTGGCGCTTTTTGTCCCAATACCTCTAATAGCATACCCTCAAGGCAGATCGGCTCAGATATAACTAACTGTATTTTAAGTTTTCGAGCACGATCTCTGTCTTGTTGTCTGATAGTGACATCTGAGTCCATTAAAATATAGCGTCGATCATAAGCTGCATGCTTGTATTTGCGGTCAGTTGTTTTGATGATATCTGCAGGAGAGCCCCCGTCAGCACTATCAACCTTAACGGTCTGGCCCGTGTCGCCATCGTATAACCGCTTCATATGGTTTAAGAAGGCTTTGTCATGAGGCCCTTCTCCAACGATGATCAGTGAAGCAAGTTTAACTTTTCGACCTTTTCTTTTCGCCATACCGCCGTTCCTTAGAGGTTTGGTACAGCGCTCAATGCACCGGCCATATATTTAGCATAAAGATTATCGTCTGCACGAAGTCCTGTTACTTCATCAAGTCGCCAAGCTTCGCTTTGCTGATCTATTTTTTCAACTAAATATGCCTGGTGTTTCTTAAGCAAATTTAATACTTCCGGAGTATGGCAGGTGAAAATAATTTGAGCTTGACGAGGATTCGTATGCTCAAACTTAAAGAGTTCTAGAATATGTGGGAGCATATGTGGATGTAGATCATTATCGATTTCATCAATAATGGCTACACCACCGTTTTCCAGTACGGGTAATATACGTCTTAAAAGGACAAACGCCGACTGAGTACCACTAGACTCTTCAAAAAAAGGTAATTCAAAACTCATATTCTCGCATTCATGAACTGCTACAGGGACGAAAACTTTAGTTGAACGGCCTTGATCATCTTTTCCTTCTGCTTCATGTATTTTTACAGAGCAAATACCCAAATCAAAGTCACACATCATGCGTTCCATATCGCTAAGAAAGTGCGCGTGTTTGAAAAAGTATTCTGCGCTTTCGAGGACATTGCCACCGTGAAAATGCTGCCGGCCAGACACGTTAAGGTTGAACGAGTATTTATTAAAATATTCAACAAATGTGGATGCCATTGGTACATCGTAATTGTGAGCTGCAGAAAGCAGTGAAGCATTACTCCGGATATTGCGAGCTTGAGAGGAAGGGAAGCCAAATCCTTGCTGTTTGTAGTCGTAACCTGATTCCGTTTTTTCTCTCACAAATACGTAGCTAAACAAGTGGCTTGTCTTTTTATACAGAGCCTCATGGACTACATGTTTTCGATTGGCAATCAATTTATAGCGGTATTCTTCGTTATCAAGCAGAAAAGTGATTTCGAAAAGGCTATCTTCTTCACGCTTAAATGTATGAGGATGGAATGGAACGGGGTCTTCCGGTTTGCTGCCCAGAAACGAACTACTAATAAACCAACTTAAGAAGGCCAAAGGCTTTATAAATTGGGTTTTACCAGAACCATTAGCCCCAATAACCGCTAATGCTTTGTTTAAACGACGGGTTCCTCCAATTTCAATATCGTATGCAGACGGGGTTGGCTTTTTACCTAACTCAAAAGAAAGCTCTGTTCCTTCTGCGAAAGAATAAAAATTTGAAAACCTAAGCTGAATGATCATAGTAGTCCAGTTTCAACAATATTTTGTATATATTGCTTTACTATAGTTATTTTTGTGCGCTATGCAATGGGGAATATACCTATTTGAGAAATCTGTTACTTCAATCGCGTATTTCGAATTTTTTAAGTAGCAATTTTTCCTAATTGCACCACGGGTTCTTATGAAGCCTTCTATACATCGATGGTGACAGGCCAAAGCGGCTTTCGAAGCGGGTGCGAAAGGCTGACTCTGACTTGAACCCAACGGCTTCTGATACCTTTTTTACCGAGATGGTTTGCTCTAGCAGAAGCTTGGCTCGGTTTAGCCTGGCCTCTTCAAGGTATTTGGAGGGGGTGAGGTTAAATGCCGCGGTAAATTTACGATAGAACGTTCGCTCTGTCATGCACATGTAATCTGCCATTTCACTCACGTTAATCGCTTGGTCTATATTGTCATCTATCCAGGCTAACAGGTTTGAGTAGCGACGGTCTGACTTGCTTTGGAGTTCGAGAAGGTTGCTGAATTGAGATTGGTTGCCGGGGCGGTGAGCATAAACAACCAACCGTTGGGCGACGCGGGCCATCAAGGTGTTGCCAAGGTCTTGTCGGAGCATTTCCAGTGCCATATCCAGCCCGGTCGTGACGCCAGCCGAAGTCCAAAGTTTATCGTCAATAACATAGAGCGATTCTGCTAGTACATTCACCTTGGGTTGCATTGCTTTCAGAAACTGCGTGGCTGCCCAATGGGTTGTGCAAGACTTGCCTTCCAGCAGGTTTGCTGCTGCGAGTATAAACGCGCCAGTACAGATTGAGCCAAATCGGCCAGCCTGGCCAGACGCTTTTTTTAACCAAGCCAATGTACTTGAATCCTTAGCTGCGGCCATTAAGGCTGGTTGGTCTCCCCCTACAACTAGAATGGTGGTTGATGTGCCAACAGCTACTTGATCGACAGCTATAGTCTGAATCGCAATTGATGAACCGCTTTCAATCAAACCTCCCCTTACTGAGGCCACCGTCACCTCATATGGCTCACCCTTATGCAGCTCATTGGCATTCGAGAAAACAGATGCAGGCCCTGATAGGTCTAAAAGCTCAAAACCCGGGAAAACGAGGAAGACAATACTAGAACACTTCATTTGGCAGATAATAGTCGTTTTATGTCATTTATGCCAACGACAGGAGTGAATACAATTTAGTCAACTCACAACACTGATATATACCAAGGAGAACCTGATGCAAGTTGCTATTGTTCTGTATCCGGGAGTTACTGCACTGGATGCGCTGGGCCCTTACGAGGTTTTAAAGCTTGTACCTGATGTTGAGATTTGTTTTGTAGGTAACCTGCCACAACCGGTTGTGGCTGATGGCGGGGCACTGGTAATTGGTTGCACCCACGCCTTTGAAGAGGTTCCAAGCCCGGATATTGTGCTGGTGCCGGGCTCAACAGCAAATACCGCCACAGCAATGGCAGATCAGGCGCTGATCACGTGGCTTAAACAAGTTCATCAAACCAGCCAGTTAACCTTATCGGTTTGTTCTGGCGCTTTGATTTTAGCCGCCGCTGGAATTTTAGATGGGCATAAAGCAACCACTCACTGGATCGCGCAAGATGGCTTGAAAGCCTTTGGCGCTATTCCACAAAAAGATGAACGAATTGTCAGGTCAGGAAAAATTATTACGGCTGCCGGTGTCTCTTCGGGTATTGATTTGGCGTTGAGTGTAGTTAAGGATTTGTGTGGTCAGAAACATGCTGAAACGGTGCAGTTGCTTATTGAGTATGACCCTGCCCCGCCTGTTGATTCCGGCCACCCTTCCAAGGCAACGGCGGCGGTACTGAAGGCCGCGAAGATTCAGCTGGTGCGTGATGGAAAGAATATTCGTGATGTTGTTTCAGTTCCGAGCATTATCTGGCAAACGATATTGGAGAGAGTCAGGAATAGAAATAGCAGTAAATGGAGGTTATTTGGATAAATGGAGTCAGTGTTTTTACTCTTTTGGGGGAATCTGTCGATAGCCGTCGAAAGGCATAGAGCGATATTTGGATATTGCGCTATATGCGATAGATAGACTGCATATTAAAAAGCACCTCGCGATTCGCTTGGTGCTTTTTTCGTTTTAGGGTTAGCCCTTTTTATCCCTCTTAGACGGGCTATAACAGGCGCAAACTAATAAATAGGGTCGTCACCCGGCTTTCTGGTTTTAAAGCGCTTATGGAGCCACAGGTACTGGTCTGGGTGGCGTCTTATTTCTGCTTCCAGATAGGCGTTCCATTCCTGAGCATCTTTTGCGTCATCTTTGCCAAAGTTTTCCAGTATGGGTGAAAAGGCAATTTCGTACTTCCCGTTTGGCAGACGGAACTGACTGACCACTAGAACCGAAGCATCTGTTTCTCTCGCTATCCAGCTGGGGGCACTGATGCACGCGGTGTTGACGCCAAAGAAATCAACAAATTCGGTGCTGTGTCTACCAAAGTCCTGGTCAGCTGCATACCATACGCTGCCACCTTCTTTTATGTATTTGATCATGCCTCTAAGATTGCGTTTGCTAAAGCCTTGAATGTCGCAGTGGCGTCTTCTTCCCTTCTCGATCATTCGATCAATGACCGGGTTGTCATTGGGGCGATACATATAGCCGGGCTTGTGTAGCTGAGAGCCGATCAGCGGAAGTGCCAAGTCAAATATAGTGAAGTGGCCACTCAATAGCAGTATGCCTTTGCCCCGCTTCTGAGCTTCCAATAGGTGCTCATGGCCGATGATGGTTAAGTTATCAACCATGGGTTGCACGTCTCTCCACCAGACATGAGTGGTTTCCATGAATCCTTTGCTGCATGAGATGAAGGTATCTTCAATCAGGCGTGCCTGCTCTTCATCACTAAGTTCTGGAAAGCAGGCTGCAATATTTTTCCTGGTAACTTTTGCTCGGCTTTTTAATTTTTTATGCAGTAATTTTCCCAGTTTTTCGCCCAGTGACAGCTTAGTACTTAAGGGCAATAGAGAAATGCAGAATAGGATAAAAACAACAATCCATGTTGGCCATAGAGCAGGGTGCCAGACGGGACGGAATTTGTTCTTTTTGGCCATATGACGCTTACCTGAGGGGGACTCTTTAAAAATAGTTTTGTCATCCTCGCCCACCCCAGGGTGCTCTCTTGCTGCGCAATTCACCTTGTGCGCGAGGATGACAACCTAAACAAACGCTTATGAAGATAAAAGCGAGATATCCGCAGCGCTTAAGAACAGCGATCTAAGCTGATTCAACAATGCCAGGCGATTGTTTTTCACTGCTTCGTCATCAGCCATTACCATGACATCGTCAAAGAAACGGTCAATGCTGGGTCTTAATGACGCGAGTGATTGCAATGCTTCGCCGTAGTTCCCTGCGGTGAATAGTGGGCTCACCTTCTCCGCTTGTTCAGCAATCGCCGCTGCCAACTCTTTCTCAGCATCAAGCTCTAACAAGTCGTTGTTTAGCGTTGCTGCCAAGTCATTGGCGTGCACTTTACTGAGAATGTTGGATACGCGCTTGTTAGCGGCTGCGAGTGCGGCGGCTTCCGGTAGCTGGCGGAATTGGTTCACGGCTTTGATGCGCTGATCAAAATCCAGTGGACGGGTCGGCCTGCGGGCATGAACCGCCAGGAATACCTCGGCAGGAATACCTTCTTCTTCATACCATGCACGGAAACGGTCAAGCATGTAATCGATAACGGTATCTTTAAGCTTCTCAACAGGCGCGGCTGCTGGCAGTTCGCTGTGCTGAGCAATAGACCAGTCGATACAGTCGGCAAGATCCAGTTTGAGCTCTTTTTCGACCATAATGCGCAATATACCCAACGATGCCCTTCTTAATGCGAATGGGTCTTTGGTTCCGGTTGGGGGTTGATTGATGCCAAAGATACCGACCAAAGAGTCGAGTTTATCGGCAATCGCAACTGCGCAGCCTGTTTTGGTCGAAGGGAGCTGGTCGCCCGCAAAACGAGGCATATACTGCTCGTTTAATGCGGTCGCAACTTCTTCTGGCTCACCATCGTGTTGGGCGTAATACATGCCCATAATGCCCTGAAGATCGGTAAATTCAAGCACCATTTCGGATACAAGGTCAGACTTCAATAGCAACCCTGCGCGCTTGGCAAGTTGCTCATCGCCGTCAATCGCGGTAGCAATTTTGCCTGCCAGCCCTGATGTGCGTTGAACTTTATCGTAGATTGAGCCAAGTTGTTTCTGAAATACAATCGGCTTAAGCAGCTCAACACGAGACTCAAGGCTTTGTTTTTTATCGGTTTCATAAAAGAACGCCGCATCGGCCAAACGAGGCCTGATAACGCGTTCGTTTCCAGAGACAACCTGTGCCGGGTCTTTACTCTCAATATTACTGAGGGTAATAAAGTTTGGCAGCATGTTGCCTTTGTTATCCACGATGTGGAAGTACTTTTGATGCTCTTTCATTGAAGAAATCAGTGCTTCGGCGGGTACGTCCAGAAAGCGTTCTTCAAAACGGCCGATGAGTGGAACAGGCCACTCGTTAAGTGCGGTGACTTCATCGAGTAGCTCTTCATCAATCACCGCTTGCCCGTTGACTGTTTCAGCAATCGCGGTAACGCTGGAGCGCACTTTTTCGCGGCGGGCCTCAAAGTCGGCAATCACGTAGCCTTTTTCAGATAGTGTGGTTTCATACTCTGACGGTACATTGATGGTCAACATTTCGTTGCAGTGGAAACGGTGGCCACGGGTTTGGTTGCCCGCTTTGTGTCCTAAAATCTCACAGTCGATAACCGAAGAGCCAGACAGCATGATGACCCATTGCACAGGGCGTACGAACTCAACCCGACGGGCGCCCCAGCGCATGCGCTTTGGAATAGGCAGCTGTGCCAGAGATTTTGTCACTATTTCAGGTAGCAGTTCGGTTGTTTTTTGCCCTGCCTGAACTGAGCGATAGACCAACCATGCGCCTTTGTCGGTTTCCATGGTTTCGAGTTGCTCAACGGTGGCACCGCATGAACGAGCGAAACCCTCAAGTGCGCGAGTTGGGTTGCCATCTGCGTCGTACGCGGCTTTTGCAGCAGGGCCTCGCTTTTCGATATTGGTATCGGGTTGTGTATCACTCAGCTGATTAACACGAACGGCCAGGCGACGGGGAGCGGCAAATAACTCAACCGATGCAAACTCCAGGTTTGCCGCTTTTAGCCCCTGCTGGATGCCATCTGAAAAAGCGGTAGAGAGTTTTTTGAGGGCCTTGGGTGGTAACTCTTCGGTACCAATTTCGACCAGAAAATCTTGTGCAGACATTAGTTGCTCTCCCCTTCTTTCAGGCTGGCTAATACTTCATTTCTTAATGCGTCCGGTGCTAAAGGGAACCCTAACTCTTTACGACGATCAAAGTAGGACTGTGCAACGGCCCTTGAAAGACTGCGAACACGAAGAATAAAACGCTGCCGTTCGGTTACTGAAATTGCATGGCGTGCATCCAGCATGTTGAAGGTATGAGACGCTTTAAGTACCAGCTCGTAAGCAGGCAAAGGCAGGCCTTCACCAATTAAGCGCTGGCTTTCTCTCTCATAGGTATCGAAGTTGGTGAATAGTGACTCAACATCGGCCTGCTCGAAGTTATAGGTCGACATTTCAACTTCGTTCTGGTGGAACACATCCCCATAGGTGACAACCCCTTCCGGGCCTTTTGCCCAGACCAGATCATAAACACTATCAACCCCTTGCAAGTACATGGCAATTCGTTCCAGCCCGTAGGTAATTTCACCGGTAACGGGAAAACACTCAAGGCCGCCAACCTGTTGGAAGTAGGTAAACTGGGTCACTTCCATTCCGTTCAACCAGACTTCCCAGCCAAGGCCCCAGGCACCCAGCGTAGGGGACTCCCAGTTATCTTCTACAAAGCGGATATCGTGAACCAGCGGATCAATGCCCAGCATTTTAAGGGAGTTCAGGTAAAGCTCCTGAATATTGTCAGGAGAAGGCTTTAGAACAACCTGAAACTGGTAGTAGTGCTGCAGTCTGTTAGGGTTTTCACCGTAACGACCATCCGTAGGGCGGCGGCTTGGCTGAACATAGGCTGCATTCCAGGTCTCTGGGCCAATTGCACGTAAGAAAGTGGCCGGGTGGAAGGTGCCTGCACCCACCTCCATATCCAGTGGCTGAAGAACAACACAGCCCTGCTCTGCCCAATATTGTTGGAGAGCGATAATCAGGCCCTGAAAGGTACTTGCATCGGGTTTGGTTTGACTAGTCACGAAAAGTTCACCAGTTCGGTTATTGTATGAATTCTGTTGCCGTTAACGGTGTTCTGCCAGCGCTAACGGTGCTTACACTAATAAAACCTGCCATTATAGCGCGCTGTAAGGTTTTTATGCACGTCTTCAGGGCCATAAATGAGCCAACAATTTACCCAATTGTTGGGCCTGTTGGCACTTTGGGGGAGGTTGTCAGCTCATTTAAAATAGCGATGGCTTGGGGCGGTGTTTATTGGCTGATATATTTCAAGATTTCAACCACTTGCTGAGGGGTTTCAGTTACCGCCATTGCGGCACCGTCAATCTCTTTTAGTGGATGGGTTAAAGCGGGGTCATGCATAACAATCAGTGGTATACCAAGACCGATGGCTATGCCCGCATCAAAAGCGGCATTCCACTGTTTGTATTTTTCGCCAAACCGGACGACAACAACATCTGAGCGTTGAATCAGGGTGTTGGTGCGAATCGCATTGATTTTAGCGGCCTTGTGATCTTTCCAGAATGGCTTTTCTTCTTCACCGAGAATCTTAACACCCACTTCATCGCTGGACTCATGGTGAGTGACAGGGCTGTAGATATTAATATCCAGGCCTGCCGCTTCAATGCCAGATTCAATTTGCTCGCGCCAATCACTGTGTATTTCGCCAGAGAGGTAGATGCTGTATTCCATGATTACTCCTTCTAAAAGTGTCTTAGTCAATATGGTGCAACATTCTACCTGATATTGCGGCCAAATCAGACAGGGCTAACAATTTGTGCACTTAACTCTCTTTTTGCATCAACGAATATAAACTCTCGACGATCACGCCTAACTCCCGATCCAGGTCTTCGGTGCTTCGACTGGCTTCTTGAAGCTGTAAAGAGGTGTGGTTTGCCAGTTCCATGAGTTTCTTCTCCTGGTCATCCTCCAGACCCAGCCCAAAGAGCATGCTTTCCAGGCTATTGATCATCCCCTCCATGATTGATTGTGATGTGCTTTGGTGGTGGTTAAGCTTTTCACTGGTTTTCTTGGTCTGCTCTTCTGCAATACGAATGATTTTGCCAAGCAGGTGTCTACGCTGTTGAGATGCAGAAAACTGTGCTGCAAGTGTGACTAAGTGGCCATCTGCAATATCCATTAGTACAGCCAAATGATCTTTCAATCGTCCACAGCGGTTTTCATCATGCCAGTGGCATATTTTTTATCAGCAGGGTGACATGCTCATTGCGAATGATCGTGCGTATGCCAATGCTGACCATGCGTTCGCTGCTTTTTGATACTTGCTCTAGCATTTTTGCTTCAATTGAGTCTGGGGTACAACCGATAAAATGGGTCGCTTCGGAGATCACCATAACAGACGTGCTCAGGGAAAACTCTTTCGCTATTGACTGTATTGCCTCACCCACCGCTTGTGGCGTGGTAATAAGCTGCACATTTTTTACAAACTGCACTATCTGACCCAATTCGCTGCTGGTCGTCATGGCCTCCATTGCGATTCGCATGGCTTCTGAGGCATCCGTCTGCGCGGTTTTAACGCTTTGCTGGCGTTGCAGGCAGGAGGTTATTTTCTTATACAGGGTCTCAGCTTCGACCGGTTTGGTTAAATAGTCATCTGCCCCTGCCTCAAACCCTTCAAGCCTTTGTTCAACACCGACCAAGGCAGAAATAAAGATGATCGGCAGGTGTTCGGTTTCTTTTTGGGTTCGCAGTTGCACACAGACTTCGTAGCCACTCAATCCTGGCATAGTGATATCGAGCAAAATCAGATCAGGGACTTGTTCGTTGACTTGGGCAAGACAAGCTTCTCCCGAGTCAGCCTCGACAACTTCATAGTCATCCTCTAGCAGCATTTTGAGCAACAGCCGGTTGTCGGCGGCATCATCCACTACCAAAATACGTGCTTGTTGATTCATTATGGCCTTTCTCCTAGTTTGTTTCGTGCTGCGACAGGCACTCTTTAAGTGATTCAAATGCCTGACTGAGTTGCATGCTGAGTGCATCAAAGCGAGATAAGTTTGCGTCCTGCGCTGCTGCTTCCAGCTCACCTGCGATTTGTTGTAATTGCAGTGCGCTAATGTTGGCTGCACTTCCCTTTATGGTATGGGCTAGAACCCGGACTTTTTCACTGTCTTTTTCTTTAACGTTCTGATGTAACTCTAGCACTCTATTTGAGGTATCACTGAGAAAAAGGCTGAGTAATTTATCGAGTCGTTTCTCTTTCCCGCCAACTCGCTTTAGCGCAGAGGTTCTATCCCATACCTCCCTCTCTGAAGTCTCTTGATGAGCCTGTTCATCCGGCTGATGCCCGGTATCTGACAGTGATGTTGTTGCATCTCCGGCGTGTGTTGCGGGCAATTCTTCTTCAGCTGGCCTGACTAACCACTTCTCCATCATCGAATAGAGGTCATCGGGCTCAACCGGCTTACTGAGGTAATCGCTCATGCCCGCGCTGAGGCACTTCTCTTTGTCGCCTTTCATTGCATTGGCTGTCATGGCGATAATGGGGATAGATTGATTTCGCTCTCCCGCTTTTCCAGCCCTGATATTTTGACTTGCTTCGTAACCGTCCATTTCTGGCATCTGGCAATCCATCAATACCAGTGTGTATGGGTTCTCTTCGGGGGCATCGTTCAGTGAATACAGTGCTTCTATGCCGTCACCCGCAACATCCGCAGTAAGGCCGATATTATCCAGCACACCTAACGCGACCTGTTGATTCACATGATTGTCTTCGACCAGTAACAGACGGGTGTTGCTTGGCCACTTAATCTGGTCGGACTCCTTGCCTGATGTTGTTGATGCCTGACAGTCACCGGTAGCATCCAAGTATTGCTGGACGATTTGGGATTTTGGGGGCTGATTTGAATATATGTCGCCTGTCGCAACAGTGAGGGCATTAAACAGGTCTGAGGTCGTGGTTGGTTTTGGGAAGCTGGCGCAGAACCCCAGATTAGCAAAGTACTGAGTGTCGCCTCTGTGGCCCATTGATGTCATCATCACGAGCTTTATCGCATCAAAGCAAGTGTTGCTGCGTATCGCTTTTCCCAGTGCCTTGCCGCTCATTTCCGGCATCTGCATATCTATCAATGCAATATCAATTTTGTGTTGGCCTGGTTGCTGGTATTGCTTATTCAGGTAGTCTAAAGCGGCCTTCCCACTCTCTGCTGAAACCACATTGGCTCCCCAGTGCTTCAGTTGCTCAACCAGCACATTCCGGTTGCTATTATTGTCATCAACCACCAGGATATTCAGGTTTGTTATATCGGTGGGTGGCTTGACCACTACAGAGTGTTCGCTGGTCTCGAAGGTGAGCGTGAATTCAAAATGGGAGCCTTTGCCCGGTTGACTGGAAACAGAGATACTTCCACCCATTAGCTCGCAGAGCTTTTTAACGATCGATAGACCCAGACCTGTACCGCCATACTTTCGGGTTGTCGAGGCATCGACCTGGGTGAATGGGTCGAACAGTGTTGCCCGTTTGTTGGCAGGGATACCTATCCCTGTATCTTGAATCGAACAATAAAAAGTAGCTTTGTTGCTGGCAGTTTCTTTGATGCCTGCTGCGATAATAACCTCGCCTGACTCTGTAAATTTAATCGCATTGCCTACGATATTGGTGAGAATTTGCCGCAAGCGCCCCGGGTCGCCCTTGATAGATGATTGGTCGATATTGGTGATATCCAGAACCAGTTCGATATTTTTTTCCTGAGCCTTTAAAGCCATGGCTTCTGCGAAGTCTCCAAGTAATGCTCGCAAGTTGAAGTCCATAAGCTCCAGTTCAATTTTGCCCGCATCAACCTTTGAGAAATCCAATATATCATTAATAAGGGCAAGCAAGGATTGGGCGCTGGATTGCGCAAGTAAAACCTTGTGGCGTTGTTTATCTGACAGGTCGCTATTGATCAGTAGCCCAAGCATACCCAGAACCCCATTCATCGGGGTTCGAATTTCATGACTCATACTGGCCAGGAATTCGCCCTTTGCCTCAACGGCAGCTTCCGCCGCGTTTTTTGCTTCTAACAGTGTTGCCTGGGTCTCTTTCCGCTTGGTGATATCGGTACGAATGGCGATATAACTCTGCGGTTTATCATGTTGTCCCATAAAAGGGACGATTGTTGAGTCGACCCAATACAAATCGCCCTGTTTAGACTTGTTGCATATCTCTCCATGCCATACTTGGCCGCGGGTAATGGTGTCGTAAATATCTTTGAAAAAGTCGTTGTCGTGAAAACCTGAATTCACAACCTGATGGGTTTGGCCAATTAACTCATCAACTGAGTAGCCACTTATTTTGGCAAAGTTCTCATTGGCATAGGTAATGATGCCATCTACATCTGTGATCGTAACGATTGCATGTTGATCAAGCGCAAATCGTTGATCGGCAAGATTAGCCAGCGCCTGCTGAGACTCTTGGTGGCTCTTTTCCAGTTCCTGCTCATGCAGCTTGCGCATGGTTAGCATATGATTGAAGGCTTCAGCCAAGCGACCTATTTCGTTATTGACACCCACCTCTACCTGTTGCTCTTTTTCGCCTTCTGCAACGGCCATACTGGCCTTGGCAAGCTTTGTGATGGGGCGGGTAATCCGGCGTGACTGGTATATGGCGATGATAATGACCACCAAACCTGTCAAAAACACCAGTAGTGTGACCACTTGTCCGAGCCAGCGCGCATCAGAGAGTGCAATATCCTGGTTTACCTCGCTGATCAATAGCCATTGGGTGTTGGCAATATTGACGGTATTGCGCAGCCCAATGACGTGTTTACCACCGGCTCCTAAATAGCTGAATGCACTGCCTTCGGGCGCGCTGACCGATATGCTCTCTTGAGACTGGTTTTGACTGGAATCCTTGTTGCGCCATGCTTGGTATTGAATACTGGCGATGGACTTGGTTAAGACCTCGGCCTGGTTATTGGAGATAGGGGTTCTGAGCAGCCCATCTTGGCCAACAAGGTAGTGCTTAACGTTGCTGGATGTCTCGTTATGAAGTAACTCAAAAATCTGGTTAAGCTTTATTTGAATAGCAAACACCCCAATAGTCTGACCAGATTCATTCTTCATTGGGGCCGTCAGGAAGCCACTAATTGCGTTATTTGATGGCAAGTAGTGCTCCAGATCCGAAAACTGCGCCTGCCCTGATATTAGCGATTTTTTGACGCTTTTCGCGAATAGTGTATTGCCGAGTGGGCCACTAAACAGGTTACCGCCCAAGTCCGACTCTTTGGCGACGGTGTAGAGTATGTTGCCCTCTGAATCGATTAAAAACAGATCATAAATATAGTTATAGTGTTCGCTCAGGTTGATTAACTCGTTACGGCTGCTTTCAACTAAACTCAGCCAGTCATTACTTTTTACATAACGGTGCGGAAGCTGGCCACTCTGCCTTAGCCCCTCTGTAAGTCGCTCCAATAGTTCCGTATTGTCGTTATTCTCTGCATGAGTGTGCAGGTCTGCAAAACGGTAAGAGAACCAGGTCTGAATGAAACTGACGTTAAGCTTTGCCGATAACTCCAGTTCTTCTGATGCGGCTTGGGTCAGGCTGGAGTTTGCCTGTTGATAACTAATCCACGCGACCAGTGCTAACGGCAGCAGTGACAGTAACAGGAACCAGAATGTTAACTGATTGCCAAGGGATGTTGATTTGGACTTTGCGGTACTCATTGCGACATGCTTCATTGCTAAAATGTGAGATGACTCTGCTATGTTTAGCTCTATTATATGGGTTGAGTTCTGGTGCCTAACCCTGGTGAATTGGCTTCTTGATAAGCGAGAACAGTGCTTATTAAGACTAGCTTATACTGAGTTTGTTTCAATAATTGGTTCGAAAAATATCTCTTTAAATGCCTGAGTGTCAGGCTATTTTTAATTGGTTGGTTACGCTAAGCTTTGCGCAACGGTGTGGTTTAGGCAAATTATCTGGGTAGTTAAGATAAACTATTGATTGTAGAGGCTCGTTTTGAATAAGGCGCGGTGGGTTATTTTCGCCATTAAATTAATGGCACGTATGAGGTTGAGAACGGCCCAAAAAGTGGGCGGTTTTTTAGGGCGACTGCTCTGGTTGTTAAAGTTGGACCCTGTACGAGTAAGCGATATTAATCTTAAGCTTTGTTATCCAGAGCTCTCTGAGAGAGAGCGAGAAACGCTACTCAAAAGAAGTCTTCAGGAGACCTGCAAAACGGCGATTGAGGTAGGCATGGCATGGGAGTGGCCGGTCGAAAAATGTCTTGAAATGATCAGGGAAGTTGAAGGGACGTCGCTAATTGATGAAGCGATTGAACAAGAAAAAGGTATTCTGTTGCTGGCCCCACACCTGGGGAACTGGGAGCTGGCAGGGTTATATTTTTCTTCAATGTTTAATATGGCTGCGCTCTATCGCCCTCCCAAGGTAAAAGAGCTTGAAGAGTATATGTCAAAGGTGCGAGGGCGAGTCGGTTCCGAGCTGGTTCCAACAGACAAGCGTGGTGTGTTACGGTTATTTAAAATATTACGTTCCGGTGGGGTAGTCGGTATTCTGCCAGATCAGGAGCCCCCTTTTAGCGGCGGTGAGTTTGCGCCATTTTTTGGCGTTGAAGCCAACACCATGAAACTGGTCTCCAAGCTGGTTGAAAAAACCGGGGCGACAGTGCTGTGCACTTATGCTCAGCGGTTGCCAAATGGTGATGGTTTTAAAATAGTGATTAAAGAGGCGGATAATGAGATCGCCTCCGATGACCTGATTACCTCAATATCAGCACTTAATCGTAGTGTTGAATCTTGTGTGCGAGACATCCCGGAACAGTATCAGTGGGAATATAAACGCTTTAAGCGTCGCCGTCCTGGCGAAAATCATCATTATGATAAAGGTCGAGTTTGGTAGTTTTGAAAAATACACTAAACTGTTATTAACTCTCGGTTAGAAATTGGCAGGAAGTCTCTCTATTTGGGTCAGGCTGAAAAGCATCCTGCACTTTTCTACCCTCTTTTTGACTAATCAAGCGTGTGATGTGACTCGTTATGGCGATTTATGATCATAAATATGGCGACCTACCCTATTACCGAGTTTTTAGGGCATGGGGAGGGACTGAGTACCAGGAATATGTGCGCATTAAGCGAAGTCGCAAGGCTGCATATAGCAAGGCAAAAGCGATTGATGAAAAGTTAGCACAGCGGCAGAAAGCCTACTACACCGCACAAGCCTACACGAAAGAGTTTCATATGCGGCCTGATGGCCGTATTAGAGGGGTTCGCAGAATTATCGTCAGGCGAAAAGGGCGCAACCCGACCGAGGTATTTGAGTTACGGATTAATATCCCCTGGGAAGACGAGATAAGGCGTACAACCTTATCTATTGATGTGCACGGGTTCGAAAAAGCCTTCGAGATGGCGGTCGAGAAAGTTGCCGAGTGGTATGGCCTGGCGTCAGACTCCGAAGCTAAGAAAGCCATGAAAGCGTCGTTGCCTGTTTACCAGCAGCAGTCAGATACATCAACAAAGACGAAAAAGGCTGAACGAGCTGAAAGTACTGAAGAGCCAAGTGAGAAGGAAACATCGGCGGTACAGAAAGCTAAAGATGAAATCGGCAGCTTTGCAGAACGATTGTTAGGCGATATTAAGAAATTTACTGGCAGTAAAAAATAGAGCGAGCTGTTAATAGAGTGAGTTGTTAATAGAGTGTACTGTTGATTGTAGCCTTGATAAAGCGCAGCGGAATCAAGAGACGTCACTGAAAATAAACCCTGAATCCAGTTGTGCCTCCTTTCATCAAGACTATGAGGCTCTTTCCGGTATTAACCACCCTTTTTAACGTTAGACAGTCCTTAATGCCGCCAAAATGCGGGTGTAAATAGTAGCAGTAAAGTAAATACTTCAAGCCGCCCCAGTAGCATGGCAAAACATAACACCCACTTTGCAGTGCTGTTTAAGTCGCCGTAATGATAAGCCACATCGCCAAGCCCTGGCCCCAGATTATTGATGCAAGCCCCTACCGCAGACCAGGCTGTAACCTGATCGAGCCCCGTTGCCAGCAGAATAATCAGCATAAAGACAAACATAAACATGTATACCGAGAAAAACCCCCAGACCGCTTCGATTACGCGATCAGGAACGGGTTTTCTGCCCAGTTTTACCGGGATAATGGCGTTGGGGTGAATGAGTCGTTTCACCTCCCGCAGCCCCTGTTTGTATATCAGCAGAATTCGTATAACTTTCATTCCGCCACCAGTTGAACCCGCACAGCCACCAATAAAGGCGACCACAAATAGCAGGAAGGGCAGTACCAATGGCCAGTTAGCAAAGTCTGCCGTTGCAAAACCCGTGGTGGTGGCAATCGAAACCACTTCAAATAAACCGCTGGTGATGGCTTCAGTGATTTCATAGGTTTCAGTCGCTAGAAGCACTGAGACGGTAATGATGCTGACTCCACCAACAACTAAAGCATAGAACTGAAACTCGGGGTCTTTTAGATAGACAAAAATTGATCGCTGCCGCCAGGAAAAGAAATGCAGCGCGTAATTAATGCCGGATAAGAACATAAATACAATGGCGATGAGTTCAATGGCGGTGCTGTCAAAATAGCCGATACTGTCGTCATGAGTTGAAAATCCACCGATGGCGATGGTTGAGAAACTATGGGTTATCGCATCAAAAACGCTCATCCCTGCCAGCCAATACCCTATGCCACAAAGGGTTGTGAGGCCGAGGTAGATATACCAAAGTGCTTTGGCGGTCTCGGTTATTCGGGGGGTGAGTTTGTTGTCTTTTACCGGACCTGGGGTTTCTGCCCGGTAAAGCTGCATGCCACCAATGCCGAGCATCGGGAGAATAGCGACCGCTAGTACGATAATACCCATACCTCCCAGCCACTGCAGTTGCTGCCTGTACCAAAGAATAGACTGCGGCAAGTCATCAATGCCGGTAATAACGGTTGCACCGGTGGTGGTTAAGCCTGAAAGCGACTCAAAATAGGCATCGACAAAAGACATCGATGGGTTGTCACTGACATAGAGCGGTATTGAGCCGCTCAGGCTCAGCACTAGCCAGAATAGTACAGTGATAACAAAGCCGTCTCTTACCCGAAGGTCTTCTTTCTTGTTTCTAACCGGGAACCAGACCAGAGCGCCAATACACAAAATCAGGCCAAAGGCATCGACAAAAGGGGTCAGCTGGCCGTCATCATAAATCAGCGATACAACAATGGGAGGCAGCATTGTGATGCTAAACAGCATCAATAAAATACCTAAAATGCGGCAAATGATTGAAATATGCATATCGTCTTGCGGATTCCCTGCGCTATAGATGGGTTCTTGTTGTCATGGGTTGGCGATGCATTAACGGCCCTAGAAAAACGTCAGCCCGACCTGGAACAGTTTCTCAACTTCCCTGACCCGGCTTTTATCAACCAAAAATAGAATAACATGGTCATCCGGCTGTACCCGAATATGGTCATGGGCGATGAGTACTTCGTTATGCCGGACAATGGCCCCGATCGTGGTTCCTTCGGGTAACGGGATTTCGTCCAGCCGTCTACCGACCACTTTTGATGACCGGTGGTCGCCGTGCGCAATTGCCTCTATCGCTTCTGCTGCGCCGCGCCTCAAAGAGTGAACGTTAACCACATCGCCTCGCCTCACATGCGTTAGCAGGCTGCCGATAGTCGTTTGCTGGGGAGAAATCGCAATATCTATTTCCCGCCCCTGGATCAGGTCTACGTAGTCCGCATTGCTGATCAGTGTCATTACCTTTCTTGCGCCTAACCGCTTGGCCAGCATTGAAGCCATGATATTGGCTTCGTCATCGTTCGTGACAGCGCAAAATACATCGGTGTCTTCGATATTTTCCTCAAGCAGCATCTCTTTGTTGGCGGCGTTACCTTGCAGGACGATGGTCTTGTTAAGTGATTCGGATAACTCTATGCAGCGCTTGCTGTTGTGTTCAATGATCTTGACCTGATGCTTGCTTTCGAGCTTCTCCGCCAAGCGATGACCAATGTTGCCGCCGCCCGCAACCATGATTCGTTTATAAGGCTTTTCAAGCGGCTGTAGCTCACTCATAACGGAACGAATGTGGTTGGTTGAGGCGATAAAAAACACTTCGTCACCGTCTTCAATAACGGTAGTGCCATCCGGTGTTATCGGGCTGTCTTTTCTGAAAATAGCAGCCACCCGAGTATCGATGTTGGGCATATGCTGGCGAAGATAAGCGAGCTCGTGGCCCACTAGCGGGCCACCTTTGCTGGCTCTGATGGCCACCAGTCGAACCAGTCCTTTTGAAAAGTCGGTCACCTGAAGTGCGCCCGGGTACTCAATCAGCCGGGTTATATGGTTGGTGACAACCTGTTCGGGGCTGATCAGTACGTCAATCGGAAAGGCATCTGAACCAAACAGGTCTTGTTTTAACAGGTATGGAATAGCACGAACACGACTAATCTTGGTGGGGGTTCTGAATAGCGTGTGGGCCACCTGGCAGGCAACCATATTAACCTCATCACTATTGGTTACGGCAATGAGCATATCTGCATCTTCAGCGCCGGCTTGTTTCAGTATATTGGGATAAGAACCCATGCCCTGGGTGGTTCTGATATCCAGCCGATCCTGAAGTTGCCTCAGCCGCTCTGCGTTGTGGTCTACAACGGTTATATCGTTGGCTTCACTCGCCAGGTTTTCTGCCAGCGTGCCGCCCACTTGACCGGCACCTAGAATAATAATCTTCATACCCGCTTAATCCGACTTCTTCAAACAAGCGTAAAAAAAGCCATCATGACCTTCAGCTTGAGGGAAAAGCTGTCGGCCAAATGGTGTGGTTGTTCCCCACTCTGCTTCAATGGGGATGAGTGCTGCATCAGACTGTTTGCTGATAAAGCGCTCAATGATTCGGCTGTTTTCCTGCGAAAAAACGGAGCAGGTTGCGTAAACCAGTTTTCCACCCGGTTTTAGCATTTTCCAGGATGCCTGCAGAATTGATAACTGTATATTTGCCAGCGGAACGATGTCATTCTCCTGCCGCAGCAGCTTGATATCCGGGTGCCGCCTGATCACGCCGGTTGCGCTACAAGGGGCGTCCAGCAGTATTCGGTCAAATAGTGTGTTATCCCACCAGCTCTCCGGGTCGGAGGCGTCCCCTGTAATGACGTTTGCAGATAAGCCCATTCGCTCAAGGTTTTGGTTGATGCGCTCAGTTCTGTCTGAATCGACCTCAACGGCGGTAACATCGGCATCTGGAAACCTTTCAAGTATAGCGCAGGTTTTTCCGCCTGGAGCCGCACAGGTGTCAAGAATTCGAGCGTTTTTGGGGGCATCGAGCAGTTCACAGCAAAGCTGGGCTGCTTCATCCTGAACACTGACAAACCCCTCTTCAAAGTTAGGAAGCCTGTTCACGTCAATGGGGTGTTCCAAGGTGATGCCAGAAGGTGCATAAGGTGTTGCTTTGGCTTCGATATCGGCTTGACTCAGCTTTTCCAGGTAGTCCGTGCGTGAAATCTTGAGCGTATTAACGCGGAGCGTCATGGGAGGGCGAAGGTTGTTATTGGCGAGAATCTCTGGCCATTGATCAGGCCAGTTGTTGGATAGTTTGTCGATCAGCCAGCGGGGGTGGCTGTACTCATACAGCAGCGATGCTTCAGAATCTGTATCAATTAACTCTTCAGGCCAATGCTCTTCGCGCTCCACGTTGCGGAGTATGCCGTTAACCACGCCCTTCAGGCGGAAAAAGCCCAGTGCTTCGGTGGCTTCTACCGTCTCGTAAATGGCGGCATGGGGTGGAATTCGCATCTCTAATAGCTGATAGATACCGACCAATATAACGGAGTTGACGACAATATCGAGGTGCCCCAAGGGTTGCACCATTAAGCTGTTTTTTATCGCATCAAGTTTGTGATACCAGCGGCAGGTACCAAAACATAACTCTTGCAGCAGCGCTTTGTCACTGGCAGCTACTTTTTCCAGAGCCGGTGGCAGCAGGCTGCTGAGAGACTTCTGCTCATGACTGACCTGATGCACAACCTGAGCGGCGATGGCTCGCAGGTTTGAGGTCTCTACAAGCGCAACTTTTCGTTTTAGATATCGCTTTTTAGCTGGTTTCTTTGCCATGTTAGGAGTGAGCTCCGGCGCTTGTTAGCACTGTACCGACTTCGAGCATGGCTTTCCCACCGTTTACGAAGTCGCTTACCGACATTGCTTTAGCGCCGGGGAGTTGTAACTTCGTGATGTTGATTGCTCCTTCGCCGCAGGCAATAACGACCCCATCCCGAGATTTGCTAATCACGGTTCCTGGTATCTGGCTGCCCGTGCTTTCAACGAGTGAAGCTTCGAATATCCGGATACGCTCTCCAGCTTCGACGCTGTACGCGACCGGCCATGGGTTAAAGGCGCGAATGGTCAGCTGAATGGACTTTGCGTCTTGAGACCAGTCAATCTGGGCATCAGTTTTGGATAATTTATGTGCATAGCAGGCTTGCTGGTCATTTTGCTGTTCATTTTGCAGCTCGCTACTGTCTAACCTTTCCAGTGCTTCAAGCATTGCTTCGGCACCCAGGTCGGCAAGGCGGTCATGCAGTGAACCGCCATTATCATCTTGCGTAATAGGGGTCTTTTTTACCCACAACATGTTGCCAGTATCGAGGCCTTCATCCATCTGCATAATGGTAATGCCTGTTTCGCTATCACCAGTTTGAATAGCGCGTTGAATCGGGGCCGCGCCCCGCCAGCGGGGAAGCAGTGACGCGTGGATATTAATGCAACCACGTTTTGGGGTATCAAGCACTGCTTTGGGTAAAATAATGCCATAGGCTGCGACGATCATCAGGTCTGCGTCCAGCGCCTTGAGTGCTTGCCGGTCGGCATCATCTTTAAAATTAAGCGGCTGGTATACAGGAATATTGTGCTGCTCTGCCAGCTCTTTAACTGGGCTCTTATGCAGCTTCTTGCCACGGCCTGCGGGCCGGTCAGGCTGAGTGTAGGTGGCAACAATGTTATACCCTTTGGCGATCAAGGCGGCGAGCGCTGATGCCGCAAAGTCTGGGGTACCGGCGAAAATTATACGAAGTGATGAGGTATCTGCACGAAGAGGGGAAACATCTGCCACGGGCGGGTTTGCTCCTTATTCGCAGCGCTTATCGCTGCTGGGGTCTAAAACACGGTATTAGGTTTATAGAGATCGTTGCCCATAACATTGCGCAAAGGTCTCTAGTAAAACAAAAAGGAGGCTAGGCCTTCAGGCTTAACCTCCTTGACTCATTTTTGATTAAGCCCCCATTCGGTGGAGCTTTTCCAGTTTTTTGCGAATGCGGTTACGCTTTAAAGGGCTTAGATAGTCGACAAATAACTTACCGTCGAGGTGATCCAACTCGTGTTGAATGCAAACCGCCAGCAGTTCATTAACCTCTAGCTCAAACTCGTTGCCATCACGGTCAAGTGCTTTAACCAGCGCATGATCAACGCGAGTAACGTCTTCGTAGAACCCTGGAACCGAGAGGCAGCCTTCCTGCATAGAGTGGGGCTCGCCCTCAAGTACGGTGACCTCAGGGTTGATAAAGACCATTGGTTGATTTTTCTCTTCAGAAATATCAATGACAACAATCCGCTTATGAATATTTACTTGCGTGGCGGCGAGCCCAATGCCGGGAGCATCGTACATGGTTTCAAACATGTCATCGATAATGCGGCGCACCTCATCATCAACACAAGTAACGGGCGCTGCAACTTTACGCAGCCTTGGATCTGGGAACTCAAGAATTTCTAGTTTAGCCATAGATAGTTATGCCGAACTCTTAAACAATTTGTAACGATTCTTTTTAGCCAAAGAGTGTTACAAGTCACGATATGCCTGCTACTATTATCCATTAGACAGAGTAATAGTACAAATTATCCTAGGATCTTCTATAGTTGTAGTTAGGTTTGTATGATTTTGGGTTTTTTGGGCGCTGTTTTTGGCGTTAACGTATTTGTGGTTAAGATACAGACTATTATCAAAAATAATATTAACCAACGCCTGTGCGACAAGCCTATGCTGCTTTTCAGCGCAGACTGAGGTGCCAATAGTAAACGTTACTGCTGGCTACTACTCAGATTATCAATTATATCTTGCTTAGTAAGGGATCTCGATCATGAGAAAACTGTTGTTAGGCCTATCGGCTATGCTGATGTTGGGCATGCAGGTAGCCATGGCGCAGCCAGAGCTTAAATCCGGCCATCCGGATCAATATACTGTTGTAAAGGGTGATACCCTGTGGGGTATTTCGTCACGTTTTCTCGATAGCCCCTGGTTATGGCCTGAGATCTGGCACGCGAACCCTCAGATTGAGAACCCTCATCTGATCTACCCCGGTGACGTGTTGGGGCTTGTCTATATCAAAGGTCTGCCTAAGGTGACCACGATTAAACGTAACCCAAATGGTGGTGTTATAAAGCTTAGCCCTAAAGCACGAGCGACACCGTTAACGACGGCAATTCCTGCTATCCCGCTTGATGCAATTAGCCAGTTTCTGAATGAATCTCGAATTGTTGATCGCGAAGAGCTGAATGCAGCCCCTTATGTATTAATTGGTAAAGGTGAGCATTTGCTAACCGGTGCGGGGGATGACCTGTTTGCCCGTGGCGATGTGGGCGAGTACAAGTCAATGGGCATCTTCCGTAGCAATAAAACCTATGTCGATCCGGAAACCAATGAGTTTTTGGGGTTGGAAGCCAAGTCTATTGCTAAAGCCAAAGTAAAAGCGGTAAATGGTGAGGTGGTTACGCTGGGTGTTCAGCGATCAAACTCTGAAATTCTGCAAGGTGACCGCTTACTGCCAACAGATGACCGCACGATAAACTCCATGTTTTACCCAAGCGAGCCAGAAGGCGAAGTAAATGGCTACATGATTGATGTGGTAAACGGCGTTAGCCAAATTGGTCAATATGCCGTTGTGGTTATTAACAAAGGCGAGCGTGATGGCGTTAAAGAGGGTAATGTACTGGCTGTTTATAAGAAAGGCGGTATCGTGCAAGACCCTTACACCAAGGAAAAAATTGAACTTCCAGCTGATCGCGCTGGGGTATTGATGGTATTCCGTACATTTGAAAAAATGAGTTATGGGCTGGTGCTTAGAGCGCTGCGTCCACTCTCCCTTATGGATGAAGTTCGCAACCCATAAGGTATAATGCTAAACAGGGAGCTGTAAGGATATATGCTCCCTTGGTTACTTAATTCCTAAATCTTACAGGTCAAGGATGATCACATGTCATGTTCCCGTTCGTTACCACTTTCTGAATCGTTCCAACAGTCCCCTTCAAATGCTGTACTTTCATGTCTGGCGCTATTTCACACGCCAGGAGTGGGTGCTACTCGCTACCACAAACTGGTTGAATGGTTTGGTTCCGCTGAAGCAGTTATCACCGGAGACAGAAAGCTAATCTCTGCAGCAGGTATTAAAGCCGAATCCGTTCGTTTGTTAGATGAGTACGCACATAGCGGGCTTGCTTCGCAGATCGGCTGCCGAGTGAAGAAGGATCTGGACTGGGCTGCCACCCCGGGGAACGATATTGTCTTGCTTGAAGATCTTGATTACCCGCCTCTGCTTAAACATATTGATATGCCGCCCCCTGTACTTTATGTAAGGGGCAGGCGAGCGTTATTGTCTGAACCTCAATTGGCTATCGTGGGTAGCCGGAATCCATCCATAGATGGCAAAGAGAACGCCTACCGGTTTGCCAAAGCTATTGTGAACGTAGGGTTAGCCGTGACCAGCGGAATGGCGCTGGGGGTTGATGGTGTTGCCCACAAAGGAGCGATTGATGGCGGAGGACACACTATCGCCGTGGTAGGTACAGGGGCTGATATTGTTTATCCGGCGAGGCATAGAGCGCTATCTGAAGCGATAATGGAGCAAGGGGTTATCGTTTCAGAACTCCCTCTGGGTACAAAACCTCAACCTTCTAACTTTCCAAGGCGGAATAGAATTATCAGTGCGCTTTCACTGGGGGTTCTGGTTGCTGAAGCGAGCCCAAGAAGTGGATCACTTATCACCGCTCACTGCGCTCTTGACCAGGGTCGTGAGGTGTACGCAATTCCTGGGTCAATACACAACCCAATGGCACGAGGTTGTCATCAATTGCTTCGCCAAGGCGCCAAATTGGTTGAAAGTGCCGATGATATTTTTGAAGAACTCAGTAGTCTGCTGGCGTTTCATCAGCTTATTCGCAGTGATGCCGCCCACCAATCAACAATAAACAGCGCAGAGGTTGAACAACTGCCTATAACCAATGACCTTTTTGCCAATCATCATGGTACTGGCGAGTGCATTGATGAAGGCAGACGTATTGATGAAGGTGAACATATTGACGAAGGAACTGTTGAAAACGGGGCAGATGGGCGCTGTAGCGATGTTGCAGGTAATGTTGCAGGTAACGTTGCTGGCAATGATGAACTTGATTTGACCGATGCCGAGCGGGAGCTGTTGAAATTACTGGGCTACGATGTTGTTTCGGTTGATCTGGCGGTAGAACGATCTGAGCTGTCTGTTGAAGAGGTCTCGATCTTGTTTATGTCTTTAGAGCTGAAAGGGGTTGTTCAATCCGTTCCCGGTGGTGTTCAAAAAGTAAGAGAAGGGATCACCGCTTGATCCCGCAGGCACACTGAGTTACTGTGCCGCTATGAGTACATTTACACATCCCTGGCATATTAAACGAGCAGTTGAGGCCCTCAAAGCGGGAGGCATTATTGCCTATCCTACCGAGGCTGTATGGGGTCTTGGCTGCGATCCCTGGAACAGAACTGCGGTGCAACGCTTGCTGGAACTTAAATCCAGGGCAATGAGCAAAGGGCTTATTTTGGCATGCGGCCAGATGAGCCAGCTTGATTTCCTGCTGTCGCCGCTATCGAATACCGAACGGCAAACCCTTTCGGAAAGTTGGCCTGGCCCTAATACCTGGCTGGTCCCGGATACACACCATACAATCCCTCAGTGGATAAAAGGTGAGCATGATACTGTGGCGGTTAGGGTAAGTAAGCATTTACTTATTAAAAATGTTACAGCGCTGTTTGGTCGCCCAATTGTCTCCACTTCGGCTAACCCGGCGGGCTCTGAACCCGCGATGAACTCCCTTAGAATTCACCAGTATTTTGGTCGCCAATTAGACTACATCGTGCCCGGATCGACCGGCGGCGAACAACAACCCTCCCGAATTAGATCGCTGAATACAGGGCAAGTTATAAGGCCCTAAGCAGCCATGAGAGAGGAAGCCTGAAGAGGTAAATCAGGACGCAATAAAGCAGGCTTTGACAAAGAGTTTGTCGGTAAATTGATCTGGGTAGGCAATTCCTGGTTAACAGGAATACCAATTAAGCGTAAGGTTTGTATAAATTAAGCAATATGGCCACAGCAATCGTGCTGATTGATATGGAGAATAGTAGTGACGGCACCTGATATAAATGCAGTAAAAGCGTACTTTCTTGAGCTTCAAGACCGAATTTGTGAAGGTATTGAGCAAGAAGACGGTAAAGGCCAGTTTTTTGAAGAAGAGTGGAAAAGGGAAGAAGGCGGCGGTGGTCGAACACGGGTGATGACCAATGGCCACCACTTTGAAAAAGGCGGTGTTAACTTCTCTCATGTTATGGGGGCAGAGTTACCTCCATCAGCATCGGCTTCCCGTCCAGAACTTGCCGGGCGTAGCTTTCAGGCGTTAGGCGTCTCATTGGTTATGCACCCTGAAAACCCGTATGTGCCGACCTCTCATGCCAATGTTCGATTGTTTATTGCAGAAAAAGAGGGTGAAGAGCCTATTTGGTGGTTTGGTGGTGGCTACGACTTAACGCCCTACTATGGCTTTGATGAGGATTGCATTCATTGGCACACCGTTGCTCGTGATGCCTGTAAGCCTTTTGGTGATGATGTCTACTCAGACTATAAGAGTTGGTGTGATCGTTATTTTTATTTAAAACACCGGGATGAGCCTCGTGGTGTTGGTGGTTTATTCTTTGATGATCTGAATACGGGCGGTTTTGATCGTTGTTTTGAGTTCGTTCGTGCAATTGGTGATAGCTACTTGCAGGCCTATTTGCCAATAGTGTCTCGAAGAAAAGATACGCCATATGGTGCCCGCGAGCGAGATTTCCAGTTATATCGCCGTGGCCGCTATGTAGAATTCAATTTGGTATTTGACCGCGGCACCTTGTTTGGGCTGCAATCTGGTGGGCGAGTTGAATCAATATTGATGTCTCTGCCGCCATTGGTTAAGTGGGAGTATAACTGGCAGGCTGAGCCAAACTCTGACGAGGCGCGTTTGCTTGATTACTATTTAACCGGGCGAGACTGGTTGGCGGAGGCATAACAAGATGGGTTCAAATGCCAAAATTGATCAATATGCCGTCGTTGGCAACCCTATACACCACAGCAAATCGCCCAAGATTCACGGCGAGTTTGCTGTGCAAACTCAAGAAACCATCGAATACAGCGCCATTCAAGCGCCGATAGATGGTTTTGAGGCAATGGTAAAGTCGTTTTTTAGTAACGGTGGAAAGGGGCTCAATGTTACGGTGCCGTTTAAAGAGCAAGCCTGGTCGCTATGCGCCGAACTGAGTGAGCGAGCGAAACTGGCCGGTGCTGTAAATACCCTTTATCAAAACCAACATGGTGACCTGTGTGGTGAAAACACCGATGGGGTTGGCCTTGTTCGCGATTTGATGGTTAACCATCAGGTCAGCCTGAAAGGAAAGCGGATACTGGTTTTAGGGGCTGGAGGCGCGGTTAGAGGCGTGCTTTTGCCAATACTGGAAGAAAGCCCTGGCTCTGTTACTGTTGCCAACCGTACTGTTGCGAAAGCCGAGCAGCTTAAAGCGCTTTTTGCCGGGCACGGAGAACTTCAGGCGTGTGGCTTTGATGAGCTCAGTGACGCGTTTGATATTATCATTAATGGCACCTCTGCAAGTTTGCAGGGCGATTTGCCCCCCTTGCCTGATTGCATTATTAGTTGTTCCACCGTCGCTTACGACATGATGTATGCGCCGGAACAAACCATTTTTAACCAGTGGGCGTCATCGTTGGGGGCTCACTCGACCTATGATGGTTTGGGGATGCTGGTGGAACAGGCAGCCGAGTCATTCTATATCTGGCGCAAGGTCAGGGTTGATACCCGGCCAATACTGGAAATGTTGAGAGCGTTTGATTAAACCTTGAGTAAGGCGTCTCAATAATCTGGATTAAGAAAATCTCCCTCTGGCCGATACACAAAAAGTAACGGCCTCTCTCCGCTTTTTGGCCTATGCTGAATAGAGTTCAATACAACGATACTCAATTCTGCGTTATATATCTGAGTCATACCGCAGCAAAACGGTTTTTACGATGATTTGAGAATAACGATCTTAAGAGCGATGACTATAAGACGTGTGGCCTTAAGAGCTGAAACCTTAAGGGACTTAAGAACAATAACCTTTAAAGCTAATTAAATATACTGACCTGTAATTATTATGGATATAGCCACCCTCATTGGGCTTCTTTCTGGTTCAAGCATTGTCATTTTAGCCATTACGGCAGGCTCATCACTCTGGGATTTTATTAATCTACCCGGTTTGGGCATTGTGATTGGTGGCACGATGGGCGCCACGTTTATCAAATTTAGAGTCTCTTCGGTTATAAAATCATTTGGGCTCGCGTTTAAAACGACTTTTCTGGAGCGGACGGAAGATCCTTTAGTGCTGATTCAGCAGGTTCGTGACTTGGCGGCGGTGGTGCGCAAAGATGGCATTTTGGGCCTGGAGAGTTTTGAGGTTGAAAATAGCTTCCTTAAAAAGAGTATTAATCTTTGTGTTGACGGGCACCCCCCGGAGTTTGTTGAAGAAGTCTTGATTCAGGAAGTAGAACAGTCTGTAGAGCGTTATGAAGTCGCTGAAAAGGTTTTTCGAGGCATTGCCGAAACGGCTCCAGGGCTTGGCATGTTGGGTACTCTGATCGGCCTGGTTCAGATGCTCAACGATATGGAAGACCCAAGCACGATTGGCCCGGCGATGGCCGTGGCGCTACTGACGACATTCTATGGTGCTTTTATTGCCCAGATGATGGCCATTCCACTGGCTGATAAACTAGAGCTCAAAGCGATGGACGAACATCGAAACATGTCGCTAATTATTACCAGTATTCAAAGTATCCTAAAAGGCCAGAACCCTAGAGTGCTCTCTGAAGTACTGACGGCGTATGTGCATCCCTCACAGCGTGAGCTCGTTGTAAAGCGAGACTAGCCCAGGGAGCCGATGCATAATGAGAGCGCTAGGGCAGAAAAAAAGCAAGAAAAAGACGGGGACCGGCTGGATTGTCACGTTTGCAGATTTAATGACGCTGCTACTTACCTTTTTTATTCTACTGCTCTCATTTTCCTCGATGGATACTGAAAAGTACAAAGCGATTGCCGCATCTATGGCGGTGTCGTTCGGCGTTAGCTGGATACAAGGAGAGCGTACCGGCGGACAGCTGACATTGATCGATAGTGACGTCGTTCCTCCTCCCACTGCGGATAAGGAGACCATCGTCGATAAAATATCTGAGCCTATGACGCCAGAACCTACCAGCCCTGAGCCTCCCACTGTTGTTGATGAAGTAGCCAGTCAACCGACGACTATCACGGTTGATGCCGGGTTGGAAGGGTTAGCTGAAGAGCTGGTGCAAAAGCTTGAAAATGAGATTTTATCCAATGCGCTTGATGTTAGTTTTGATACCGAAAAGGTGATCGTACGCTTTTCGTCAGAAGCCTCCTTTAATTCGGGTAGCGATGAGCTTAAAGAAGGAATGCTGCCCATCATAAACAAAATAGTTTCTGCATTGGCACGTTGTGAGGGTGATATTACCGTATCTGGGTATACTGATAATCAGCCTATCACCAGTGGCCGATTTCGTTCAAACTGGGATCTTTCTGCCGCCAGGGCGGTTAGCGTGGTTCATCAGCTAGTGTTGGAGCAAAAAATAGATGCCAATCGAGTGATGGCTGCCGGGCATGCTGAAACCCACCCTTTGGTTAGCAATGACACCCCTGAAAACCGCTCAAAAAACCGGCGAGTTGAAATAAAGATCTCCAACCCGGAATGTGACGAAAATACTTTTCAGTTCTGATTAGCCTCTCTGCGGCTATCGTAACTTGCTATACTGCCCGTTTATTTGAATAATTCCCCCTGATTTAATTTTATTGATGTTTTAAGGATTTATTATGAGCGGTCCAAGTCAGCCAAAAACTGTAGATGAAGATTGGAGTGATGAGCGCGTCAAGACGTTTTTAGCGCTGCAACCGGTAGACGAAACCAACCCTGACTATCATGTGTTGAGCAAAGCCTACCAATATATGGTGGCGTTTGACTTTGCTCGGTTTGTGACGTTTTTTGTTGAAGAAGGCCGTGATATCAACGCCACCGATTTAGAGGGTAAAACGATTCTTGATCTGGTTTCACAGCATGGAAACTCAGCGGCTTATGCGGAATCTCTTATAAAAGCCGGGGCCCAGAAAAGCAGTTAATTTTTGCAAGATCTATCGGGCGCGGGGCACCCTCCTACAAAGCTTGAGAGAACCTGTAGGAGGGTGCCCTGCGCCCGATAAAAGTAAGTGCTTACTTACTCGTAATTCTCCGCAATATGCTTATCCTTTAGTTTTACGTAATTCCCGGCAGTATAGGTAAAATAGCTGATTTCCTCTTCTGTAAGCGGTCTGGCTTCTCTGGCTGGTGAACCGCGATACAAGTACCCGCTTTTCAGTGTTTTGCCCGGCGGAACGATACTCCCCGCTGCCAGTATGACGTCTGATTCGATGGTGGCACCGTCCATCACAATAGCCCCCATCCCTATCAAAATACGGTCTTTCAGCGTGCAGCCATGAAGCAGTGCCTTGTGGCCTATGGTGACATCGTCGCCAATAATAAGGGGGAACCCGTCAGGGTTATATGGGCCGGCATGGGTAATATGAAGCACTGAACCATCCTGGACACTGCAACGATTGCCAATACGGATGCGATGCATATCTCCCCTGATGGTTGTCATCGGCCAGACCGAACAATCATCGCCTAACGCCACATCACCTAATACCACTGCGGTTGGGTCAATAAATACGCGGGCTCCGAGCTGGGGTCTTGTGCCTTGATACGATCTAATTGCCGACATTTGTTTCGCTCCACTATACTTGAATAAACAGCCTGTTAGCTTATCAGCGAATTTGCCGGTTATAAATCGGATTGTAGTTCAGATTGTAGTGAGGCCGGTTGTTTTCTTATGATAAGAACCCATTAATAGAAGACGAATACGAGACAACTTAATTTCAATAGTCAGGAAAATAACTAGAATGACGAATCCGTTACTGCAAGCATCAGCCCTCCCGCACTTTGATCTAATCAAGACTGAGCACGTTGAACCGGCTATTGATCAGATTCTTCAAGACAACCGCAGCAAGATTGAAGCATTAACCCAGCTCGATGATATCAGGTGGGAGACGCTTGCCAGACCAATGGAAGAGCTTGATAACAGGCTTAATGATGCCTGGTCAGCGATTAGCCACTTAAATGCGGTGGTTAATGATGAGGCGCTCCGTGATGCCTATAACAACAGCCTTGCAAAGCTGACAGCATATTCAACAGAAGTGGGTCAAAATAAAGCGCTCTATGAAGCATATAAAACCCTTGCTGAGAGTGACGAGTTTGAAACACTGGATCAGCAGAGCCGAAAGTCAGTCGAGAATATATTGAAGGCATTCCACCTGTCGGGGGTTGACCTGGATGATGATAAAAAAGCCCGCTTCTCTGAGCTGTCTAACCGACTCTCCGAGTTGACCAGCAAGTTTTCAGAAAACGTACTTGATGCGACTCAGGGCTGGTATCGCCATATTGAAGATGAAAAAGAACTTTCCGGGCTGCCCGAGAGCGCGCTAGACGGAGCCAGACAAGCGGCAAAACAAAGAGCGCTGGAAGGGTTTGTCATTACCTTGGACTTCCCCAGTTATTTCCCGGTGATGACCTACTGTGACAATCGGGCATTGCGACAAGAAGTGTATGAAGCCTTTCTGACCCGAGCATCTGATCAAGGCCCCAATGCCGGTCAGTGGGACAACGGGCCGTTAATCAAAGAAATCATGTCACTGCGCTACGAACTGGCGACGATTTTAGGGTTTGATAATTATGCAGATCGCTCATTGGCTAAAAAAATGGCATCCAGTACTGAAGAGGTGCTCGACTTTCTCAATGAGCTGGCGGTAAAGACCAAACCCGTTGCTGAAAAAGAGTTTGAAGAACTGCAGGCTTATGCAAAAGAACACGGTGGCGAGACATTAAATGGAGAGTCATTGCAGTCTTGGGACTTAGCCTACTTTGGCGAGAAGCTGAGGCAGAACCGCTATGCCATTTCGCAGGAAGAGCTAAGGCCTTACTTTCCTGCTCACAAAGTGATTCAAGGCATGTTTGACTGTGTGCATCGTCTGTTCAATATTGAGATCGAACAGAGCGACGAGGCCACGTTATGGCATCCCGATGTGACCTATTATGAAATCAAGCGTGATGGGCAGAAGATCGCCGCGTTCTACCTTGACCTATACGCGCGTGCCAACAAGCGCGGAGGGGCCTGGATGGCTGATTGCCGAGTCAGGTTGAAGGATAAAGATAATCAACTGATTGACCCGGTCGCGTTTTTAACCTGCAATTTCACCCCACCGGTGGGTGATAAACCCGCCCTGTTGACGCATGATGAAGTGACAACCTTGTTCCATGAGTTTGGCCATGGGCTTCACCACATGCTGACCAAAATGGATGTTTACGAAGTGTCTGGCATTAATGGTGTGGCCTGGGATGCGGTGGAGTTGCCCAGCCAGTTTCTTGAAAACTGGTGCTGGCAGCCAGAAGCACTACAACTGATCTCAGGGCATTACGAAACAGGTGAGCCATTGCCAAAATCAATGCTCGACAAAATGTTAGCCGCGAAGAATTTCCAGGCGGGAATGCAGATGATGCGCCAGCTTGAATTTTCGCTCTTTGACTTCCGGCTTCATACTGAATATAGCGATAGTCACCCCGTTGAGGCGGCTGAGATATTAAAGGATGTCAGGGATCAGGTGGCTGTGGTTAAGCCGCCCTCATTTACTCGGTTCCAGAACTCGTTCTCGCATATTTTTGCCGGTGGTTATGCCGCAGGGTATTACAGCTACAAATGGGCTGAAGTACTGGCGGCTGACGCCTTTTCAAAATTTGAAGAAAATGGGGTGTTTGATCAACAAACCGGCGAAGAATTTCTCCATGCGATTCTGGAACAAGGCGGCTCCAGAGAGCCAATGGAGCTGTTTGTCGAGTTTAGAGGGCGGGAGCCAAGTGTTGAGCCCTTGCTCCATCAGGCGGGCATCATTTAACTCGAGATCTTTGTACGAGGGCGTTCACTGATTGGTACGCCAGCAAACCCTATAAGCCCTGCTGTCTCGCTTTGGGGTGTGCTTGCGCACCGCTTGACTGATGTCGAAGGCTTCATGAGCTGGTACAATACGGTTAATTCATTATCGAGTTTGAAAACCTATGAAGCAACATCGCCGTTTTATTGCGGGTGCTGTATGCCCCAAGTGTGCAGAAATGGATCGTCTGGTGACCTATAGTAATGAAGAAGGCACATTCAGAGAGTGCGTCAGCTGTGGTTATACCGATAAGCAGATCGAGCAGGAAGAAACGCTTGAGTCAGAAGTGCTTGAAACACGCGTCAACCAGTTAACCCCTATGGAGCTGGATGACGAAGTGGTGCCTCTGAAAATTTTTGACCCCAGCGGAACCAAGCACTAATAGGTGCTGAAGGCTTAACCAGCCGTTACAGGCCTTTGTTTTGCTCATGCATTGTTAGTTCATAACAGTGTGCAAAGGCATTACATCAATGCTACAGCGCATTTCTGTATGAGAAATGAAGCTGTATGTGATTGCGAGTCAGCAGGTTTTGCCAGTACTCTCGCATCCAGTCCCATGTCTGATGTTGTGCCTGTTCAACAAAGGTTGACAGGTTAAGGTCGTAATACTTCGGTGACCCCGCGACCTGTTTAACCGTAATCAACATTGACTCGTCCAGTTCATTGGCAAAGGGTTCGCCAATTAACTGATGGGCGAGCAAATTAGCCTGAGTCACTTCTACCGCGCATAGCTGGCTATTGCGGATAGATTTGTTGTTTTCATACATCTCTTCTAACAGTCGGTGACAGAGGTAGGCTTTCATTAAAAGGCCGTCCAGCCCGGTATAGTGGCTAAATACCATTTTAGGGCTCACAAAATAGTTGAATGCGGTCTTTAAAAACGGCTCGAATAGCCACTCTGCATGAGCCTCACGCGCGCAGACTTCGACACACTCCATTACTCGTGGTGCCATTTCAATGTATTCGGTGGCAAATCTTACCAGGCAGTCTGCCGGGTCTTCATTATGCAATCCGATGATAAGGTGCAACTGATACACTTTCTCCTCCATCATGTGATGGAAGGCGCGAGTTTTAGCTTCAGAACGTTTTGCTTGTTCAATAACTCTAAATACTGCTTCAGAATTCATGTAGGTTCCTGCTCAAATACCTACCAGCGGCAGCGGGGTTGAGCGTGTCCGAGGACTTGCTGCCTGATTAATAAACGTCAATATAAAGAGTTTAGAAGAGAACCGTTGAAGGAAAAGCTGACAATTAGTCTTTTTTATTATGAGTCATTAACTTTTCAATTAAAGATTGCATATTGAGAGCTTTTCACGACGACTGCGCTCACCAATAACGTCGTGCAAAGGCTTCATAGTAGCGGTTATAAAACGCTATATAGGCAACAGAGATAGCCTATCTACAATCATCTTATGAGACTGGTGGGCCAGTTTTTTACGGCACAATGATCGGTTTTCAATTGGCGGGTGAAAACAAATATGGGCTTTTACTATGTTGCGTTTCAGCATTCTGATCAAGGTATCGAATAAATTATCTTCTTCAATAAACCCTACTTCTGGCATAAAACGGTTGTCGTGGTCGGTGTAGCGAATCGTCACGGCTTGAACTGGTTTTTGGCTTCTTACGGCCGCTTCATAGAGCATCGGAAAGAACGGTAGTGCGCTAGTGCCATTGGTTGTTGTTCCTTCGGGGAATAGCATCAACGCGCGTCCTTTGTTTAGGTGCTCTTCGAGTTTGGGAAGCGAGCGGTAGACAGAAAACTTGTTTTTGCGCTCGATAAAAACGGTACGCGCCATCTGCCCAAAGGGGCCGATTAGAGGCCATCGTTTAACCTCATTCTTGGCGATAAACGAGAAGTTCGAAATATTGGCCAATACTACCGCATCAAGCCAGGATATGTGGTTGGAGACATAGAGTCCGCTTGTTATTTCGGGTTGGCCTTCAACAATAACCTCAACGTTGAGCTTTTCAATCAGCTTTCCCAGCCATTTTTTGAATGACCTGTTTTCAAGCAGGTGATTATCCTGCTCTCGGCGCAGGGTATTAATTAGATGACGCGTTGGCAGTGTTACGGAGAGTTTACTGCAGTGACAAAAAACATCCGCAAGACGGTAGTAGGCTCTAAGAGTAGTTCTCTGATCCTGTTTTATTTTATCGACTAATGTTAGCGCAATGGTAACCATACAGCTCGACTCTATACGATGTTATGTCCGGTTTAGTCAATGATGCCTGTGCTTATATGTCAGTATGATGAAAGCGTGTTTGATAGATGCTCAAGCCAGCCATATGCGTTGTCGGCTGTAGCGTAAATAAAGGTATGCCAGCGATAACCCTCTAGATAGAAGAAATAGCGTCAGGGCGAGCCAGAGCCCGTGATTGCCCCACCCTTGCGATAGCCACCAGACGGGTATAAAGATGAGCAAGGTAGAGGCCAGCATGGTATTTTGCATCTCTCGAGAGCGTGTTGCACCGATAAAAACACCATCAAACAGGTAGCTGGGCATGGCGATAATAGGCAACAGGATTATCCAGGCAAGGTACTGATTGGCTGCACTAATAACCTCGGGGATATTGGAGAGTAGCTCAATGATGGTTGAGCCAAACAGCCAGAAAACCAGCGAGAACACTATCGCGGTTATCAGCGACCAAAAGCCGGCGACATTAACGATGTGCTTGAACTGTCGGATATCTCTCTGCCCTATTGCTTCTCCAACCAGTGCCTCAGCCGCGTTTGCAAACCCATCCAGCCCGTTTGATATTAATAGCAGAAATGTGAGTAGTACGGCGTTAACCGCCAACACCAGATCGCTCTGCTGAGCGCCTTGAGCGGTGAAAAATGCAAAGGTAAAAAGCAGTGTAATAGTACGGATAAAAAGGTGTCGATTAACGTTAATAAGTCGGGCCAGATGCTGCCTGTTGAGCACATCGTTCCATGTTGCCTGCCAATGGCTGACCCACTGGCTTCGTTTAATGATGGCAAAACCAATAGCGACCGAGCTGTATTCCGCAATCAGGGTTGCCCAGGCAACCCCATCACTTTGCCAGCCAAAGCCCATAACAAACAGTAAATCCAGCAGGATATTGATGCTGTTTGCGCTAATAAGAATGATCAACGGGCCACGGCTATTTTGGGTGCCGATCAGGCAGCCAATCAGCACGTAATGGGCCAGTGTCGCCGGGGCGGCATAGATGCGGATTTCACAATAGCGCTTAGCCAGTTCAGTCACTTCGTCGCTGCCGCCAATCAAATAAAGGGCAAATTGAAACAGCCATGTTTGAGCTATGATCAACAGCAGACCAATGGCAACGGATAACATCAGGGCCTGAGAGAAAACCTGTTGCAGTTGACTGAAGTTGTGTGCGTTTTGCGTATGTTGACCCTGTTGACTGCCATAGGCTTGGGCCATTAACCCCGTTGTGCCCATCCGTAAAAAGCCAAAACCCCAGAATAAAAAGGTGAATATATTTGCACCGATTGCGACGGCCCCTAGGTAAACAGGTGAATCCAGGTGCCCAAGCACTGCGGCATCCACTAAACCCAGCAGGGGAACCGTTATATTGGCAAGTATTAGCGGCCATGAAATCGCCCAAAGTCGAGCGTGCAAGGAGCTTGTGGGCGAATAATCGCCTTGATTTATGTCATTTTTAGAACACATTAATCTATCAAGAGTGTTTTTAAGTTGATTAAATATTAAGCAATTATTTGTGCTGCGAAAAAGGTTGAGACTATACTGAACTAAACAAGGATCTGTTAATAGAATTAACTTATAAAAATAAGTAGTTCGAGGTTTCTATCGAAGAGGAAGCGTTATCGCCCGTCTATAGCAGGGTTTGACTGTGACAAGGTCAGTGTTACGGGCATTGAGTGATAGGCACCTAACAGAATAAAAACAACAAAAGAAAAAATGTGGAGACACCCTCTATGCGATCGCTATTGCTTAGCTTGACGAGGTGTAATTTTACTCAGCGCAGTTACACAGGGCACTGCTGGCCGAGCGCAATTCGGTCACGCCTTCAACTGTTGATATCTTTTTTTCTACTCAGCTTTTGTTCTTCATCCTGGGCCGAATACGGCGTCAATATGACTCCGGGGGTGACGGATATCAGTCAGTCGGTCTACAGTCTTCATATGATTATTTTCTGGATTTGCGTGGTTATTGCCATTGCGGTTTTTAGCGTGATGTTCTGGTCAATGTTCAAGTATCGCAAGAGTCAGGGGGCTAAACCTGCAACTTTTCATGAAAGTACCACGGTAGAAATAATCTGGACGTTGATCCCTATTATCATTCTGGTGGCAATGGCGGTGCCAGCAACCTCCACGTTAAAAGAAATGTACGATATTTCCGAGTCAGACATTGATATTAAAATTACTGGTTACCAGTGGAAGTGGCAGTACGACTATATAAATGATGATGTCAGCTTCTTCAGCAATTTAAGTACCCCCCAAGAACAGATCAATAATGAAGCAACCAAAGGTGACCACTATTTGTTGGAAGTAGATGAGCCTATGGTTATTCCCGTTAATAAGAAAATCAGGTTTCTGGTGACCGCCAATGATGTAATTCACTCATGGTGGGTCCCCGCTTTTGCCGTCAAGAAAGATGCGATTCCAGGCTTTATTAATGAAGCCTGGACCAAAGTAAATGAACCTGGCATTTACCGTGGACAGTGTGCAGAGTTGTGCGGTAAAGATCATGGTTTTATGCCTATCGTGGTCAAGGCGGTAGAAGAGCCCGAGTATCAGGCATGGCTTGCGGCGAAGCAGGAAAAAGCACGATCTGAAGCGCTATTGGCATCACAGGTTTGGTCGATGGAAGACCTGATGGCTAAAGGGGAAGCGGTTTACAACAGCAGCTGTGCAGCCTGCCATCAGCAAAACGGTGCGGGTATTCCGCCTGCATTCCCCGCCCTTAAAGGCAGTGCGATTGCCATAGGCCCGGTCGAAGAACACATTGATATCGTCGTAAATGGTAAGCCCGGTACAGCCATGCAGGCATTTGCCGCGCAGTTGAGTGATGTCGACCTGGCGGCTGTGATCACCTACGAACGAAACGCATGGGGCAACAATACAGGCGACTCTGTATCACCACAAGACATTGCTAAAGCGAAGGGAAACTAATCTTATGAGTGCTGTCGTTGAAAGCGAGTTGAAAGAAGATCACCATCACGGCCCTGCCCGCGGAATTGGTCGATGGCTGTTTACCACTAACCACAAAGATATTGGTTCGATGTATCTTTGGTTCAGCTTTGCCATGTTTCTGGTGGGCGGCTGCATGGCACTCACCATTCGCGCTGAGCTGTTCCAGCCCGGTTTACAGATAGTTGACCCCGGTTTCTTTAACCAAATGACCACCATGCATGGTTTGATCATGGTATTCGGTGCGGTGATGCCCGCGTTTGTCGGGCTGGCAAACTGGATGATCCCGATGATGATTGGCGCGCCGGATATGGCTCTGCCCAGAATGAACAACTGGAGCTTCTGGATTCTACCGTTTGCCTTTACCATGTTGTTATCAACCTTATTTATGGAAGGTGGTGCGCCCAACTTTGGCTGGACCTTCTACGCGCCTCTCTCAACGACCTATGCGCCACCGAGTGTGACATACTTTATCTTTGGTGTGCACATGATGGGGATCTCTTCAATTATGGGTGCTATTAACGTGATCGCGACGATTCTTAATATGCGGGCCCCAGGCATGACCTACATGAAAATGCCGCTATTTGTCTGGACCTGGTTAATTACGGCATTCTTGCTGATTGCCGTGATGCCTGTGTTGGCGGGTGTCGTTACTATGATGCTGATGGATATTCACTTTGGCACCAGCTTTTTCAATGCCGCAGGCGGGGGTGATCCGGTACTGTTTCAGCATGTATTCTGGTTTTTTGGCCACCCTGAAGTTTACATCATGATTCTGCCTGCTTTTGGTGTTGTTTCTCAGATTATTCCGACGTTTAGCCGCAAGAAACTATTTGGTTATCACTCCATGGTATGGGCCACCTCATCTATTGCGTTGCTCTCGTTTATCGTTTGGGCTCACCATATGTTTACGGTGGGCATTCCCTTGTTTGGCGAGTTGTTCTTTATGTATGCCACGATGTTGATCGCGGTACCGACCGGGGTGAAAGTGTTTAACTGGGTGGCAACCATGTTTAAGGGCTCAATCAGTTTCGAGACCCCGATGCTGTTTTCGGTGGCGTTTGTCATTCTGTTCTCAATAGGCGGGTTTTCCGGCTTAATGCTGGCCATTGCGCCTTCGGATTTTCAATATCATGACACTTACTTTGTTGTGGCGCACTTTCATTATGTGCTGGTGCCGGGGGCGATTTTCGGAATTTTTGCTGCCGTTTATTACTGGTTACCTAAATGGTGCGGGCGTATGTATAGCGAAACATTAGGTAAAGCACATTTTTGGTTGTCGTTTGTGGGGATGAACCTGGCCTTTTTTCCAATGCACTTCTTAGGGTTGGCGGGGATGCCACGGCGTATTCCTGACTATGCATTGCAGTTTGCAGACTTTAACTGGATCTCCTCTATCGGCGCATTTATGTTCGGGTTTACCCAGCTGATCTTTTTATACATTGTTATCAGCACCATACGCAGTGGCCGTAAAGCGACTGCGGCCGTGTGGGAAAGTGCTGAAGGGCTGGAGTGGACGATCCCCTCGCCGGCCCCATATCACACTTTCAGCACACCACCAGAAGTGAAGTAGTGGCTGATGAACGGTCAACCCCAGTCAAAAAACAAACGCACTGTTTTGTTGGCGCTTGGCGTTGTAGTGGGAATGTTTGGTTTCGGTTTCGCGCTGGTGCCCCTCTATAACGTGTTTTGTGAGTTGACCGGTATCAACGGAAAAACCGGCCCCAAATATGTGTTGCAGTCGGGTGAGCTTGAGGCTGACTTAACCCGAGTCATTAAGGTGCAGTTTGTTACTCAGAATAATGAAGCGATGCCTTGGCACTTTAAGCCTGCAATAACACAGGTTGAGGTTCATCCCGGTGAGCTGATGCAGGTTGAATTTATTGCACGCAATCCGACCTCGCAAGATATGGTTGCTCAAGCCGTCCCCAGCCTGTCACCGAATGAAGGAACGGACTACTTTCACAAGATTGAGTGCTTCTGTTTTACCCGACAAGCACTGAAAGCGGGAGAAGAGACCCGCATGCCGCTTAGATTTGTAGTGGATAAAGACCTGCCTGAGTATCTGACCAAACTAACACTGTCATATACGTTGTTTGATCAGCCCGTTCAAAATGACGCAACGGTATCAGGTGAAGCAGGCTAGCAGAAAGGCTAGTCGTGTATGTGATAAAAACAGGAGGCTCCATGACCACACCGCAGTCATATTATGTGCCCGCACAAAGCAAATGGCCGATCATCGCCACCATTGGATTGGCGCTCACTCTTTTTGGTACTGCCTCAATTATGAACGACAGCAGCGCAGGGCGAGAGACGGGGGGCTCCTGGCTGATATTTCTGGCCGGTTCGTTGATTATGGCTTACATGCTGTTTGGCTGGTTTGGCAATGTTGTGCATGAAAGCCGCAGTGGTATGTACAGCCACCAGATGGATCGTTCGTTTCGTTGGGGCATGAGCTGGTTTATTTTCTCTGAAGTGATGTTCTTTGCTGCATTTTTTGGCGCACTGTTTTATGCGCGGATGTTTGCGGTGCCCTGGCTGGCAGGAGAAGGCGATAAGGGGGCCTCTGCAATGCTATGGCCCGGATTTGAGGCGGTTTGGCCGCTATTGCAAAACCCCAATCCAGAACTTTATCCAGGCCCGAAAGCCATTATTGACCCCTGGCACCTGCCTTTGCTCAATACCCTATTGCTGGTGAGCTCCAGTGTTACGGTCACTATCGCTCATCGAGCGTTAAAGAATAACAACCGAACGCAACTTAAAGTGTGGCTTGCTGCGACCATATTGCTGGGTATTGCTTTTCTGTTTTTTCAGATTGAAGAGTATATCGAAGCGTATACCACGCTTGATCTAACACTACGCTCAGGCATTTATGGTTCGACGTTCTTTATGCTCACCGGTTTCCATGGTGCCCACGTCACCCTGGGGGCGTTGATGTTGACCATTATGTTTATTCGAATTCTGAAAGGGCATTTTGACAAGGATAACCATTTTGGATTTGAAGCGGCGAGCTGGTATTGGCACTTTGTTGATGTGGTATGGCTGGGGCTGTTTGTGTTTGTTTACATTCTTTAAGGTCTTAAAGTGCGTCCAAAGTGAGAGTAGCACTAGCGTAAGGGTTAATGGGCAGTTGCCCGCTGATTACAGCATAGGCCAGTAGCGCCAGCAGCATCACCGATAGTGTCACTCGCACCGTGAGTGCATTGACGGTTCGAGTGGTTTTTCCTTCATCCTTTACCAGAAAGAACAGGCCACTGAACAGGCTGATAATGACCGCAAACAGCAGTATGACAATGAGAGCCTTAATCATCTTTTGTTGTCCCGATAAGCACCAATATTACCTAAGTATAGTTGTTAATTGATGGCGCGAACGAAGAGATATTCTAAAGGAACCGTAGCGTTGGTACTGTTTGCTGCTGTAATGACCCCCATACTGGCAGGGCTTGGCATATGGCAGCTCAACCGGGCTGATGAAAAGTACGCCACTGTTCAACAGCAGATTACCGGAGATAAAGCGAGCAGCCGCCAACTCTCTGATTTTACCGTACAGGGATGGAAGAATCAGACACAGGGTAGCCAGTGGAACTATAAAAAAATCAGTGCCTTTGGGCAGTACGATGAAACGGCCTACTTGCTGCTGGATAACAGAACCCGAAACGGTCGAGTCGGTTATGAAGTTCTTCATCTGTTTAGAACCGATGATGGCAGATCGTTACTGGTCAATCGGGGGTGGATAGAGGCACCACCTTATCGAGACCAGTGGCCTGTTGTCCCCGCAGTGAAAGGGCGTGTTGATATTAACGGGACGATCTACTTGAAGCGTGAGATGGACTTTACTCTGGCTGAAAAAAAAACTACTCAACACTGGCCGAGGCGTGTTCAGTCTCTTGATATGAGTGCCCTGGAGGCAGAACTGAATAGTGACCTTTATCCATTTGTGTTGCGGCTTGCTGATGATAGTCAACCGGGCGCACTCAAAACGGGTTGGAATACGGTGACAATTTCTCCTGAAAAGCACGTCGGCTATGCTGTTCAGTGGTTTTCTCTGGCGCTAGTGCTGGTGGTGATGACGGTTATCGCCATCAGAAAAAATAACATGATTGAGGTTAGGCAGGCAGATGAGCGATAAAAATAATAACTCAGCAAAGAGTATCCGCAATAACCGTTTAAAGTTAGTTGGCCTTTTTGCCATGGTATTTGTACCGATGGCAGCGGCAACCTCCATGTATTTTGGCGGTTGGGGCATTCCGTCCGGGTCAACGAATCATGGTGAGCTGATATGGCCCCCTGTCAGCATCGCTCAGTTAAACGCGACAGACTCGCAGGGTCAGCCTCTCGTCAGACACTTTTCACTTGATGAGCCCGGTGCAAGGCCGCTTAAGTGGGATTTACTGACCACTAACGCGGACAAAGACGTGGTTGAAAGTAAGTGGGTGTTGATGGTTATGGGGGCTGATGAATGCAACAAGCCCTGCCAGGCCGCGCTTTATACCGTAAGACAGGTGAATATTGCGCTGGGCAAAGAAGCCGATAGAGTGACCCGCGTGCTGGCAAGTAACGTCGATCTTAGCAGCCCGTCGGCTGATATTGCAGGACAGTACCCGCTGCTGTCATTTGCCAATATGGATACCGCCTCTCTACACCGCTTTTCCCGTGAGCTGCCCAATAATCTTACGAAAGCCGCCAATGAATGGAATATTTGGGTGGTTGATCCTTTGGGCAATGTGATCCTTCGGTATGAAGCAGAGCGGCATGGCAAGGATATATTGAAGGATATGAAACGACTGCTAAAGCTTTCAAATATTGGCTAACGAGCTCTGGGTGACCGGGATATGGAGATGACAGTAACGATAAGGCGAGTAGCCATTGCTACTACGTTATTAGCTGCATTTGTGGTGGCATTGGGTGCTTACACAAGGCTTAAAGATGCCGGGTTAGGTTGCCCGGACTGGCCCGGTTGTTATGGTTTTCTAACGGTTCCCGAACATGTTGATGATATAAAAATAGCAGAAGCCCGTTTTCCTGATACTCCGGTTGACGCCGATAAGGGCTGGCCAGAGATGATTCATCGTTATTTTGCCAGCTTGCTGGGGTTGTTGATCGTGATACAGGCCGCGCTCTGTATTCGTTATGTTAAACGACAGAGCAGCCTGGCACCGCTAGATGCCGCCGGAACTCGATTGCCACTCAAGCTGCCTCTGTTTTTGGTTTTGTTGGTTATTTGCCAAGGGTTGTTTGGTATGTGGACGGTCACTTTGAAACTTTGGCCTCAGGTGGTGTCCGGGCATTTGCTGGGTGGTTTTGCGACGCTGTCATTGCTGTTTTTATTTGTGTTGCGCATGTCCAAAAGGCTCAGCTCTACAGAACAGGTTGATAATCGTAGACATAAGACATTCCTGGTATCCAACTTGTCAAAATGGGCCATGGTGGGCCTGCTTCTGGTGGTGTTGCAGATTTTTCTGGGGGCTTGGACGGCTTCAAATTATGCGGCGCTGGCTTGCCCTGACTTCCCAACGTGTCAGGGGGCGTGGCTGCCTGAAATGAACGTGCGCTCAGGTTTTAATCTATTTCAGTCCATTGGCCCGAACTACTTAGGTGGTGTGATGGACAATGAATCACGGGTGGCCATTCATGTGGTTCATCGGTTAGGTGCGCTGTTCCTTTCGGTGTACCTGCTCATTATGTCGTGGCATCTGTGGCGCGGGGCAAGCAAAGCGGTAAAAGTTGCGCTGTTTTGGGTGTTGTCTGCACTTGTGATGCAGGTGACGCTAGGGATTCTCAATGTGGTTTGGTTAATCCCGCTTCCGCTTGCTGTTGCACATAATGCCGGTGGCGCGTTGTTGTTATTAACCATGGTTTATCTTAATTTTCAATTATTTAACGTTTATTCCTCTCGATCAGAAGGTGAGGCCTGTTCACCGTTAGCCGCTTCGCCAAACATAACAAAAACAAACGTGCCGCATTATGCGAAAAGCGCGGAGGTTATCTCATGAAAGCGATACCAGACTCATTGGCCCAGCCAACCAAACAGACTGTTTACTCGCCCCAACTAGAGGCCGCAAACGATCGACGGGTCTCTGCCAGCTGGCGAGACTATCTCGAAATGTGCAAGCCCAATGTTGTGGCTCTTATGATTCTCACTTCGGTGATCGGTATGATGCTGGCAAGCCCTGGTTTTCCGCACTGGAAGATCATGATTCTGGGAAATGTAGGCATTGCTTTAATGGCCGCTTCAGCGGCTGTAATTAACCATGTGGTTGATCGAAAAATTGACCCGATAATGTCGCGCACCCGAAACCGGCCATTGGCGAAAGGCAAAGTCGATGTGGCAAATGCGATGCTCTTTTCGCTGGTTCTCGGTGCTGCCGGTATGGCATTGTTGATCACCCAGATTAATGCGCTGACTGCGTGGCTCACCTTTGCGTCTCTCATTGGGTATGCGGTGGTTTATACGCTGTTCCTGAAGCGAGCAACGCCGCAAAATATTGTCATCGGTGGTTTGGCTGGTGCTGCTCCGCCACTGCTGGGGTGGACATCGGTCACAGGGGCTATAGAGCCAAACAGCCTGTTACTGGTATTGATTATTTTTGCCTGGACGCCCCCTCATTTTTGGGCGCTGGCGATTCACCGTAAAGCTGAGTACGCCAAGGCAGATATCCCCATGCTGCCAGTCACTCATGGTGAGGCCTATACCAAAGTACAAATTTTGCTGTATACGCTGATTTTGTTGGCGGTAAGCGTTTTCCCGTTTATCACCGGGATGAGTGGTTATCTCTATTTAGCTTCTGCGCTGGTTCTGGGAGGCCGGTTTGTGTACTGGGCTGTCGCAATGATTAGAAACAGCCGCCCTCACGCGGCGATCAACACCTTCAAATATTCAATCAGTTACTTGATGTTGCTGTTTCTAGCGCTACTGGCCGATCACTACCTGCTCTATTTTTGGAGTTAAATCTGCTCTATTTTTGGAGCTAATAACTAAGCGCCATTTTAATGAGAGACCTTTGCACGACTACTGCGCTTACAAATACAGCGTTAAAAAATGACTCAAAATGCTCATTTATTCCAATAAACTGCGCTTTTTCGTCATTTTTTGCCTTGTCTTTGTTTCGCTCATAACATCGTGCAAAGGTCTCTATGAAATGATTTAAGTCCATTCTATTATTGGCTTAAACCGCTAAAATGGCGTTTTACGATAGATTGGACATTTCCCCGTGGATACTCAACTTTTACTGGCTGCGCTGGCCGAATGCCGAGATGGCATCGTTATTACTGATGCGATTTCACCGAAAAACCGAATCATTTATGCCAACAAAGCATTTCAAATGATGACAGGGTTTAGTGAATCAGAACTGATAGATAAAGGGTCACGCTTTCTGTTGGGAAGCAAAACCCGCCCGACGGCCGCTAAAGCGTTTCGGCAAGCGCTGGGTGAAGGCGCACGCGTTCAAGTAACGCTGAGCTCGATATGCAAAGATGGCTCACAAAAGTGGTTAGAGATCAGCGGCGGGCCTTTTGAGTACAAGGGCGAGAAAAAACGCTATTTTATCGGCACCTGCCGCGACGTTGGTGACCGGGTGGAGGCGGTTGAAGCGCTGATGGCTTCAGAAATTAAGTTTGAGAAAACGGATGTTGAGACGACCGTTTCAAGCTACGACATAGTTACCTCTCTCTACAATCGCAGCTATTTTGAAGAGATCGCAGAACGAGAATGGACAGCGATGTTGCGAGAGCACCGTCCTCTCTCCTTATTCCTGATAGGTATTTCGAATCTGGCTGGGTTTAAAGAGCAGCAAGGTCTGGATGCGTCGAACCGCTTAATGGCCAATACCGCCTCTGCACTGCGGCAAGTGTTCCGTCGCGGGATTGACTTGGTCGCAAAGTATGACGAAGAGCGCTTTATTGTTATTTCAACCGGTATGGCGTGGGAGGAAGCAGAAGCGATGGCGTCTCGACTAAAAGATGTGGTTGATGGCGAACTGTTACAACGCGCTCCCAAAGAGGAAAATTTACACGGCTCTATTGGCGTGGCTACGCAAATACCGGAAGAAGGCTTTCATGTTGATCACCTTATTGAAGCGGCTGAGCACGCGCTGCTAAAGGCCTCAAGCTACTCTGAAGGTTCAATAGTTGTGGCTGAGAGTGAGTGTGTTGCTTGAATGAGCGTCACTGATTCAGGATAATAGCAGCTAAATGAAGACTGCTTCACGGATGAAGCAGGCAAGTACATGGATACGTGATGATGACCCCCTCCTATGAAGCCATTGATAGGCTCCAACTTCAATCGTTCGCTGTTGAGCAACGAGACCAACACCTTTACGCGGTTATTGAAGGTGCCAAAGCCCCAGAGGGCTATAAAACCACCGGTGCACTGGTTTACACGTTGGAAGAGATGCCAACGGTCTACCCCTTGTTTTTGAGCCCGGATACTGAACAAAACAACACTGAGTGGCTCGATCTATCCCCATGGCTTGTTGAAGTAGCACCTGATAGCCCGTTATTTGAGTGGTTAATAGAGAATGCGAGCTGTCACCCCTATATCTTATTCTGGTCACCACACCCCATAGGACAGGTTAAGCCCTATCTGGTTAATATGTTGAAAACGCAATCTCCAGCAGGTAACACGCTGTTTTTTCGTTACTATGATCCTGCCGTTTTCAATATGCTTATCGAGCATACGCCGGATGACCTTATCTGCAGTCGGTTAGGCCATGTCTCTGCAATGGCCACCTATAACGAGTATGCCCCACCCACCCAGTCCACATGGCATCTGCGCCAAATAGGCCTGGCGCAGCAAGATCATAAACTGCCCTTGCCGGTTGCACTAACCGCAACAGAGTGGCAAGCGATAGCAGAACTTAGGCGAAAAATAAGCATTAGGCAGTTGACCGGATACCTCAATCGCAACTATCCCGACCATTTGTCGGGTGTTGAGCCTGACACGCTACAACAATTCGTTATTGGTGCCATTGAGCAGGGCGAATCCTACGGTTATAAAACTCAGGGTGAACTGGAACAGTGGCTTGATTTGCAACTATATTTTGGTGACACATTGGTAGGTAACCCCCGTTATCCGTGGGCGAAAAAAATCATGGATAATAAAAACCTAACGGCCACTGAAAAGCTGAACAGGCTTAATTTGTACTTGGATCAATATCAGGCAAGGAGTGCCGAATGATAGATGTACCACTCGCTCGACCATTAAACAAAGATGCGGTTCAAACCGCCAATACGCGCCTTTATCAGGAGTACCCCTCACTTAAAGGGCAGATGCTTAATCCTGATAATCCTCAACATACACAATATATGGCGATCTGGCGTGAAATGTACGTTGAGGCAGGAGGCCCGCTAAAGCAAGTTGATGCAGCTACACATCAGCAACTAGATGACCCTGTTCAACCATGTGACTGCGAAAATAAAGTACAGATTGTTGATATAGTGTATGAGCCATCGACTGACAGAATCTATCTACTGGATGCCAATAATCTCAATGCCTGGATGAGCGAGATTCAGCTACTAGATGATGTCATGCGCCCGGTTATGGAATGCAAAAATGGAGCTGAGCTACCGGAGAAAAAAGAGCAAGCCGTTAAACAGTTGGTCGCGCTGGGGATTAGCCCTCCAAACTCTGAATTTGGAGGCGGTGAAAGTAAAAAACTGACTGAGATTGTGAGGTTAAAAGGGCACCGAAAATATACTTACGTTCGCTCAGAAAAAATGAAAGACCATGTCCGCAGTTACTCCATGGCCACCGATGACCGTAACCGCAGCCAGGGCTATAACCCTAAAACTAAACAGTTTGATTATAAAACACTGGCTAAAAATCTTCGTGAAGAGCTGAATAAACCAGAGTTCAAGGTTAAGTATCAAACCGGCAACTTGTTGGAGCGCCTCGATAGCTATAACGAGTTCCAGCAATTTATGAACCAGTTTGCCTATAGCACCGGGCCTCAGTACCTGATGGGGGATGAAAGCAGCGCCTACAATGTCACCGCAGAAGCCCAGTTTTTCCGGTTTGCATCGGGTGCTGCGTTTCACGCTGAGTTTGATCCTGCTGAAGGCATATTACAAATCGCCGGGGGAGTTCATGCAGAGCTTTCCCTGGCAGAAGGGCAGGCAAAATGCCAGCGAATGATCCCTTCGACGGAAGGCTATCACTGCCAGTTTGAACTCAACAATACGCCGTGTGACCTCGGTTATTTCAGGCTTGATCTTAACGTGGTCTTAAGTGGAAATGCAGGAGCCAGTGCCAATTTAGGCGCCGCAATCTCGCTTGAAATGAACGCCGGGCAGCCGGTTATTAAAGGGGCTGCCAGAAGTAAAGATGACGACACGACTGAGTCAGGAGAAGTGGAGTCTGACAAGTTTAAATATGACCGATTGCTACATGACAAAGGGCATGTTCAGGGTATTAATGCTGAGGCGCAGTTTTTTGCAGGCGTAACCGCGGGTTGCAAGGTCGGTGTCGCCCTTCAGTGGCAAAGCCCCGAAGAGAATAACCAGTTTGTCACGTTGGCCGAAGCGGGAGCTGGCATAGAGGTCGCCGCTGGATTAGGTGCAGAGGGGTATCTCAAAATTGAATATGATGAGAATACCCGTAAATTTATTGCTCGCTTTGGGGCGGGTGTAGTTGCTGGGGTTGGTGCTAACGGCAAGCTTGATACGGCAATAGAAGCAGGAAATATCTATCAACTTGTTAAGTTTGTTTATCATCAGATAATGAAAACAGGGTTTCTACAGCCGGAATTTATTGAAAATGATGGCTTTACGTTTTTACAACGATCATTGGCTAAAGCAGTTCTTTTTGGAAGTGATATTGTTGATGAGACTCAGTCCACAATCCGGGACTTAGCTCTCTGGTGGAGTCAAGTTCATCAATCAAGAATTGAGGCGGAAGGGCTTGCGCGGAAAATACTCGACGATAGTTCACTGTATCGATACGCAGCCCCTGTGGTGAAAGGGCGTTTTCTGGCAATACTATGCCGCCGGTTCCTACTTTCAACGGAAAGCCAGCAAGAGAAAGCCATTGTTAAACTTCTAAGTTTTACCCAAAGTGTAAGTGAATATCATGAAATTCTTAAGCATACCTCAGAGTCTGGTTTGGTACTAAGCTCCTCCCAAATTAAAAATGTAGAAAATATGTTATATGGGATACTGGATGGCCATGAACAGATACGCTTTGATGTGTGGAAGCATCGGCTGCATAAGCAGCCGAATATTGGTAACCCTGTTATTGCCTATTCCGCGCCATGGCGTGTTAAACCGGTTGATGACCTGCGGTTTGCGCAATTGAGTTTGATAAAAAACAACTGCTACCAAGAGCGAGTACTTGTTTAGTGCTTAGGCTAATACCATAATCTATGGCAACTTTTTTGGGTTATTGATAATACAGCGAAGTCCAATATATTCCGTTTTGTCAGGCTCTATAGAGTGGCGTCTAATTGCTAAATTAAACCGGCTTGAAGAGGCATTACTGCCGCCTCTGACAACCTTCTTTTGCCCTGTTGTCGGCCCTTGGGGGTTTATTTCGGGGGAGTTTTGGTAATAGTCTTCTGCGTACCAATCTTTTACATACTCAGATACATTGCCCGACATATGGTGCAAACCAAGTGGATTGGGGGGGTAGTAATCACCCCTTACAGGCTCGTCTTGAGAAACGTTGAAACCCTTTATGTTAGAGCCTTTAAAATCAATCATACCGTCATTGGTGGCAAACGGAACGTTTCGTCCGCGACTGCGGGCGGCATATTCCCATTGGGCTTCGGTGGGTAAATCGAAGGCCAAATTACTTTTCTCGGCTAACCAGTCACAATAAGCTTTGGCATCATACCAGTTGGGGAAATAGGCCGGGATTTCAGGTTGGTGGAACCACTTCCCGTCCATAAAAATAGGTCGGTTGGTATCTTTGCTAAACGTATCAAACTCCTCCCAGGTGACTTCGTATTTGTTGATAGAGAAGCTATCGAGGGTGACTTTGTGCATATAGTCGTCGTCTTTGTCGGTGCTCCAATGTGCCAGGAACTGACTTCCATCGCTATTGCGCTCCAGTTTGCCAAAATCCCCCATCATAAAACTTCCGCCTTCAACAAAGACCATATTGTTGATGGATTGCTGCACAACCCGCTGAATGTCAGCTTCAAGGGCATTGCTCTCGTCAGGCGGGGCCTGACAGGCAGCGAGTAACGGGGATAGTGCGAGAATAATCGCAAGTGTTTGTTTAAATTGAGTCATGGTTACATCCGTGTATAAATTGTATTGGTATTTGACTATGGCAACTCTTGCGGGTTATTGATAACACAGCGAAGCCCAATATAGCCCTCCTTATCAGGCTCCATAGAGTGGCGCCTAATTGCTAGATTAAATCGGCTAGAAGAGTCATAACTCCCACCCCGAATCACCTTCTTTTGCCCGGTTTTAGGTCCTTGGGGGTTTATTTCGGGGGAGTTTTGGTAATAGTCTTCTGCGTACCAATCTTTAACATACTCGGCTACATTACCCGACATATGATGGAGGCCAAGCGGATTGGGGGGGGTAGTAGTCCCCCACCATGGCATGTGCTGGGTTATCGTTCCAGCCGCTGATATTAGAGCCATGATAATCGATCGTACCGTCATTGGTGGCAAACGGAACGTTTCGCCCGCGACTGCGGGCGGCATATTCCCATTGGGCTTCGGTGGGTAAATCGAAGGTCAAATTACTTTTCTCGGCTAACCAGTCACAATAGGCTTTAGCGTCATACCAGTTGGGTATAAAAGCAGGTACTTCAGGTTTGTGAAACCACAAGCCCTCATCATATATTATTCGGCCTGTAGCCTTACTAAACGTATCAAACTCCTCCCAGGTGACTTCGTATTTGTTGATAGAGAAGCTATCGAGGGTGACTTTGTGCATATAGTCGTCGTCTTTGTCGGTGCTCCAATGTGCCAGGAACTGACTTCCATCGCTATTGCGCTCCAGTTTGCCAAAATCCCCCATCATAAAGCTCCCGCCTTCAACAAAGACCATATTATTGATGGATTGCTGCACAACACGCTGAATGTCAGCTTCAAGGGCACTGTTCTCGTCAGGCGGGGCCTGGCAGGCAGCGAGTAACGGGGATAGTGCGAGAATAATCGGGAGTGTTTGTTTAAATTGAGTCATGGTTACATCCGTGTATATGCTGTTTCTATGTCGAGTTATGGCTTTCTACTGGCAATCACTCACTTTAAACCCGTAGGCGCGTGCCAGGCTTTCTCGTCTGGGGGCGGATTTATCCGGTGAAGAAGGCAGCAGCTTTATTGGCAGTTCACTCCCTATATCAATCGCGTTATAAAGCGCTTTGTTACCGATAATAAAGGTTGATTTGCAGGGCTTTCCGTAGTGGTATTCGTACTCAATAAAATAGGTTATCTCTTCAATTTTTTCTCTATCTGCCTCATCTTTGTGCTTATCATGTTCAGAAAAGTATGAGTTATCTTCTATGGACTTATGCTTCACAGTGGCCGTTGCTTCAATTCCAAACTTATTTATTAAAGCGACTTCGTAGTAGTGACTAATACTTGATTTAAGCATGGAGAATATAAAATAAGGGATAAGGAAAAATAGGAAGCCCGCCACTAAGGGCAGTATTAGAAGCTCGTCTCCCAGCAGCCCAAACCAAATTGACACAAATGGAATGGGCAGAGTGAGAGCGAAAGCAATAGCCAAGCCCAGGTGCTTTCTTGCTGAGGAGAGGTAAAGAAATGTTTTTTCGGATATGGGTATTGTTGTGCGGGTGCCTTGCATCGCTTCTTCCTTGAAGTAGATATTAAGAACACCGCAGATTCTATCACAAATGAGAGTGATGTTGCTTTCTAAATGTGGAAGGGGATACGCCAAACCAGCGTTTAAATGCACGGGTAAAGTTGCTGGGGTCTTGAAAACCCAGTTGATAAGCAATTTCGATGATTGACTGCTGAGACTGGGCGAGATAGTTCTTGGCAAAATCCTTTCTGACATTTTCCAGTAGACCTCTAAACGAAGACGATTCGTCTTTAAGCTTTCGCTGTAGCTGACGGCTACTGATATTTAATTCCTTGGCTATCAACTCCTGACTGGGTTCTCCCATGGCCATTAGAGCAATGATTTTCTCTGTGACCTGTTTTACAAGGGACTGGTTCAAGAGGCTGGATAAATAGTTCTGTACGACTTCGTCGTTTTTAAGCGCAATAGCCAGATTGGCTGTGGGCAGAGGTTGATCAAGATCCTCATTTTTGTAGTAAATTTCATTGCAGCCTGCTTCAAAATACACATCGCAAGGAAACAATGCCTCGAACTGGCGGTTCTGAACCGGTTTTTTTCTCTCAAGTAGAATCTTTGTGGGTATAGCGCTGTTTGCGGTAATGTCGTCAGAAAGCCGAACCATTGTGGCAACGAACGCGTCTATTGCTTCTTTGGCATACGCCTTTCCTGGTATTCGAACGTAGCATAAAGCAGATTCGCTACAGCCATCCTTAATCTTGATATCCAACACGTCACTGACGACCTGATAGTAGCGTTGGGTTCGTTGCCAGGCATCCCGCAACGATGCGCTGACCATTAATGAAAAACCCAATGCATGAAAGGTGGTGGGCTGTACAAAGCCGGGAATGCTGAGGCCGAATGCCTCATCTCCTGTTGCCTCTACCGCTAGCGTCCAGAGCCGGCTCATCTTTGATACCGGTATACGCCCTTCAGGGTTATTGAGTAGCTCAGGGGAAATATCTGCAAGGGCTAGCAATTTGACACTGTCGACCTCTCTGGCATCAATTGCGTTGCACACCACTTTAGCCCATGAGGCGATAGTTGATGGCTGTTCTTGCGTGATGGCGGTGGTGTTGTTAATCATGGGTCAGCTATTTGTCGATCGTTTTTTACAGACGGTTATGTACGGACAACGGTATGTCGCTTTATGACCAGAAAGCCGTTATTTCGTGTGGCAGTATTTGGCTCAGATTCAAACGAATAACTTAGCTGAAAAGTTCAAATACTGATAATTAGAGACCGCTTATGTACCGATATTATTATGTTTTGCTCGTGGTAATGAGCCTCACTGGGTGTGATAGTGTGACTAAAAGGGAGGAAGGTAGCAATATCCAAGGCCATACAACCCCCACTTCGGTGACGACTCGTGCTAATCACGCAGTGTTAAGCCAGCGCCCTTTTAGCAACCGGTCTGATTTTGAAGATGCGAGTCGAGGTTTGATTGCCCAAGACAATGATTTAAGGACGAAAGACTCGGAAGGCAATATCGTATGGGATATGTCGGCTTATAATTTTATTGATTATAAGGGGGCTGATGGTGGCGCACCGGACAGTGTGAACCCCAGCTTATGGCGGCAGGCATCGCTCAATAATATTCATGGCTTATTTCAAGTGAGTGAAGGTATATACCAGCTACGAGGTTATGATCTTGCCAATATGACGATCATTGAGGGCGATACAGGCTGGATAATTGTTGACCCCCTCACAGCCAAAGAAACAGCCGATAAAGCACTAAAGTTCGCACAAAAACACCTTGGCATTAAGCCTGTTAAGGCCATTATTTATACCCATAGCCATATCGATCACTTTGGTGGCATAGAAGGGATAGTGCATAACTTGAGTGAAACAGAGCAGAAACAGCTGCGCATTGTTGCCCCTGCGGGCTTTATGGAAGAAGCGACCAGTGAAAACATTGTTGCAGGTATTGCCATGGGGCGGCGTGCTTCGTATATGTACGGCCGTGAGTTAGCCCGAAATACGCGGGGCCATATTGGAACAGGGCTGGGCAAGGGGCCTGCCTTTGGTCGTTTTGCGCTGCTTGCTCCTACTGAAACGGTGTTTGAAACCGGTACTAAGCTGAATATCGACGGTGTTCCATTTGAGTTTCAGTATGTTCCGGGCTCTGAAGCACCGGCTGAGATGACGTTCTATCTGCCCGAACATAAAGCGTTTTGTGGTGCTGAGTTACTCTCTCGCAATATGCACAATCTGTATACCTTAAGGGGCGCTAAAGTTCGTTATGCTAACCTTTGGAGTGACTATATTATTCAGTCCAGAGAAATGTTTGCAGAAAGCGAAGTGTATTTTGCAAGCCATCACTGGCCTATGTGGGGCAAAGACAATATACGCGACTTTTTGACCCAGCAAAGCGACACATATAAATATATACATGACCAAAGTGTGCGATTGTTCAACCAGGGATATACGCCAAACGAAGTGGCTGAAGCGATTCGCCTGCCTGCGAGCCTGAATACCGCATTCCATAATCAGGGCTATTACGGAACCGTTAAACATAATGCAAAAGCGGTGTATCAGGCTTACTTGGGCTGGTATACCGGAAACCCAGCCCAGCTAGACCCGCTGCCAGAAGCCCAAGCGGCAACCCGTTATATGGACATGATGGGTGGGGTCGATACGGTAGTAACAAAAGCACAGGCGGCGTTTGATGAAGCGGGGGGCGCGTCTGTTGAAGAGGGAACCAAAACCTATCGATGGATAGCGGAGTTACTTAACCATGCAGTGTTTGCTGACCCTGATAATGTGGCGGCAAAACAGTTATTGGCTAACGTTTATGATCAGCTGGGATATCAGGCTGAGTCAGCCCCCTGGCGAGATGTGTATCTTTCGGCGGCTAACGAATTGCGGCATGGCGCGCCTGAAAAAGGTATAGACGTCGCGGTAATGGAAGGGGTGTTGACAAAAACACCGGTAGTCAACTTCTTTGACTCGATGGCGGTTAGCCTGAACGGGCCTAAGGCTGAAGGAAAGCAACTTTCAGTCAAGATAGCGTTTACCGATTTAAATGAAAGCCACTTGTTATGGATTAACAATGCTGTGCTCAGGCACAAGAAAGTGGCCGCGGACACACCGGCTGATGCGACACTTAAGCTCACCCAGCCTTTATTAGTCGATATTATTATCGGTAAAGCGGGGTTAAAATCGTTATTGTTTGATGATGACCTATCGCTGGAAGGAAGCCGGTTGGACTTGATTGAGTTCTTTGGCTTGCTGGATCGTCCTGATGGGGCATTTAATATCGTAACCCCCTAGTAACTGAAACTGCTTAATTATACTTTTTGTCACTCCTGCGCCTTAGCGGGAGTGACCGTTGTTTCTGGATGGAAACTAGTGAGTCATTATAAAAAGTCCTTAACCGGGATTTGATAATCAGCCGGGTCAACTGCTTTTACGATCCGGTCTTGTACCTTTGGTTGAGCAAGGTTCAAGACTTCAGTTTTTATATAAGACCTGAATTTGGTGTGATACATCACTCGCAAAGTGGGTAAGCGCTGGTCGAATTCATTGGACTCAATGACTGCCCCGAGGCGCCCGCTCTCCAGCAAAACCAGAGAGCCCACCGGATAAATACCAATACAGCGAATAAAGTGGTTAACCAGCGCTCTATCCAAATGACTATCGCTCCACTCCAGCAGTTTTTTTATCCCCATGTTGGGGGTCATCCCTTTGTGGTAGCAACGGTCTGCGGTAATGGCATCGTAAACATCAACAATGGCGACCATTTTTCCATGCTGGGAGATTTCATTGCCTTTTAAGCCATCAGGATAGCCTGACCCATCAATACGTTCATGGTGCTGAGCCATCGTTGTCAGGGACAGCTCTGATACCCCCTCCATTCCCTTTAACATATCGCGGCCATAAACAACGTGATGTTTCATTTCGGTGAACTCGCTGTCGGTCAAGCGGCCCGGTTTATGGAGGATCTCGTCAGGAACCATCACCTTGCCAATATCATGCAGCAGCGCCCCAACCATGGTTTGGTGCATGGTCTCTTTATCCATGCTCATTGAACGGCAGTAGACAGACATCAATACGCTGAGGTTAACCGAGTGCTCCATCAGGTAAGAGTCTTTATTTCTAATGCAGCCCAGGCATGTCAACGCATGATGGTTGCGAAAAATCGAGCCGAGCATGTTGTCAGCCAGCTCATCGATTGAGCTGATATCTATTGCCTGGCCCAGTTTTACGTTATCCATTACGTTGTTGACCAGGCCAATGGCTTCGTTGTGGATTTTAGATGCCGTCACCATCTCGTCGGCCAGCGCAATGGTAGGCTTGTTATGAGGCTTAAGTTCCCCGGCTTTATCGAGCTTGCGCTGGTTGTCCTTTTCTATTTCATCTATCGGGATCGCATCCTGATGGTCTGTTCCTTTTTCGGTATCGATATAAAGCTCAGTAATACCCAGCTTACTGATTTTGTCGATGACCTCCTCGCTACGAATAAACCCCTTTCTTTTGAAGTTATTGTGGGGAATCCAGTCATTATTCATATCAGTGATATACATGCCGACCTGGAGGTTCTTTATAGAAATGCGCTTTTTCATGAACGTTAGTACTGGGCTTCTCTGAAAGTTTGGGTGGTGGGCCTGATAAAAGTATAGTTAGAATCCCAAAAAAGAGAGTGGAAAATAGTGACCAAGGTCATTACCGGTATCGAATATTAGGTTGCAACCTAATGATTAAACATTCAAACCCTGATATTCTGAAACTCATGTACATGCTTAATTAGGTTGCCGGGTTTGCAATTTCGCCCTGCGGCGGTTGTATTCCGATGACTGTTGGACTGTTGGACTGTTGCTTAACGGTGCCTATGCCGCCAGGGAGGTAAGCTCAACGTGTGTTTAGAACTTGTGAGAAAAGATCCGATGAAAAAAGTGCTAAAAAAAGTACTCAACACCATAGATGTTCCAAGCGATCTGGATTCTGTCATATCTATTGATCATAACAGTGAAGTGCCCCCAGAGTCGGTAGATATCAGTGAAAAAGGTGCTGAAGAAATATGGCAGTCTGTCCTGAATCTTTATAAAACAGGTACACAGCCAGCCATTGAGTTGTGTCTAAGGCGTAAAGGAAAGGTTGTTTTTAACCGGTCAGTTGGGCATGTTCGCGGCAATGGCCCGCTGGATACCGAGTACACGCCTAAAACCGTCGCAACACCGGATACGCCGATCTGTCTTTTTTCTGCCTCAAAAGCAGTCACCGCATTGCTGGTTCATATGCTGGCAGAAGACGGCAGCATAAATCTGCTTGACCCCGTGAGCTACTATAACCCTGAGTTTGCTCAGAACGGCAAAAAGAATATTACCATTCACCAGATACTTTCTCACCGTGGCGGCATTCCCGGTATTCCACCCAATACGCCGATTGATGTGTTGTGGAATAACGACGAGATCTGGCGACTGCTCTGCCAAGCAAAACCCATATCGGTTGATGGTGACCACCTGGCGTACCATGCGATTACCGGTGGTTATGTGTTGGAGCGAGTGATTCAAACCGTTACAGGCAAATCAATACAAGAATTTTTGGATGAAAAAATCCGTCAACCGATGGGGATGAAGTATTTCACCTATGGTGTTGAAGAAAAGACCCTGCCTGTTCTGGCTGAAAACTACATGACAGGGCCAAAACTGGGGTTCCCGGTTTCCTGGGTTGTTAAGCGCGCGTTGGGGGGGGATGTTGATACTATCGGGCAGGTGATAAACGACCCTCGTTTTCAAGAGGCCGTTATCCCGGCCGGTAACCTGGCGTCAACGGCTGAAGAAATTTCCCGTTTTTTCCAGATGATGAGAAATGGCGGCGAGTGGGAAGGAAAACGTATTTGTGACCCGTTAACGATTAAGCGCTCTATTCAGGAGTATGGCTCGTTACAGATAGATAGAACCATGATGATGCCCATGCGCTATAGTGCTGGCATGATGCTGGGTGGTAATCCGGTGGGCATTTGGGGGCCGATGAGTGGCTCTGCCTATGGACATATTGGGCTGATCAATAAAATGTGCTGGGTTGATGAGGCAAGAGATATCTCCTGCTCACTACTCACAACGGGCATCTCGTTTGTTGGCCACCATATTCCGAGTTTGGTAATGTTTGTTAATGCGGTTGCCAAGAACTGTGGTCGTATCACTCAGGATGAGAAAGCGGGCGTATTTGCTTAGCTGAGCTACTACGAACGTAATGTGGCTAATAGGCGTTGCCTGTTAGCCGCACAAATCTATTTCTCTACTAAGAGCCCTTTGTTTGATCTTCAAGAATACTGATCACGTTAGACATGACCTCTTTGATGTCTATGAGTGTTTGGGTTCGCTGTATAACGTCTTCTTTCTTTTCGTCCAGCCGCTCAATTTTGGGTACTACTCGTCGAATGCCTTCGGTAATGATTTCGTAAGGGTAATGGTGATCCTGAATACTGAGTTTGTTGAGTTCAGACATCTCCAGCGAGAAAATACTGATAATATCGTACAACAAGTCTTTTGATTCTAGTGTTGCAGCCTCCCAGTACGCATCATCCAATAATTCGATGAACGACATAAACTCCTGAATAGTACTGGCAATGGTTACTTGTTTCATTGGCTTTTTTCCTGATCTTTAAGCATAAAAGATTAAAAATTACCGGTAGCCTTGATGAAGCGAAGAGGCTGTGAAAGTATCCATAGGCTCCCCGCTGTATAATATCGTCGCCTAACGACTTCGAAGATATAAGAAAATGGGAAGACAATACAAGAAAACACACTCCCGCGATCAAGGGGATTTGTTTCCGAGCCATATGGATGACTACGTGCATGAGAGGCATCCCATCAGAGCCCTTGATGCCTATGTTGAATGTTTAGACTTAGGAAAGCTCGGCTATCAACATACCTTAGAAAACAAGGTTAATAGCGGGCAGCCTGCCTACCCTCCCGGTGCGTTACTCAAGCTTTACCTCTACGGATATCTAAACCGCATTAAGTCGAGTCGTCGGTTGGAACAAGAGTGCCACCGTAATATAGAGGTGATGTGGTTAGTTCAAGGGCTTAAGCCAAGCTATAAGACGATCGCTAATTTTCGCAGCCAAAACCGGCGTGCGATTCGGGAGACTCATAAAGAGTTTATTTTATTCTGCAAGAAACTTTCGTTGTTTGGAGGCCAGTGCATTGCTATTGACGGCAGTTTCTTTAAAGGAAGCGCGAGCCGCAAGAGCTTTACGACCACCACAGGTCTCAAGAAGAAGCTCAAAAAGCTAGAGGCGCATATCGAGCAATGGCAGAACGAGCTAGATCAGCAAGATGCGCAGGAAAAGGAAGAAGAAAACAAGCCCAGTGATATTGAACTGGAAAAAGTGCTTCAGCAACTCGAAGACTGGAAAAAAGAAAAACAAGATAAAGAGAGCGAATTAAAAAGGTTAGAAAAATCTAAAAAAACACAAGAGAGCAGTACAGACAAAGATGCCCGTTTACTGAACAAAGGAACTCAAAAGGTATCCGGCTACAGCGTACAGATAGCAGTAGATAACAAGCATCACTTGATCGTTTGCGAAGAAGTCACAACGGAGCCAAACGACCTTAAACAATTGCACCCAATGTCGCTAAAAGCAAAGAAAATACTGAATTCAGATGAGTTAGAAGTGCTTGCTGATGCGGGCTATTACAGCGGGGCGCATATTGCTAAGTGTGTAAAAGATAAGATAACACCTTATGTTCCCAAGCCTAAAACGGGGGGTAAAGGGAAAAAGGGAAGGTACACAAAAGACCAGTTCATATATGATGCGAGGAAAAATCATTATGTGTGCCCTGCAGGAGAGTCATTAAACCAACGAGGGTCGCCCCGCACACAGAACGGACAAGTATTTCATCGCTTCAGTGCATCAGAAACAGTCTGTAAAAGCTGCCCCCAAAAAGCAAGCTGTCTTGGGGAGAAAATACCTTGCCGAGTCGTGTGGCGAAGTGAGAATGCAGACCTGCTCACAGCTCATCAAGAACGAATGAAGGTAAGCAAAGGAAAAATGCGCGAGCGAAGTACACTCGTTGAGCACCCATTTGGCACGATGAAATCTAGAGCAGGTTGGAGCCACTTCCTGCTAAGAGGCCAAGAGAAGGTAGCGGCTGAGTTTAGTTTAATGGCGTTATGTTATAATCTCACACGTGCACTTAATGTGTTGGGGTTCGACAGGCTCCTTGAGGAGATAAAAAATAAAGCTCTGTTTCGCCTTAATAGAAGGAGCCCAGAGCTATATTTAAAGGCCTATAAGTATTACCTGTTTCTACAGACAATAATTATAAAGGCCGTTGTAATGACGCCAGATTCGCTTCGAGTTCGTTTTGAAGTCAAAGAATCTCTTGCTTGTTAATACTTTCACAGCCTCGAAGCGGAATCAGGGGATGTTGGCCCTCAGTGGCAAATCTTGATTCCAGCCGCGCCTATTTGTATCCAGCAGGCTGTGGGTACTGTTAGAGATTGAACAGCGAGTAAAGACTCATTTCTCTAAAGCATAGCAGGTTCAAGCAACTTTCGTAGCCTTGATGAAGTAGACCAGAATCAAGGGAGTTCAGTAACAACCCTTGATTCCTGTCGTGCTTACTTGCATGCGGTTGCGTCTAACGGCCGTCTACAAATGCGCCGGTGTAAGTTGTCATAGGGGTTGGAAGAGTGCCTGAGCCTTCTACATCAGGATCCACACCGGTTACATCGTAACCAGGATCCCGATAGGTTGTTCTATCTTCAATGTTTTCACAGTGGTTATCGATAAGGTCTTGCGTGGTTGGGTCTTTTAATATTAATGATGGGTCGCCATTTGAGGGGTTACAGGTGACAGCATTAACGAAGTCAGAAATAAATATTTCAGCTGCACCGGTTTCATAGTTAATGGATATTTTAAAGCGGTTGATTTCAGTGTTGCCATCTACAGTAAAGTCGGTGGCGGAAACGTATGCTGCCCGGTCGATTCTTAATTGATAGTCTTTGGTGATTTTTAAGGATTCATTACTGTCACCCCAGGTTACTTCGGATGCCAGAGGTGCGTTATTGCCTGAGGTTGAATAGGTGTCAGGGTTCAGGGCGGTTACGCTGGTTGCAAGTATTTCGTTGTTTTTTTCTTCCTTGCCGTCAACAATCGTAGTGACTTCCTTGAAGTATGCGATAGTTCTGGTTAGCTGTCTGCTTGATGATATAAAGCTCAAATCGAGGATATACGGTAGGAAATTACTGGTATCGTCCGGGTTACCTTCGTCACGTAAAATAGCTGACCTATTATTGTACGAGCAACTGACATTGTCGTTAATCGCGCCTTGAATTTGAACCCTGCCGCTTTGAATATTTCCTGCAGTATCCTCAGCTGAGGCGACTTGATCCATTGTATCAATGGGGTTATTGATCGAGGTTATTCCCGTCACAGGGCCATCATATACAGCAAACTGCTTTATCTTCCCCTCCATCAGAGTCACCATGTCCGGAACGCCTGCGACGTTGTCGGTGGGTTGAATGCCCTGTAAATAGTCCCAGCTTGAGCTTCTACTTAAATTCTCTGTAACAACAAATGTTGGAACCGGATATTCAAAAGGTGAGGCCGCATTAAGGCATATCGGTTCGCCGTTGGAGCCGAGAGCCTCATTTTTATCGCATCCAGATAATGTTAACGACAGCGCAGAAATTGAGGCCAGTATAATATTTCTCATGATCATCCTTTAAGTATAAATTGGGTGGCGACAGCATCAGGTGGTACCCATAATTAATGCGCTCATTTTCGCTATTAGACGCGGTTATTTCAATTGTCGTATTCGCTATCAGTGACGCAATGCCGGTTTAGTGGACAATTGGGCGGGTAAAATAACAAAAAACAGCATAAAAGTAGCAGATTGTCGAAGCAAAGTGGCGGGGATGGGTCTAGAGTTACAGTTGACTCCTCGTGTTGCAGGCATTGTTGTCTATAATCGGCCTACTAGCAGTGCATGTTGTTGGCGACGATGGGTTATTTGATTGAGCAGGTTAAGAAACCAACCAAAGGGACAATAGACCGAGTGCACCGTTTTCAAACATTGAGCTCGCCATCAACACGGCTTTGCCTGTGGTTGATCACTATTTTGTGCGGGTTAACGCCATCGTTATCTTCCGCAGACGAGCTGTATTCACGGCAAAAAGTGCTGGAGCTTAATGACCTGCAAGGCTCTTATGCGGTCAATGCTCTCGTACGCGTGTTGGAAGACCCGGACAACACATTAACGCTTAACGATGTAAGGCTGCCAGAGAAGGATCAAGCGTTTAGTCGCGCAGAAGAAGGCCCTTTAAATTTAGGTTACAGCGAGTCTGCTTTCTGGATAAAACTGCCGATACGGTATGCGGGGAAAAAGGACTCCGCTGAGTGGTGGTTTCAGCTCGACTTACCGCTGCTGGATTACTCTGAACTACATCTGGTTGTAGATGACGACAACTCGCCAGACCGTATTATCAGTAAATCAATGAGTTATGACACGCCATTGAATGAGCGTGATGTAGACCATGTCACACAGGTCTACCGCTTTTCGCTCGAAAAAGGCGAAAAAGCGACGCTCTACCTGAAAATACATAATAACTTTTCTATCCATCTGCCTTTGGCTATCTACACACCAGAAGGCTTTGCCACTCATATTGCAATTGAAGAACTTTTCTATGGTGCTTTTATCGGTGCCATCTTAATCATGACGGCTTACAACATGTTTATGTTTATTTCGGTCAGAGAGAAAAGCTTCCTTTTTTATATTTTGTACATGATGGCGTATCTGGTTTTTCTGATGACAGAGCGTGTACACGGCTTATCAGCGTGGGGGGAGATACCCTCGATATTGCATAAACAGAACCTGTCTTATTACATTTGGGGCTCATGGTTTTTTGCCTTACTAATGGCCCGCTCTTTCCTTGACACTAAAGAGAAAGAGCCGGGGCTAGACTTCGTAGTGAAAGTGTTTATTTACATTGTCCTGGTCTCAATGGTTGTTACGGCTTATGCAGACCTTACTACCGGTATCCAATGGGCTGTTTTTGGCACTTTATTATATGCTGTTTTGATGGCGTGGATGGCCTATACCGTGATGATGCGCGGGAATGCTGCGGCGCGATTTTATTTTGTCGCCTGGATACTGAATTTTGGCGGAGTGGCCATCTATGCATTGACGGTGACCGGGTTTATTCCATTTAACTTCATTACGGGTAATTCTCCTCATATTGGTATTGTTTGCCAATTAGTATTAATTTCATTTGCACTGGGGGATCGCCTTAAGGTGGCCCAGCGACAAGCCGTGCAGGCGAACCAGCAAGCGCTGGACAATATGAAACGGTACAGGTCATTGTTTGATAATGCAGTGGAAGGCATCTTTCAGATATCGCTAAACCGGCGTTTTATCGACGCTAACCCTGCCATGGCCAAAATGCTTGGGTATAGCTCGCCTAAAAAAATGATTAAAGACGTCCGGGATGCCATTAGTATTTGCTACCCGTTTGAAGATGATCTGGCCAAAGTGATTGAGGTTATCGAAGATGGGAATGAAGTCTATGAGATGGATGCCCGCTACATTGGCCGAAACGGCGATATTTGCTGGGCAACCTCAACGGTGAGAATTATCTATGATAAGAAAAATAACCCTTTGCACCTGGAAGGCACGTTTGTTGACATTACTGAGCGAATTGAGCGTGAACGGGTCGAAAGGGAGAGCGAACAGGCACGGCTGGAGACAGAAGTAGCTGAAGCATCAGCCGCTGCTAAAAGCCAGTTTCTGGCGAATATGAGCCATGAAATAAGAACACCATTAACTGCGATAATTGGATACGGAGAGTCGCTGCTGGACGACAGTTTATCGGATGAAGAGAAACATGAGTCATCTGAAGTGGTTGTGCGTAGTGGCAAACACCTGTTGCAGCTGATTAATGACATTCTCGACCACTCAAAAATTGATGCCGATAAGCTCGATACCGAGATCATGACGGTTAATCTACTGACACTGCTCAACGAGATTAAAACCTACTTTGATGCCAAAGCTGCCGAGAAGAATATCGACTTTAACCTCCAATATCGCTTTCCTCTACCGTCTGAAATCCAGACAGACCCTACGCGTCTAAAACAGATATTGATCAACCTTTGCTCTAATGCGCTTAAATTTACTGAAGCGGGCAGTATTTCATTAATGGTTAGCTGCGATCCCTTATCACGAAAGCTAACAATAAAGGTCTCGGATACCGGTGTCGGTGTAAAACCTGAGCAACTGGACAAACTGTTTGATCCGTTTGCTCAAGCGGCACCCTCGATCGCCCGGCAATATGGGGGCACGGGCCTTGGCCTGAGTATTTCCCGGCGGTTGGCCGAAATGCTGGGGGGCTCGATTACGGCTACCAGTGTATATGGAGAGGGTAGTGAGTTCGAGGTTACCATTTCAACCGGGCCGCTGGATGATACCCGCTTTGTTCGTGACCGCAGTGAGCTGCATAGCCAGCGCTCCAAACTTCAGGTAATTACCGCTCCGAGGCTACAGGGGCGGATCATGTATGCAGAAGATAATGAAGTCAACCGGCGCCTAATTAAGCAATTGGTCAGCAGAACAGGCGCTTCGCTAACGCTGGTGACGAATGGAGCCGAAGCGCTTGAAGCGGGTACTCGAAATGGTCAGAACTTTGACCTGATCCTGATGGATATTCAAATGCCGGTAATGGATGGTCGCGATGCCACTTTGGCGCTAAGGGAAGCCGGAGTGAATACGCCGATTGTTGCGTTAACCGCGAATGTGATGGCTCAGGATATTGCAGAATATAAAGAAGCGGGCTGCAATGAAGTAATGGCTAAACCGGTTGAAAAAAGCCCTTTTTATCAAATGTTGAGCCGCTATCTTGAGCATGATGGCGAAGCAGAACCACTGCATATCCCGCAAAAAGACGAAGCTACAGAGATGCCCGCTTTATCTGGTCGGGTTTTGTTAGCAGAAGATAACGCGGATAACCGCCTGTTGATGACGCGTTATTTATCAAAGCTGGGTATTGCTACGATCACCGCAGAAAATGGTCGGGAGGCAGTCAGCACGGCAATGCGGGAGACGGTAGACTTGGTGTTGATGGATCAGCACATGCCTGAAATGAACGGGCCAGAGGCTGTTTTGCTACTGCGCCAAACAGGGTTTAACCGCCCTATTCTGGCTTTTACTGCCAGTGACGAATCTGAAGAGTTGTCGAAGATGTCGGATGCGGGTTGTAACGGTGTTGTGGAAAAGCCCGTCAAATTAACTCAACTCTATCAGGTGCTCAGTGATTACCTCCCCAAAGGTGGTGCCGGAAATGCGGGTGAACAGAGAGAGAACCCATGGCTTGACCCGGATTTGTTGCCTATTGTGCAGCAGTTTGTGAAAGGAGTGCCGGAGCGAATTGAAGCAATGAAGCATGCGTTTAAGGATAGCAACTGGAAGGCCTTGTGTGATCAGGCTCATCAAGTAAAGGGCACTGCGGGTGCGCTGGGCTTTCCGGCTGTAACGGAAAAGGCCAGGCAACTTGAAGCTGCGCTGAAACAAGATCAGAAAGATAATATTCAGGGGTTATTTAATACCCTGGTTGAAACAACAGAGCAGGCCGTCATTGAGTTCAAACAAGCAGGGTTGGGTTAAGGCAATGATTTTATTAACAACTCAAATTCATAGTCTATGCTAAAGAATAGGGTTGTGCGTAACAAACGTCGTAAGTAACAAACAGAGTAGCCATCAATGAAAAGGTATGACCTACAGGATACAAACACCGAAAAGTACTTTGTAAATACAATGTATGGAACCTATGCAGACATTTTGTTTATATTGTTCCCTTTTCTGGTTATTGCTATGCAGCGAATCTGGAATGAAGAGGGCATTGAAATACTTAAACAGCCAGACCTGTCGGTTGCAGCGGCAATACTGGCAGGGATGGGGGTCGGCAAGTTTGTGCTTGGACTTATTGGTAACCGGGATTTAGGCCGTTACAAAGAACGTATTGTGTTCTTTATCGCAGTGACCCTGTTTTTTGTGTTGGGACCTTCGCTCATTCTTATTATTAAGATTGTCAACGAAAGTGATGTGCCCAAGTTTGTTATTTTTGCTCAGCCTATCTTGTTAGTTGTCTCGATTGCTCTGTATTCGACATCCGTTAGTATTGGCAACATAATGACCAAACATAATGGTGACGATGATACTGACGACGGTGATGGGGAAGAGCTGAAAGAGGGTGAAGCGCCTGTACCTTTAAATATACAGTCGAAAGTCGAGCAGGAAGCCCAAAAAGAAGAAGACCTGCGAATCTGAATTAACATAAGTTTTTAGTCAAACAATTATAAATCTAAGAGGTAAACGTCATGCGCAAAATTAGTGTGCTCATGGTAGAAGACGAACCTGAAATGCGGGATCTCCTTCGGAATACACTGCAAAAGGTAGGGATAGACACCATAGGCGATGCCGAAGATGGAAAGACCGCTCTGGAGGCCGTTGTAGAGTCAGGCTATGACATTGTCATGTTGGATATTGGCCTTCCCGACATGGATGGGTTGTCTGTACTGCAGGCAATGAAACGGCTTAACAAGAACGCATTTGTTGTGCTGGTGACAGCGGATGACTCAATTGAAAGTATACAAACGGCGATTAGCTCAGGTGCCAACGGCTACGTGGTAAAACCCTACTCTTATGAGAAAATTCTTGATGTGATCAATAACTATATGATGACAAACAACATCGGTGATGACGTTATTAGAGACATTAACAACCCAATGTAGCAGGGTTCTGGTTTGGCACAAAAACTCCACGTATAAAGGGTATAGCAATATACCCCTATTTCTTTGAGGCTTGAGTAATATCCCGTATAATGCGCTGAAAAATAGCGATTAACACCCTAGTAAACAGGCACGGATTGCCTGCCCGACAACGACCAGGAAGGTTAAAATGTCAGAATCGATACCCGTCCCGCACGTTAAAAAAATAGCGGCTCATGTAAATCTTAATGTGATGAATACACTGGTGCTGGAACAGCCGGTGCGTTATCACGCCATCTACCCTATTGGTTACGCGCTTAAATCTGCCCAATGTGCCGATCCGGCACTGGAACTCAAAGCACTACCCAGTCAGCAGTCAGCGATACAGCAATATACCCGCTCGATATCTGACCGAACCCTGGTTAATGCCCCATTACTGCCAGGCTGGTTATATGTATTTCGAGAAGGGGTGCTATGGAAGGAGTTTCAGGTACGCGCTGACAGCGAAACAGAAAACACTCAAACTTCACTTTATGAAGTTGACCTTGAATATGAACAAACCAAAGATCAACGTGATGCAGGTGGTGAAGCCTGCCACTACTTTTTGTTACCCGAAAATGCCGAGTGTGAAATAGCCGTAAGCAACATACAATGGCCTTGGGTGCTAATTAACCAGTTTGGAGGCCTGCGCAATACGCCTCATCCACAAGAGGTCGACTGGCCCTATTTGTTACCCAAACACCAGCTGTGCCGAGTAGACGATGACACGCGCCTTTATCAATGGACAGCGACAAAAGCAGCGTCCAGGCGAAAAGCACGTTTTCAGTCAGTATCTGCCAATAATACGTCGCCCCACCAGAGCGATGAGGGTATTAGTCAGGCCCAATTAAAGGCAGGTTTTGTTCCCAATATACTCAATGTTCACGCGTTCTCGGCAGTTGAGCCACTCACCCCAGCGATTTCGCCTTCGGTTTCTCAAGCGTGTGTTATCAATGTGTTAGACGCAGAGGGATTCTCGCGCGTGCTCAGCTACCGATATCATTGTGCGTGGGCATTATTGGATGATGCGCAGAAACTCATTGCGACGCCCTATGAAGAGAGTGACGAATTATACAAAGAGTTCCCTTACTCGTCCTACTATGAGTCAGCACTGCTGGCTCACCAGCTCTATTTTTCAGAAGAAATGGGAGATGCCGAAACGCTTTGGCAGCGAGATAATCTCCAATTGAAAAACCGAAATAAATTGAAGTTGAATGATATTCAACGGGCGCTCGGGGTTGATCTTCGGCGAACCATCCGCGAGCTAATAACACAGACAGGTAATGATCTGGCAGATTTCTTACAGGGCCGCTACAGCACGCACGGGCAAGACTGGCTGGAAAACCTCGTAGCCCAACTGGAAGATAGCTGGGCCTACAGTGAAATGCCCAGCAACGAACAGGAAGATGAGAATAAACGACTCCCCTACAGGCATACTCGCTGGGAAACCTTATCAAACCTGTTGCTGAAACTTGCAGATCATCCTGCGTCTACCTGCCAGTATATTGATGGTACACCGGCTATACGCAAAGAGGTGTCCGAAGGTAAAACTAAAGACCCCGGCTTTCAGGTGGTTAATGCAATTATAGAAGGGCGGCACCCATTGTCGGCCCTTACACTAAACCAGCCTCAAGATATCGTATTTACCTATCAACGGATATTGCAACAGCTTGATGAAGAATACGATGACGCAAAAGAAGATGACCCAAAACTATTAAGTGAGCAGCTTCGTCAGTTACACAGGTTGACCGCTAAAGGTGTGCGCAAAGAAGACAACCTGCTTGAGCCAGCCATTCTGAACGTGAGCTTAGCCACTGTTCAGTGGGTGTTTGCGGTGGCGGGGCAATTGTTCGTAGGCTCAAACACTCTGAGTGTAGAGAATTTAGGTAACGCAAATTCTAACGGGACCATTGACGCTATCAGAAAGCTACTTAATTGGGTGACCGATGCCCATCTTAACTACGTGACATTTGATGAATTTATTGAGACTCAAAATAATCAACCTGATGGGCATGTCAAAAAACAAAAGATAATCGCTCATATTCTTAGCGATATGGAAAAATTCAAAACCGAAGTCTCAGAAACCGATACCCCAATATCACCAGAGCGGTATGCCAGGAATATTCAGCAAGACGCAGATGAGAAAACCCAACACTTAACGAATAAAAACCAGCAATACAGAAACGGATACAAACGGCTTATAGGCCCCGATGCTATCGATGAACGCATTACTCAGCTCAATGCACACGTGAATCGAGATAGAAAAATTATCACAGACCGCAACAAAATGATTAGACAGCTGATGGGTCAACAGGAAAAATATTGCAGAAGCCAAATAAAAAATTGCCAGGTGCCGCCTGATATAGATCGTCATACAGTGATAGTGAAGCTGGAACGAGAGATTAAACACCACGCCAAAGCCCGAACAGCAGCCGTTGAACGCAGATCACACGCCAAACTTCAAATTGCAGATTTTAAAGAACTAAAAGTTTCGTTGGAAAAATCTAGAAAACAGAAGAAAAGTGCCCAGCAAGATAGCCGTGAACTACTAAAAGAGGTTGATTCCAGCCACCCTCTGCACGACCTAAAGGCAACAGACAATAAATACTTCCGCGATGTAAAGCGTGTAGAGAATGAGGCTGCACTCGAGATAAAGCGCTATCAGCAACAGTATCAGTCTAACCAAGACTATAAACGCCAGCGTCAGCAACAAGGCATTGAGGTAATAGAAACCAATACGCCAGAAGGGCGCCAGCTCAAAGCGTTCCTGGCTCAACAGAGAGAGAAGCTTGCTGGAAAATTAGATCAACCCATAACCAGAATATATACCACCGAAGCCAACTTCGATGAAATGCGCATTGAACACGGCCATAAGCCAAATACCATCGTATTTACACCCGCGCAAAGTACGTCAATGAATGCAGTCCAACAAGGTAGTTATATTACGGTCGGCGCTGGAGGCGAGCACATTTATCGCGGCAGTGAAGCACAGACGGTTAAATCACGCCAACAAGGGACGGTCACGGTCGCCAGCATGATGGTGGGGCTGGATATGCTCAACACCTTTCAGTTGCTAAGTCACTGGAAAAGCAGTGATAAAAAACTGGAGCAAGGGCGCAATATAGTTGATGCGCTAGGCGCGTTGACCGGTACCAGTGCCAGTATCGGCGAACTATGGAAGAGTCTGTATGAATCCAGGCAACTTAATAATCAAGCTAACACAACGTCTGTTTTGGCCAGAAGAGTGAATGATAGCCGCTTTTTCAATGTCGGGGTGCTAAAGGTGTTGCCAGTCACTGCTGCGATATCAGGTATATTGGTGAGTGGCTATGACTTGGCCGTTGCGAACTCCAAAGGAGATGATGTCGCTAAGGCCCATATGGCGATGGTTGTCTCTTGCACAACCATGTTAGCCGTTGCTATCTGGCAGAGCGTCGCATTTTTAGGCCCTTTGGGCATAGCCATGGCAGGTGCATCGGTTATTTTACAGAACTACGTCTTTAAAGAAGACAACATGCTAGACACATGGCTTGAAAAAGGGCCGTTTAGTGAAGAGAAAAACGCCCAACACCCTCGTTTTCGCAGTATCCCTTGGGCGCAATATCAGCCCCACTCAGAAGTCAGTGAAGGGCTAAAACAACGTATGGGGGTTGAACGCCATAGCGTTTGGCTGGGCGGGAGCGCGATAGGTAAGCCAACAGAACTAAAAGATGCCGAGGGCCGGTATCGAAAAATCTTATCATTGTCGCTTCCCCCTTACGGTATCAGCCTGATACTGGATCAAAACTATCAGCTGCTAGGGTATAAAAGGCTGTATGCAAACCTTCCCTTGGATAGCGTGATATTTGATGACTTAACAGGCGACATATCTGTAAACGACAACGGGTACAAGCGCTTGCTGGGTAGAATTGGCAAGCAGCTAGGGGAAAGCAGTTGGCGTATTGTTGATGCGTTGGTCGACAACCTTCCGAGCATGATGGCTGCAAATAATGCCTCCAATACCCGTGTTAGGTTTGAAGATGACTGGGGGGATGAAGATAAATTTACCGAACCCATGAAGCGATATCCGGCTGCAAGCCTTGAACTGCTGCTGAATGGGCTGTATCCGCTCAACGCAGAATTTGAGCTAATGCCGGTGGAAAAGAAACTGGTGGGTCGAAATCGAGGCCGAGCAGGAATTGATCTGTATGAAATGAAAGGAAATAGAGCCAAAGTAACGGTGGATTTGCCTTATTTTATTGAGGGAGAGTCTGTTTTAACAATAGAGATTAGAGTGGCTCGAGATAGCGAAGAGGAAGACAAAAATGATTTGCCTGCTATTGTGTATAACGATGAAAAAACTATTCGAAAAACCAATATTGCATCATTGCCTCCATATATAGGTGACAAGAGTTCAGGTAGTTTTAAGCTTAATGCTGAATCAGGGTTGCAGTATATTCAGATAATAGACTTTGATAAATTTAGTTTTGATAACACTAAAAACATTCATATAGGTAAAGAAATTGAACTTGAATGCTGGGTTAAGCTAGGCGTAAATAAATTCAATAAGAATGATACAAAGTCACATGTAGCTATGCCATGGAGAGGAGCTGACGTTTGGCTATCGAAGTCTCCGTCCATATTATCAGTTCAAAAATCATGGCTTACAATAAGGGCTGCGGATACATTGAGAGGCTAAAAATTAGCGATAGCGTTATCAAAGCGCTCAAGTGAAAAACTTAGCTTTTGCCTGAGCGTAATATCATAATCAACTACTCCCCTGTAGATACTGGGGTATAGGACATATGCTGTTATTGCAAAGCGTTTTAACGGGTCAGAAAGTTCAGGGTTATAAACAAACTCGTTACTGCATACCCCGCCGGATATGAAATATACGCCCTTTGTATCAATAAGCATTTCTCCGTGCTCAGAACGACTTATTGTTATAGGTGTTTTAAAACTGGTATGGTTTATTTCCCTTGCCGAAAATTCTTCAACTTGCCCGATCATGTAGCATTCCCCATGCCTAATACCAAGATGGAATGGAGCAATTGGAGTTATAGAAAAAAGGTAATTGATATCTTCTTTAGAAAGGGTTGCTATCTTATCAGGCTTATAGATATTTCTATCTATAATCTCAATTAGATCAGAGCTCACCCCATCCGTTACATATGTAATTTCCTGCTCATCAAGCGAATAATCAAACGGGGTATATTCAATCGTATCATCTCCCAACAGATGGTTAAGCTCCATCTCAAGTTGAGGGCTGGGTTTTAAGGTAAAAACATAGTTGGGGGCATGGCCGAAAGGAATGGTGGCTAAATAGCCGGTAAAGTAAACAATAAAGGGGCCGCCCATAAGTCGCTAGTTTGTCAATAGCACGAGTTTGAACGAAGCGCGTCGTGGCACCCATGCCTAAATATAAACTGTTTTGGCTGTCATGAAGTACACCTGATTTTAGTTGTGTTGTGCTACTTCAAAATGAAGTGCTTCAGTCACCCATCAGGATCAAGGCTAAACGGCTGAGCCCCATAACGCGCAAAGCCGCTTACCCCTGGTATATTCATACCCCATTAAATAATCAGTACCCCTGCATAGCTAATTGGTACAGAGTTAAAGACTCGAAGTCAGTCTCCGGAGAGCTTATGCAGAGGGCACTCCATTAAACCAAATTAGGTTCAGGCGAAGGATATTCAGAGCCCTAGGTTAACCATACCCCTTTTGATCTCATCGCCTGAAAAGCTGTTTAACCAAATGCGAGTTTAATATCAAACATCGTTTTCTCCTTGAGCATGTGATAACACGCTCTCGTTAATTTATTGGCTATCGCTTTCTTGGCAACCATTGTTGGTGATTTCTTCAGCCTGCGTTGATAGGCTCGTTTTATATCAGTATTCCAGATAGATGCATAATGTGCTGCTTCAACAAAAGCCATTGCTAAATATCTATTTCCGTTCTTCGTATTTCCTTTCCCTTTTGATTTACCATTGCTGACCTTATCGGAAGGCACACAACGAGCATAAGATGAATAATTTCCAACACGAGGAAAACGCTCAATTGGTCCAGTCTCAAGCAAAATGGTCATCGCCAGTATTTTTCCAACGCCAGGGATACTAAGTAGAATTGAATACAATTCCCCTTGCTGGCATTCTCTGAGAACAAAATTTTCTATCGTAGTAATTTGCTGAGAGAGTTTTTTCATCATATGCCACTCAGTCAACGCAGTTAGTTGCGCTGCGCTTGTTGAAAAGTGAGCTTTCAGTTCTGCTTCTGTAAGATGTTTTATCTTATTCGCATTAAGCCTCTCACCTGTGTGCCGGTTAATCATGCTTTGTAAACTAAGGTGATGAGCGGTTCGTTGCTTAACCAGCAAGAGCCTTCTCCTTAGTAGATCGCGAATAGCACGTAAAGCTTTAGGGTAAATATATCCCGTAGGAAGTATGCCTAATCTTAGTAGGTGAGCTAAATAACGCGCATCCGTTAAATCATTCGTGTATTTCAATCCGCTGTATTGTTGAATGGCAAGCGTATTAGCTAGATGAACTGGATAGCCTTCATCCATTAGACCATCAACAAGCCAATACCAATTGTATGTCGATTCAACAACTATTCCGAAAATGTCTGATTGGTAGGGTGCTAGTAGTTTAGAGATATCATTGAGATCATTATCTAAACGCTTTTCTTGAACAATAGTATCGTTATCGTTGATTAACGATACAACGCTATTGTTGCTATGAAGATCGATTCCGCAGTAAAGTTGCATAAGCCGTCTCCTTTGTTGAGTGTAAGCCCTCTCGAGTATACCTCTGGATGCCTCGGCGAGGGAGGCGACTTATGATTTTCAGTGCCTAGCATAGCCCCCATGACTCGATAACGTTTGTTTTGATAATCAGGAACGGTTCGCCCTTTTGACTGAGTGTATTTGTAGCCAATATAACTGGCGAGCATGGCCAAGAAAAAGGTGATGAGGGTAAAGTAAGTACCCAAAAATAGCCCTGTTCTATAGCTTATGGGGCCTGAATAATCGGCAAAAGATATGGGCACCGGAATCATCACCAGTGAGAACCAAAACAGCCAATAGAGTGTCCAGTGAGGGAAGACAAAGTCCATTTTGAGCCAGTGTTTTATAATGTAACCGGGTTTCATATCACACGTCCTTGTTGATATTGGTTTGGTGTTTATTCGCCAATAGTTCTGTACTTACAGAATAGGGGGTGAATTATAGCAAATAGTAAGCTGAAATCGTGTTCTTAGTGGAAAATATAAGACGGCAGGCTCTTCCTTGATTCCGCTTCGAGGCTGTGAAAGTATTAACAAGCAAGAGATTCTTTGACTTCAAAACGAACTCGAAGCGAATCTGGCGTCATTACAACGGCCTTTATAATTATTGTCTGTAGAAACAGGTAATACTTATAGGCCTTTAAATATAGCTCTGGGCTCCTTCTATTAAGGCGAAACAGAGCTTTATTTTTTATCTCCTCAAGGAGCCTGTCGAACCCCAACACATTAAGTGCACGTGTGAGATTATAACATAACGCCATTAAACTAAACTCAGCCGCTACCTTCTCTTGGCCTCTTAGCAGGAAGTGGCTCCAACCTGCTCTAGATTTCATCGTGCCAAATGGGTGCTCAACGAGTGTACTTCGCTCGCGCATTTTTCCTTTGCTTACCTTCATTCGTTCTTGATGAGCTGTGAGCAGGTCTGCATTCTCACTTCGCCACACGACTCGGCAAGGTATTTTCTCCCCAAGACAGCTTGCTTTTTGGGGGCAGCTTTTACAGACTGTTTCTGATGCACTGAAGCGATGAAATACTTGTCCGTTCTGTGTGCGGGGCGACCCTCGTTGGTTTAATGACTCTCCTGCAGGGCACACATAATGATTTTTCCTCGCATCATATATGAACTGGTCTTTTGTGTACCTTCCCTTTTTCCCTTTACCCCCCGTTTTAGGCTTGGGAACATAAGGTGTTATCTTATCTTTTACACACTTAGCAATATGCGCCCCGCTGTAATAGCCCGCATCAGCAAGCACTTCTAACTCATCTGAATTCAGTATTTTCTTTGCTTTTAGCGACATTGGGTGCAATTGTTTAAGGTCGTTTGGCTCCGTTGTGACTTCTTCGCAAACGATCAAGTGATGCTTGTTATCTACTGCTATCTGTACGCTGTAGCCGGATACCTTTTGAGTTCCTTTGTTCAGTAAACGGGCATCTTTGTCTGTACTGCTCTCTTGTGTTTTTTTAGATTTTTCTAACCTTTTTAATTCGCTCTCTTTATCTTGTTTTTCTTTTTTCCAGTCTTCGAGTTGCTGAAGCACTTTTTCCAGTTCAATATCACTGGGCTTGTTTTCTTCTTCCTTTTCCTGCGCATCTTGCTGATCTAGCTCGTTCTGCCATTGCTCGATATGCGCCTCTAGCTTTTTGAGCTTCTTCTTGAGACCTGTGGTGGTCGTAAAGCTCTTGCGGCTCGCGCTTCCTTTAAAGAAACTGCCGTCAATAGCAATGCACTGGCCTCCAAACAACGAAAGTTTCTTGCAGAATAAAATAAACTCTTTATGAGTCTCCCGAATCGCACGCCGGTTTTGGCTGCGAAAATTAGCGATCGTCTTATAGCTTGGCTTAAGCCCTTGAACTAACCACATCACCTCTATATTACGGTGGCACTCTTGTTCCAACCGACGACTCGACTTAATGCGGTTTAGATATCCGTAGAGGTAAAGCTTGAGTAACGCACCGGGAGGGTAGGCAGGCTGCCCGCTATTAACCTTGTTTTCTAAGGTATGTTGATAGCCGAGCTTTCCTAAGTCTAAACATTCAACATAGGCATCAAGGGCTCTGATGGGATGCCTCTCATGCACGTAGTCATCCATATGGCTCGGAAACAAATCCCCTTGATCGCGGGAGTGTGTTTTCTTGTATTGTCTTCCCATTTTCTTATATCTTCGAAGTCGTTAGGCGACGATATTATACAGCGGGGAGCCTATGGATACTTTCACAGCCTCTTCGCTGCATCACGGCTACAAGGGCATTGTAGAAAACCGTAGCCTTGATGCAAGGAGGCACGACTGGAATCAGGGTTGAGCTTCCGCTGCTTCCCAAGAGCAGCGTAGAAACCAATGGCGAAAGTAGTTGGCGTATTGTTGATGCGTTGGTCGACAACCTTCCGGGTATGATGGCCGCAAATAATGCCTCCAATACCCGTGTTAGGTTTCAAGATGACTGGGGGGATGAAGATAAATTTACCGAACCCATGAAGCGATATCCGGCTGCAAGCCTTGAACTGCTGCTGAATGGGCTGTATCCGCTTAACGCAGAATTTGAGCTAATGCCGGTGGAAAAGAAACTGGTGGGGCGAAATCGAGGCCGGGCAGGAATTGATCTGTATGAAATGAAAGGAAATAGAGCCAAAGTAACGGTGGATTTGCCTTATTTTATTGAGGGAGAGTCTGTATTGGATATTCAAATTAGTATTGCTCAAGAAAGCGATGAAGTGGTTAAGAAGGGGTTCCCTTTGCTTAAATTTGGCAATAAAAAATTATTGCAAATAGCAAAAATTTCCTCCTTGCCAATGTTTAAAGAAGGGGCTGAGGAAGGAGTATATAAGTCCCATTTTGAGGGTAGGCAAGCTTTGGTAGTAATACGTGACTTCTCGAAAAGGAGCTTTTCGACGCTGGAAGGGGTTGATGTTGACATGAAAATAGACATGGAATGTAGGGTAAGACTTCATGTGACATCTCAGGACAAACCGGAAAAAGAAACGATTAAAATGCCTTGGAGGGGGCGGTCTAAATGGTTAGACGAGCCAGAAATTGGGGATCAGTATAAAGGCTGGTTACTTATGGAGGACGCAACTATTCTTAGAAGTTAGAAATAAACCAGTCAAATCGAGCAATTGTCATTGTAAAAGTAGGTCTTTTTTCAACTCGGTACTTGAAGATATCGCTATATGTATAGGGATATCTAAAGTAGGCTTCTAGTGCTATCTCCTTAACTGGATCATACTCCTGAGAATAACCGGGAACCTCATTACAAGAACCATGTTTAACTTCAAATACGCCCTCAACTGAGACATTCATGCTCCCCTTCTCTCCTGGTTTAATACGAATAGGAGTTTTGAAGTCTGGGTGTCCTATAGTATGGGGTTTTAAATCATAAGTATTGGCTGATAAATAACAGGTCTTCTCAACTATTTCGAACTTGAATGGAGTTAATGTTCGAATAGAGGTTACATACTCTAAATCTCTTTCACTTAGAGTAACTATTGTTTCAGGAGACCTTTTAGGTCGTTCAATCATATTAAGTATCATCGAATCCACCCCATTCGTCACATACGTAATCTCTTGCTCATCCAGCGAATAATCAAACGGCGTATATTCAATCGTATCATCTCCCAACAGATGGTTAAGCTCCATTTCAAGCTGAGGGCTGGGTTTTAAGGTAAAAACATAGTTGGGGGCATGGCCGAAAGGAATGGTGGCTAAATAGCCGGTAAAGTAAACAATAAAGGGGCCGCCCATAAGTCGCTAGTTTGTCAATAGCACGAGTTTGAACGAAGCGCGTCGTGGCACCCATGCCTAAATATAAACTGTTTTGGCTGTCATGAAGTACACCTGATTTTAGTTGTGTTGTGCTACTTCAAAATGAAGTGCTTCAGTCACCCATCAGGATCAAGGCTAAACGGCTGAGCCCCATAACGCGCAAAGCCGCTTACCCCTGGTATATTCATACCCCATTAAATAATCAGTACCCCTGCATAGCTAATTGGTACAGAGTTAAAGACTCGAAGTCAGTCTCCGGAGAGCTTATGCAGAGGGCACTCCATTAAACCAAATTAGGTTCAGGCGAAGGATATTCAGAGCCCTAGGTTAACCATACCCCTTTTGATCTCATCGCCTGAAAAGCTGTTTAACCAAATGCGAGTTTAATATCAAACATCGTTTTCTCCTTGAGCATGTGATAACACGCTCTCGTTAATTTATTGGCTATCGCTTTCTTGGCAACCATTGTTGGTGATTTCTTCAGCCTGCGTTGATAGGCTCGTTTTATATCAGTATTCCAGATAGATGCATAATGTGCTGCTTCAACAAAAGCCATTGCTAAATATCTATTTCCGTTCTTCGTATTTCCTTTCCCTTTTGATTTACCATTGCTGACCTTATCGGAAGGCACACAACGAGCATAAGATGAATAATTTCCAACACGAGGAAAACGCTCAATTGGTCCAGTCTCAAGCAAAATGGTCATCGCCAGTATTTTTCCAACGCCAGGGATACTAAGTAGAATTGAATACAATTCCCCTTGCTGGCATTCTCTGAGAACAAAATTTTCTATCGTAGTAATTTGCTGAGAGAGTTTTTTCATCATATGCCACTCAGTCAACGCAGTTAGTTGCGCTGCGCTTGTTGAAAAGTGAGCTTTCAGTTCTGCTTCTGTAAGATGTTTTATCTTATTCGCATTAAGCCTCTCACCTGTGTGCCGGTTAATCATGCTTTGTAAACTAAGGTGATGAGCGGTTCGTTGCTTAACCAGCAAGAGCCTTCTCCTTAGTAGATCGCGAATAGCACGTAAAGCTTTAGGGTAAATATATCCCGTAGGAAGTATGCCTAATCTTAGTAGGTGAGCTAAATAACGCGCATCCGTTAAATCATTCGTGTATTTCAATCCGCTGTATTGTTGAATGGCAAGCGTATTAGCTAGATGAACTGGATAGCCTTCATCCATTAGACCATCAACAAGCCAATACCAATTGTATGTCGATTCAACAACTATTCCGAAAATGTCTGATTGGTAGGGTGCTAGTAGTTTAGAGATATCATTGAGATCATTATCTAAACGCTTTTCTTGAACAATAGTATCGTTATCGTTGATTAACGATACAACGCTATTGTTGCTATGAAGATCGATTCCGCAGTAAAGTTGCATAAGCCGTCTCCTTTGTTGAGTGTAAGCCCTCTCGAGTATACCTCTGGATGCCTCGGCGAGGGAGGCGACTTATGATTTTCAGTGCCTAGCATAGCCCCCATGACTCGATAACGTTTGTTTTGATAATCAGGAACGGTTCGCCCTTTTGACTGAGTGTATTTGTAGCCAATATAACTGGCGAGCATGGCCAAGAAAAAGGTGATGAGGGTAAAGTAAGTACCCAAAAATAGCCCTGTTCTATAGCTTATGGGGCCTGAATAATCGGCAAAAGATATGGGCACCGGAATCATCACCAGTGAGAACCAAAACAGCCAATAGAGTGTCCAGTGAGGGAAGACAAAGTCCATTTTGAGCCAGTGTTTTATAATGTAACCGGGTTTCATATCACACGTCCTTGTTGATATTGGTTTGGTGTTTATTCGCCAATAGTTCTGTACTTACAGAATAGGGGGTGAATTATAGCAAATAGTAAGCTGAAATCGTGTTCTTAGTGGAAAATATAAGACGGCAGGCTCTTCCTTGATTCCGCTTCGCTGCATCACGGCTACAAGGGCATTGTAGAAAACCGTAGCCTTGATGCAAGGAGGCACGACTGGAATCAGGGTTGAGCTTCCGCTGCTTCCCAAGAGCAGCGTAGAAACCAATGGCGAAAGTAGTTGGCGTATTGTTGATGCGTTGGTCGACAACCTTCCGGGTATGATGGCCGCAAATAATGCCTCCAATACCCGTGTTAGGTTTCAAGATGACTGGGGGGATGAAGATAAATTTACCGAACCCATGAAGCGATATCCGGCTGCAAGCCTTGAACTGCTGCTGAATGGGCTGTATCCGCTTAACGCAGAATTTGAGCTAATGCCGGTGGAAAAGAAACTGGTGGGGCGAAATCGAGGCCGGGCAGGAATTGATCTGTATGAAATGAAAGGAAATAGAGCCAAAGTAACGGTGGATTTGCCTTATTTTATTGAGGGCGAGTCGGAGTTATCGATAGAGATACGAGTGGCCCGAGAAGAAGATGAAGAGAATAAGAGTGAGCTGCCAGCAATTGCAATTGATGGTGACACCACTTTAAATATAAAAAGAATATCAAACTTAGAAATTTATGAAAAAGAGTCTAGACAAGGGATTTACATCTGTGACCAATCTTTTAGGAGAAAGCTTGTGGTTATACAAGATTTTTCGAGCAAATCCATAGCAAATATTTGGGATGGGAGCGTCAATCCAGAAGTGACCTTGGAATGCTGGATTAAGCTAAGGGTTACTGCTAAAAATAAACTAAAAAAGAAAGAAGTACATATGCCTTGGAGAGGTTCTAGGCTGTGGTTAGAAAACTCTCCAGACACAGAATCTACAAATAAGAGCTGGTTGACTCTTGTTCAAAAAACGATTCTTAGAAGTTAGCTATAAATGAGTCAAATCTAGCTAACGTAAACGTAAATGTCCTTCTATCGTATGTTTGATATTTTTCAATGTCTTTATGTATAGAAGGGTATTGAAAATATGCCTCTAAAGCTATCTCTTTAGATGGGTCTGCATCTGCTGAACCATAGGGGTAAACATCTTCGCACTCGTTGTATTCTGCGAAAAATGCTCCTCTCGCATCAACAAGCATCTCACCGGGGTCTCCAGCTTTGACAATAATTGGGGTTTTGAATTTGGGGTGATTGATGATTCGAGGCTTGAACTGATTTACTTGGGCGAAAAAATAACACACACCGTCTACAATTTTCAGTTCAAACGGCTCCTGTTTTTTTATCTTGTTAACATAGTCTAGGTCAGGCTGATTCAGTTTGACTATATCTTGTGGCGAATTTCTAGGCCGCAGTATCATTACCAGTTTGCTCCAATCTACCCCATCCGTCACATACGTAATTTCCTGCTCATCAAGCGAATAATCAAACGGGGTATATTCAATCGTATCATCTCCCAACAGATGGTTAAGCTCCATTTCAAGCTGAGGGCTGGGTTTTAAGGTAAAAACATAGTTGGGGGCATGGCCGAAAGGAATGGTGGCTAAATAGCCGGTAAAGTAAACAATAAAGGGGCCGCCCATAAGTCGCTAGTTTGTCAATAGCACGAGTTTGAACGAAGCGCGTCGTGGCACCCATGCCTAAATATAAACTGTTTTGGCTGTCATGAAGTACACCTGATTTTAGTTGTGTTGTGCTACTTCAAAATGAAGTGCTTCAGTCACCCATCAGGATCAAGGCTAAACGGCTGAGCCCCATAACGCGCAAAGCCGCTTACCCCTGGTATATTCATACCCCATTAAATAATCAGTACCCCTGCATAGCTAATTGGTACAGAGTTAAAGACTCGAAGTCAGTCTCCGGAGAGCTTATGCAGAGGGCACTCCATTAAACCAAATTAGGTTCAGGCGAAGGATATTCAGAGCCCTAGGTTAACCATACCCCTTTTGATCTCATCGCCTGAAAAGCTGTTTAACCAAATGCGAGTTTAATATCAAACATCGTTTTCTCCTTGAGCATGTGATAACACGCTCTCGTTAATTTATTGGCTATCGCTTTCTTGGCAACCATTGTTGGTGATTTCTTCAGCCTGCGTTGATAGGCTCGTTTTATATCAGTATTCCAGATAGATGCATAATGTGCTGCTTCAACAAAAGCCATTGCTAAATATCTATTTCCGTTCTTCGTATTTCCTTTCCCTTTTGATTTACCATTGCTGACCTTATCGGAAGGCACACAACGAGCATAAGATGAATAATTTCCAACACGAGGAAAACGCTCAATTGGTCCAGTCTCAAGCAAAATGGTCATCGCCAGTATTTTTCCAACGCCAGGGATACTAAGTAGAATTGAATACAATTCCCCTTGCTGGCATTCTCTGAGAACAAAATTTTCTATCGTAGTAATTTGCTGAGAGAGTTTTTTCATCATATGCCACTCAGTCAACGCAGTTAGTTGCGCTGCGCTTGTTGAAAAGTGAGCTTTCAGTTCTGCTTCTGTAAGATGTTTTATCTTATTCGCATTAAGCCTCTCACCTGTGTGCCGGTTAATCATGCTTTGTAAACTAAGGTGATGAGCGGTTCGTTGCTTAACCAGCAAGAGCCTTCTCCTTAGTAGATCGCGAATAGCACGTAAAGCTTTAGGGTAAATATATCCCGTAGGAAGTATGCCTAATCTTAGTAGGTGAGCTAAATAACGCGCATCCGTTAAATCATTCGTGTATTTCAATCCGCTGTATTGTTGAATGGCAAGCGTATTAGCTAGATGAACTGGATAGCCTTCATCCATTAGACCATCAACAAGCCAATACCAATTGTATGTCGATTCAACAACTATTCCGAAAATGTCTGATTGGTAGGGGGCTAATAGTTTAGATATATCATTGAGATCATTATCTAAACGCTTTTCTTGAACAATAGTGTCGTTATCGTTAATTAACGATACAACGCTATTGTTGCTATGAAGATCGATTCCGCAGTAAAGTTGCATAAGCCGTCTCCTTTGTTGAGTGTAAGCCCTCTCGAGTATACCTCTGGATACCTCGGCGAGGGAGGCGACTTATGATTTTCAGTGCCTAGCATAGCCCCCATGACTCGATAACGTTTGTTTTGATAATCAGGAACGGTTCGCCCTTTTGACTGAGTGTATTTGTAGCCAATATAACTGGCGAGCATGGCCAAGAAAAAGGTGATGAGGGTAAAGTAAGTACCCAAAAATAGCCCTGTTCTATAGCTTATGGGGCCTGAATAATCGGCAAAAGATATGGGCACCGGAATCATCACCAGTGAGAACCAAAACAGCCAATAGAGTGTCCAGTGAGGGAAGACAAAGTCCATTTTGAGCCAGTGTTTTATAATGTAACCGGGTTTCATATCACACGTCCTTGTTGATATTGGTTTGGTGTTTATTCGCCAATAGTTCTGTACTTACAGAATAGGGGGTGAATTATAGCAAATAGTAAGCTGAAATCGTGTTCTTAGTGGAAAATATAAGACGGCAGGCTCTTCCTTGATTCCGCTTCGCTGCATCACGGCTACAAGGGCATTGTAGAAAACCGTAGCCTTGATGCAAGGAGGCACGACTGGAATCAGGGTTGAGCTTCCGCTGCTTCCCAAGAGCAGCGTAGAAACCAATGGCGAAAGTAGTTGGCGTATTGTTGATGCGTTGGTCGACAACCTTCCGGGTATGATGGCCGCAAATAATGCCTCCAATACCCGTGTTAGGTTTCAAGATGACTGGGGGGATGAAGATAAATTTACCGAACCTATGAAGCGATATCCGGCTGCAAGCCTTGAACTGCTGCTGAATGGACTATACCCGCTCAACGCAGAATTTGAGCTAATGCCTGTGGAAAAGAAACTGGTGGGTCGAAATCGAGGCCGGGCAGGAATTGATCTGTATGAAATGAAAGGAAATAGAGCCAAAGTAACGGTGGATTTGCCTTATTTTATTGAGGGAGAGTCTGAGCTGATTATTGAGCTCCGCATTAGACAAGATGATAAGGATGGTAAAGAAAAGTACTCAAGTCTAAAGTTTGGAGAAAAGTTATTTTATACTATTTCGCATATATCTAAGCTCAAACAGTATAAAAGTGGGAGCACCAAAGGTGAGTACATTAACCGTTATAAGGGTAAAGATCAGCTAATTGTGCTACATGATTTTTCGAAAGACTCATTTTCGAACCCAGAAAATCTGCCTTTGGATGAAGAGTTATTGTTGGAGTGCCGAATTAAATTACATGTTACTCCTAATACCGAAGAACCAAAGAAAGGGGTGCAAATGCCATGGAGGGGCGATGCTCTATGGGTAAAGAGCGTTGTGAGTACTATAGATAAAGATATGAGCTGGATCACCTTGGATAGCAGAACGCCCCTTAGAAGTTAGATATGTGTTCATCAAAGTGTTCGAGAGTAAGGGTAATCGTAGGCCTATATACTTTTATGTGCTTTAAGTTACTTTTGTATATGTGAGGGTATTGTAAGTATGCTTCAAGCGCATATCTCTTAAAGAAGTCAGAACCAACAGAGTATCTGTCACCACAGGCGTTGAAGCGCACATTATATGCGCCATTGGCATCGACTAGCATTTCGCCTTCTTTGCCGATTGAAATGGTAATTGGCGACTCAAACTTGGGGTGATCAATGACTCTGGGGGTAAATGACTCTACTGGTGTAGATATATAACAGTGTCCATTGATTACTTTGAAATCGAAAGGTCTATGTTTGTTGATAGCACTTGTATAGGCCAAGTCACCCTTTGTCAGTGTAACTATTTTTTCTGGATATTTGCGTGGGCGAGCAATAATATCAAAAAACATTGAGTCTATCCCATTCGTCACATACGTAACCTCCTGCTCATCCAGCGAATAATCAAACGGCGTATATTCAATCGTATCATCTCCCAACAGATGGTTAAGCTCCATTTCAAGCTGAGGGCTGGGTTTTAAGGTAAAAACATAGTTGGGGGCATGGCCGAAAGGAATGGTGATCAGGTAGCCGGTAAAATAGAGAATAAAGGGGCCGGTGCCTAGCATAGCCCCCATTACTCGATACCGTTTGTTTTGATAATCAGGAACGGTTCGCCCTTTTGACTGAGTGTATTTGTAGCCAATATAACTGGCGAGCATGGCCAAGAAAAAGGTGATGAGGGTAAAGTAAGTACCCAAAAATAGCCCTGTTCTATAGCTGATAGGCCCTGAATGATGAGCAAAAGACATGGGCACCGGGATCATCACCAGTGAGAACCAAAACAGCCAATAGAGTGCCCAGTGAGGGAAGACAAAGTCCATCCCAAACCATGTTTTTAGAATATGGTGTGGCTTCATATCGTACGTCCTTGTTGATATAGCTGAGTTGCTCAAATCGTTTTTAATTCCCATGTATCTGTTTAAGCTTCTGTTGAGTTATTGGTCCCGGATCTCCATCAACCGCTAACTGATGCCGTTGCTGGAACTGCCTGACAGCCCCAAGCATTTTTGGCCCTGAGATTCCGTCAACAGGGCCGGCACTATGGTTGAGGTTGTTTAATCGGGCCTGAATGCCTTCTGTGGAGTTGATATCAGCAAGCTGCTCTAGCTTAATGGGTATTTTGTGACTGGGTACTTCTGACTCATTGTCGCACCAGACGCGCAGCTCCCCTTCTGTCGCCTGATATGGCATTGGGTGGCTGATAGTGCCATCTGGCGATACGACACCCTCTACTATGTTATCACCGGCTATGAGCTGATAGCGCTTTCCTGCTAACACTTTGTGGGTGGCGTCATGCAGTTTAAGGTTGAGTTGATTTGGTTGCGGCTCTAAATAGATGGCTGCGATTCTGTTTGGGTTATCCCCTCTCGCACCCTGGCTGCCTGGGCTGATGTTCATCGCGCTCTCCAGTGAACTGATTGAAGCACTGGCAGCGTCAAAGTGCTGCTGTGCCGAGTACTGTTGTATCGCATCGAGTGAGGTGGTGTTTGCTATGAGGTTTTTGGTGTCTGATTCAAGCGCCTGAATCCGATGCCAGGGCCACTGTGTTTTGCTATATGCGATTCGTAAGCCGTTGCGCCCTAGTTGAAACTCATTCTGTATTTTGTATGGTATCCAGATATTGTTCAGCCAACGGCCCTCTGCTTTGCGGAGAGCCGATGCTTTTTGTGAGTCAAAACGAATTTGATTTCTATACCACTCAACTCGGCAATCACACATAGCGCTATTTGGTAGAACTTCTAACTCCCGCCACAGTGTGCCCTTCCAAAATAAATAGAGCCAGCCATTGCTAAGGGGGGCTGTCTTGCTGGTTGAGTTATGGCTGGTTTCAATATGTATTGGCTTAATAGGGATGATCACATTATCGTGCTCAGGCTTTGAACGATCACCCTTGCTTGGTGCTATGTTGTCAATAAGAGGCAGTAGCATCGGTGACGCGCCGTTCTTCATGTTGATCGCGAGTGAGACTTTCCGGTGTTGCTGTGAAATATTTCGAAATCTCACCTCACTGCGGTGCATAAGTGCTCTGTCGTTAGTAGCAAATTGCTGAGCTGCTTGCTCGGCCTCTGTTTTGTGAAGGTAAAGGTGTTGATCTCTGGGAAGGTTTTGGCCTGCCACTTCAACGGCAACCTGGTAATTGAGCGTCGGCTTCTGCGTGAGTGGCGATTGTGCTGACGAGTGATGTTTAATTTTAGGTGTAAGCCGAGCCTGGTTATTGCTGGTTTGTTGGCCTGCTATTGAGGTGCTTTCTGTTATATCCTCTTTTGAAATGCTGGCCGACCTAAGTCTGCTGCCAGAAGAGTGCAGCGAGTCCTCAGTTTGTTGGTCTGGCTGGACGGCGATTAGCTCCCCTGCTTCAAGCTGTTGCACAATATCGCTGACTTGCTGTTGAAAAAAAGTGCCGGAAGAGAGCTGGTAAGCTGCACCGGGGTTGTAGTGTAGTAACTGTTCTACAAATTGTTGGCAGCTTTGGAACCCATTGAGCAGGTTTGATGAGCTAGAGAAATCAAGACGCTTACCGATTCGGCTTAAATCAAAACCTGCCGGATAAATGTCATATATCATTCCTTGAATAATGAAGCGTGTTTTCATGGACGGCCTCCTGCCGAACGGGTAATTTTACTTTTTTGCTCACGATAAGCGTAACGCGTTACGGGTATTACGTACTCATTTACCGGCTTCCGCGTACAGACGTCATCCTGACTCTGCCTGATAATAACACCATGTCGAAGTAGCCAATAGGCGCTTTTTCATTTCTCCTTTCGAGTAGTCTTTAGGTTTGTTGGCTCGCAGCATTGTGAATCACAAACCAGATCAACTCTCTTTAGGGGGGCTCCAATGCCCCCCCTTTTTTTATCTGTTATTCAATATGTTGCAGCCGCTTCCATGTTTCTTGAAGAATCAGGGCATCATTGGCCGCTCGGTGAGTCACAATCTTCATCTCGTTGATAACTTCAAGTCGTACACTTTGCCACTGGTTAATTTGCTCACTGTTGAGCAACATTGAAATAGAGTCCAGGTGAAAAACAGGTTTGGCTTTTGCTGCTTTGAATAAGCGATGCATCCAAAAACTATCAAACGTCCAGGCATCACAAAAAATATCGCCGCTCAGCAGGTTGTTCATCTGGTTTACAACGTCTCTGACCTCGATCCCTTCTTCCAGCAGTTGTGCACGGCTAATGCCATGTATATTCTCGGCAGAGTCAGACCAGTCTTTCCAGAGCACGTGGGGTTTAATCAGCCAGCTATGAGTGGTGCTATCCGGAAGGCAGATACCTACTTCGATAGGGTAACTTGAAATCAAATCCAAACTGGATGCTTCAAAGTCGATAAAAATAGGTTGCAATGGAGAGTTCATTTTCGAAGGGGAACTGTGCTCGTTTGATTGTTGTTTTAAAGTCGAAAGGGGCTGAAAGTCGCTATAGTAACGGTTTTGCTATTGCCCCTGCAATTTGTAATTGGGTATTTTATTACTCGTGCTATTCATTGCTGGCGTTATTCGCTGTCTGGATTTTGCACCGAGACTTTTGACAGCGAGTTTGATGCCGGGCCGGTCAGTGGCGTATAGATTAGCTGGTTACCTGCGATTTCGGGAAAGTACACGATCATCTTGGAACCTGAATCATACTGCTTATGGTAAATAATGGTTAGTAGTCCGGGTCGCTCATCAGCCAGGTATTTAATCATCTCTCTGTGGCTATCTTGTGACAGGTCGATCAGAATTGCACTATCACTTGAGCTGAACCCCTCAGCACTGAATAGCAGTTGGGTCACATGGTTTCTAAACTTCTGAAAATCCGGGTTTTTCGGCTCTTCTGCAATTTCTTCTGCAGCGGTAATTGCCCAGGCCTCAGAGAGCGCTGAGTCTGAGATTTGAATTTCCTCAAACGAAGGTGCAATACCCGCCGAGGTCGTTGGCAGCCTTTCAATATCTTCAACTGATGCTAGCGGATTTGCGTCGATTATGGAGGTCTCCCCCGTATTTATGCCTAACAGAGTCCAAGGTACTATGCTGGCTAGCAGTAGCGCGCCTGCAAAAGGACGAATAGATGATTTTTCTGCAACTTTTGCAGGTTGGGGTTTCATTAACTGATAGCTGGCGATGAGTGATAAGCAGGCTGCAGCAATGCAAACAATCGTCACAGTGATTGATAATATAGTCGCGTCTGAAGACATATCTTCCCCCTAAGGAATACAGAATCAACGTTCACAAGTACGCTTTATTTAAATGTGAGGCTGGGCGGCGGTGTTCTTGAAAGCGTATAGCATTAATCATAGTGGTAGCAGATTATAGTTATAGCAGATTCGTGTAATATCCGTTGGGCTTTTTGTATTAAATGAGGTTCTGGTCACTTTTATAATAGTGGCTTGATGTAAGGTTGATAGGCCGTGATTGCTTTAGAACGCCTCTGTTTAAAGTAACTGCGGGTGCTTAAAGCAAATTGCTGGCGTGCCAGTGATAAGTATTAAAACCTGAATATATGCGTTTGGCTTAATGTAGTATGCTATATGGCGTATCTTAAAGGGAGCATTATGATCTTAGCTAACCCGCTGAAGTGGGGCGCCGAAGGGTTACCGGGGCCACTGGCTTCGCGCATTCGCCTGTGTAACAAGTCGGCGCTGTTTCTGCTCATCTGCTCAGCGCTCTGCTCTTCACTTATCTGGTCGGTTCACAGCGCCGGGGTCGCTGTGATCTTTGCGATAGAGTCTGCGTTATTTCTACTGGCATTGTTAGCTAATTTCTTTTCCTGGTTTACTGTAGCCCGATTACTCTTTCTGGCCGTTTTGAGCGGCTCGACTTATGTTCTTTCAAGCTTGCTTGGGCAAGCATCTTATGTATTTTTATTTTATTTTGCAGGTATTGCCGGGCCATTCGCACTGTTTTTGCCACAGGAGCGGTGGCAGCAATTACTGAGTGTTGTGATTGCAACGGGGTTAGCGGTGCTTGACCTGATGGCCCAGTATCACATTTTTACTGAGTACACCTTTCAGCAAGGGTCTGTGTCTATTATTCGGTTTTTTGCGATCCCCTGTGCTTTTGTGGCAACATTTTTAATGGTTCTGAGTTTAATCAGGGAGAACCAGAGAGCCGAGCAGCAAGCGCTGCACAACCAGCGGAAACTGGAAACCATCGTGACGTCACTGAATGAAGTGGTTTACGAGATCGATGAAAACTACCGAATAATGGATGCTTGGGGCAGCGATGATAGCCTGCTACCGACTGCAGAAAAAGCGACAGGCGACCTTTCCATACAGAGTGTTTTACCACCAGCGCTCTATTTGCGATTTAAAGAGATGATTGATGAGGCCTTGTTTGTCGGCGTTACCAGTCAGCTAGCGTACTTTTCACCGGCCAATGAGCGCTGGTATCAGGCTAGAGTTGTGCCTATTGAGCGTACTGCAACCTCTCATGCATATCGGTCAACAAGCCATCAGGCGGCACTTTCTCGCTTGGCCCACTTAGATAAGCGGGTGTCTCTTTCGTTATTTGATATCACTGCCGAGAAGGAAGCAGAGTACAGAGTCCAGCTGAGTGAGCGGCGTTTTCGCAGTATGGCCGAAAATGTCCCCGGCGTTATAGTTGAATGGTGCATTAACGCCTCCACACACCAGTGGTGGTTTAATTATGTCAGCCCTCAGGTGACATCGCTGATTGGTTTGTCTGCCGCCGAATGCCAGGACAACAGTGACAGTCTGCTTGAGTTGATTGTTGAGGAAGATAAAGCCGCTTTTTTTAAAAGCTATATGGACTCTGTTGGCAGTGATGGGGGGTGGAAGTTTTCATTTAGGGTTAAGCTGCCGGAAGGTGATATTAAGTGGATTACAGGTGTCTTTACACCCATTGAGCAGCGTGGAGAACTGAATATTTACCACGGCATCATTATGGATGTGACCACAGAACACGCCTACCAGGACGCCCTGCTGGCAGCCAAAGAGATGGCAGAGATGGCAACGGAGGAGAAGTCTAATTTTTTATCTGTCATGAGTCATGAAATACGGACGCCATTGAACGCGGTCATCGGGTTGTCTGACCTGCTGCTACAAGAGTCCCCCAGAGCCGATCAGCAAACCAATTTAAGCACATTGAAGTTTTCAGCGGAAAGCCTGCTTGCACTGATCAACGATATTCTTGATTTCAGCAAAATTGAAGCAGGGAGAATATCTCTTGAGAAAGTTCCTTTTGATCTTAGGGATATGTCCCAAGGTGTTATGTCATCAATGGCTTATCAGGCAGAAGACAAAGGCATTCAGTTGCGTTGTCATATCGATGAACGGTTGCCCGAATGTTTAATCGGGGATCCGACACGAATTTCCCAAATATTGAATAACCTTGTCTCTAACGCGGTCAAATTTACCAAGCAAGGGCATGTAGAGCTTAGCATTGAAGTTATTCGTACCGCAGCTGAAAACGTAACACTGCGGTTTAGTATCGCAGATACCGGCATTGGTATTATGCCCGACAAGCAACAGAAAATTTTCCGCTTTTTTAGCCAGGCTGATAACTCCGTGACACGGGAGTTCGGAGGCACAGGTTTAGGACTTTCCATTACCCGAAGTCTGCTCTCTTTTTACGATAGTGAAGTAAAGCTGACCAGCGAAGCAGGTCATGGTTCGACCTTCCAGTTTGAATTGACATTGCCAGTCGGCAAGCTAGGTAACCGAATACGCACTGTATCAACTGAAGCAGATTTGGCAGGTGATCTAAATGGATTACGCGTCTTGTTAGTTGATGATAATAAAGTGAATATTCTGGTCGCTATGAAACTGTTGTCGCGCTGGGGGGCGGATGCAGATATGGCTGAGGATGGAGAAAGCGCACTTCAGATGGTGCAGCAATCTTCTTATGACGTGATATTGATGGATATTCAAATGCCTGGAATGGACGGCTATGAGACGACCCAGGCCATACGCGGGATTCCCGGCGATCAATACAGCCGTATTCCAATTATTGCCTTGACCGCTACTGTCGTTGATGAAGTTCATCGTCGAGCAAATGAAGTAGGGTTGGACGCGGTGTTACCAAAGCCGATACGCCCGGCAGAGCTGAGAAAGAAAATGGCGGTTTATGCTCATAAGCGCCAGGAAGCAAGCGCCGCAGTTACACACAATAAGGTACCCAATTCCGATTTGTGTGACTCAGAAAGCACGTCAAATAGCCCTTCATCTAGTATTATCGAGTAATAAACTTCCCCCTGGCAGCGAGCAGTCGTACAATAGCGGACTTTGAACTCACAACTGAAAAGCGATGCCTAAGCTGGGAAACTATGTCTGAAAAAGTCGTGGTGATTTATTCGGGGGGGATGGACTCCTTTACCTTGTTGCACAAGGCGATTAAGGAAGGAAAACAAGTCTATGCGTTGTCATTTAACTATGGCCAGCGTCACTCAAAAGAGCTTCATTATGCGCAAAAGGTGTGTGATGAGTTAGCGATCCCGCATAAAATTGTTGATATCACCGCGATTAACCAATTGTTGTTAGGGTCATCCTTAACCGATGATATTGAAATTCCTGAAGGCCACTACGAAGAAGAGAGCATGAAATCGACGGTTGTGCCCAACCGAAATATGATCATGCTCTCACTGGCGATTGGTTATGCAGTATCGATTCATGCTGTGGCGGTCTACTATGGCGCTCATGGTGGTGACCATGCCATTTACCCTGACTGTCGCCCGGAGTTTATCGAGAAAATGAATATGGTATCCCAGGTCGCCAACTATGAGCCTGTTGATATTATTGCGCCCTTTTCTCACCAGAATAAAATCGATATCTTGCGCACTGGGCTGGCAATGGGGCTTGATTATGGCAAGACCTGGACCTGCTATAATGGCCGAGACCGGGCGTGTGGAAAGTGCGGTTCGTGCCAGGAACGGCTGGAAGCGTTTGCCAAAAACGGCATGACAGACCCACTCCCATACGAAACGGTCTAATTTAGACCTCCCCGAAGGAAAATCATGCCTGCTACCAATACATATCGCGTTAAAGAGATGTTCTACAGCCTCCAGGGCGAAGGGGCTCAGTCCGGCAGGGCGGCTGTTTTCTGTCGTTTTAGCAAGTGTAATCTGTGGAATGGGCGCGAGCAGGATCGCGCAAAAGCCGTTTGTAATTTCTGTGATACTGACTTTGTCGGTACTGACGGACAAAATGGCGGTACATTTGATTCTCCGCAGTCGTTAGCCGTCGCCATTGATGACATTTGGATGAGTGGGCAGCCGGAAAAACAGTCACATTACAAGGCTAAGCCTTATGTGATATTTACTGGCGGTGAGCCACTGCTGCAGTTAAATGAGCGCTTGATAGACGAGATGCACCAGCTGGGGTTTGAGGTGGGAGTCGAAACCAATGGCACGCTGCCGGCACCAAAAGGCATCGATTGGTTATGTGTGAGCCCGAAGGCAGATGCAGCGGTGGTTATTGACCACTGTGATGAAGTTAAGCTGGTGTACCCTCAACCTTTAGCCCCTCCAGAGAAGTTTACTGATCTTGATGCCCGGTTTTATTTTTTATCGCCAATGGCCGACCCTCTGGTCATTGCCGGTCAAGATGAAAAGAAGGCCACCAATATGAGACTGGCAACAGAGTATTGTCTGGCGCACCCTCAGTGGCGGTTAACCTTGCAGATGCACAAAATTCTGGGCATTGACTGAGTGTTGACCAGGCCTATACGGATTAGGCCTGATCATTCAGATCTGACCAGTTAAAATTGGTCGCTTAAACGGCTTCGGCTGACGCTTTTTTCCGCTTTCGTACCGTCTTCTTCTTACTCTGTACAGCTTTCACTGTGACTGGCACACCATTTAGCACCGATACACCTGATAGCGCATCCACATGTTGATCGTCGGTGATATCATTCAAGCTCACACCGGGTTTTGTCTCGGCAACGGACAATAGCGTGCCCTGCCGGTGATGGCCCCACCCATGAGGAATGCTCACCACGCCTGGCATTATCTCCTCGGATATCTCCACTGGAATATCGATGCTGCCGACGTTGGAGGTAACTTTAGCGAGTCCACCGTCATTCAGCTTTAGCTGTTTCGCATCATTCGGGTGTATGATCAGTGTGCATCTGTTTTTTCCTTTGATAAGCCTGTGGCTGTTGTGCAACCAAGAGTTATTGCTTCGCACATGACGACGGCCAATCAGCAGCAACGGGTGACCCGACGCTATCGAATCAATCGCTTCACGAACCCGGGTTAAGTCGTCGATAAAAAGGTCTGGCGCAAGAGGGATTCGTTGATCTTTGTGGAATATGCGCTCAGGAAAACAGGGCTGAAGAGGGCCGAGATCTATCCCGTGGGGGTAACTGGCCAATGAATTGAGACTCAGCTCTTTTTGCAGTGAGCGGTTAGCAGACCCGTAAGGCCCCATCGCCAGTAATCTTCTCAGAGGATGGTGGGGTTTGAGAAGATCCTGACTGATTTCACTTAAGAATGACCCAATACGGTCTGTTGCCGGGAGCCGGGTGCCGTATGGCCCAAAGCGCAGCAGTATGTCTAGCAGGCCGTCTGCGCCAATGCGGCTTAAAATCTGGTACTTCGCTTCCGCTTCAACACGGCTTCGCAGATCTTTGGCTTCCAGACGACGGGTCAGCTCCATGAATATCTGCCAGTCGTGTCGGGTGTCTGGCTCGGGTTCAAACAGTGCTTCTGAGTATTTGGCCGTGTTGCGCACGCTGATCATGTTAAAGGCAATGTCAAAATGGCTGTGTTCAAGTGGGCCGGTCGGCGGCAGTATCAGGTTAGCATGGCAGGTGGTTTCATTGAGATAAAAATCAATCGATACCATAAAGTCGAGGCTTTCAAACGCTTCTTCCAGTTTTCTCCCGTTGGGGCTTGATATGACGGGGTTGCCCGCGATGGTGATCATTGACCTGATCTGCCCTTCACCAGGCGTGAGTATCTCCTCTGCCATGGTGCTGGCTGGCAATTCACCGGAAAACTCAGGCAGCCCTCTCACTCGGCTTTGATAGCGGTTAAAGTGCCCTTTTTGACCGGCTAGCGCACCCACCTCAATAACATCGGCCGCAGGTTTGGTAAACATCATGCCACCCCGTTGATCGAGGTGCCCAGTGAGAATATTCAGCAGGTATATTAGCCAGGTAGTGACGCCGCCAAAAGCCTGTGTAGACGTGCCCATTCGGCCAAATAACACCGCTCTGGGTGTGGTGGCTAAACGCCTTGCCAGCTCTCTGATTGTTTCCGCTGCGATGCCGGTGTGTTCAGACACGTTTTCCGGCGTGAAATCTTCACAGGCAGATTTGATTAAGTCCTGATCGTCACAGTAACGTTCCAGACGCCCAATATCAACGAGCCCCTCAGCGAACAGTGATTGCAGCATGGCCAGTAAAAGCAGGCAGTCCGTGCCCGGTTTGATAAACAGATGCTCATCGGCAATGTGTGCCGTCTCTGTTTTTCTGGGGTCAATGATCACCACTTTACCATCCCTGTCCTGGATGGCCTTTATTCTTTTTTGAATGCCCGGTGCGGACATCAAACTGCCATTCGACGCCACTGGGTTGCTGCCCAGGCAGATAAACAGGTCGGTGTGGTCAATATCAGGAATTGGGAACAGCCCCTGATGACCAAATAAGTGGAGGTTGACCAGCATATGAGGCAGTTGATCATTCGAGGTGGCCGAAAAGCGCTTTTTAGAGCGTAGCGCCTTTAAAAAAGGTAATGCCGTCAGCAGCGTACCATGGTTATGAACAGAGGGGTTGCCAAGGTAAACGCCAACCGAGTCGCGGCCAAACTCGCGCTGCGTTTTCTTGATCTGTTCAGCGCATAAATTAAATGCTTTTTGCCAGCTAATGCGTTTCCAACCGTTTTCAGTTTTCTGCATCGGGTGCTTTAAGCGATCTTTATCAACATGAAGGTCTTTCAGGGCAATGGCTTTGGGGCAGATATGTCCATGGCTCAAGGGGTCTTGTTTGTCACCTTTGATTGAGAGAATTTCACCTTCTTGATGCTTTATCTCAATGCCGCACATTGCTTCGCAAAGGTTGCAGGTACGGTAGTGAGTTTTGATTTCCTTATTTTTATTCATCTTTAAACCCCAAGGCCGGTATATTATTTTAGGCTCACGTACACCTTTGAGTATATGCTCTAGATTCAATAGGTGAAAGCGTATGGTTACTTTTTAAGCGATTGCTTTTGTCTATTGGTTTCGCTTGATACCATTAACGGATAATTGTTCGCCAGCAAGTGCAAGAAATATAAAGGATATAACAACGATGTTGAGTTTGAGAGATATTGTTCGAAGTGGTCATGTGGTTCGCTGGAACAGTGTTAAACATGGCAGGCCGCAGTATCTGGCTGAGCACCACTACATGGTCACGATGATTGCCCGGGCGTTAGCAAGGCGTATATTAAGTGCCGAGTACTATACTGCTGAAAAGCAGATACTTCTGGTGGATTACTGTCTTAATCATGATCTGCCTGAACTGTTAGGGGGCGACTTACCCTCAGTCAGCAAGCGCAAGCTGGAAGCGATGCTGGGAGACAAAGCCGATGTATTTAAGCAGTTTGATTACGAGATTCATCCGCCGCTTCGAAAGCTGGATCAGAAAATGGATAAAACGCCCTTGAAAGACATTGCGAAACTCGCAGACTGGGCCGACGCCATTGTCTATATTCAGCAGGAAGGCCAGGGAAACTACGAAGCCAAAATCGCTCAGCAAGCGGTTAATGCGCTGGTTTCTGCCCTACCTCAATCATTGCTTGAGGAGGCTGAAATTGAGGACAAAATGGAGACCTTTTTTAATCAACCGATCTCCCACACCCATAGCATCGAAATGAAACTTAAACAGGCGTATGCAGATAAAGTGGAGAGCGCCCAAAAGGTGTTTCCGGAATTTCAGTGGCATGAGGCAAACAATGTTTTGGATGCTCTGTTGGGTGGAGAGGATGCGCAGATTAAATTTGAGTATTAGAACGGGCATTGTGCAGAATAGATGCTAATCTATAAGGTATAGAGAGCATACACAATAAATAAGAAGTTGCCCCTGTTTATGATGTTGAGTAGATCTCAGATGCACGTTATTCGCGCTACAGTGCTGGCTATTTTGGGCCTGACCTCCCATATGGCGTATTCGGAAACGGTCATCAAAGTAGGCGGTTACGAATTCCCTCCGTTTGTTAACAGCAAAAATACTGAGCGAAGCCAAGGGGCAACCCTTGATTTGATTGAGTCGTTAAACAAAATTCAAAATGATTACCTGTTCGAGTTCTATCCAACCTCTTCAAAACGCCGCTATATGGATTTTGAAGCAGGTCGATATGACATGATTATGTTCGAGAACATCGACTGGGGTTGGAAAGACTACCCGGTAGAGGCGTCAAAAGTATTTATGACCGGGGGCGAAGTCTATATTGCCTATAATCGCCCAGAGCGTGATCAACATTTTTTTGATGATATTGCCGGTAAACGAATGGTTGGCATACTGGGTTATCATTATGGGTTTGCTGACTTCAACGCCGATGAAGAATATCTCTCTGAACACTTTAATATCCTCCTTTCGACAGATCACTTAAGAAATATCCGGCTGATCTTAATTAACAGACCTGAGCTGGCTGAAGTGGCTGTTGTAACCCGGTCATTTTTAGGCCAGTACCTGAATGAGTTTCCAGAGCATAAAAAGGCATTGTTGGTTTCTGATAAGTTTGATCAGAAATACAGGCACCGAATTTTAGTCAGAGAGAACGCTGAAATCACTGCTGATGAGGTGAACCGCCTTATCACAGAGCTGGAAGCGGATGGAACCATTGATAACTTAAGGCAGCGTTATCGGCTGAAACATATTGATTGACCAAAGGGGTCAACGACGACCCCTTTGGCTTCAGTTCTTCACTAAGTCAGTTCTTCACTAAGATAGTTTTTCGCCAAGATAGTCTATAAGCAGGCGAACTTTAGGTGAAAGGTGCCTGTTATGAGGGTACAACGCCCAAACAGCTTCGTCTGACTCACTATTATCTTCCAGTAACGAAATTAGGCGGCCACTTTTGATGGACGGCAGCACGTAATAGTCAGGCAGTTGAACGATGCCTATACCTTTTAGCGCCGCATCAAGAAGCGCACGTCCACTGTTGCATCTCAGGTTGCCGCTAACCCGGATATTGCGAACATTGCCTTGCTCTTGAAAATGCCAGTAATCAAGGGTTCCTTGAAGGCAGTTATGATGCTCTAGCTCAGATAATGAGTGTGGGGCGCCAAATTTGGCGATATATTCTGGTGACGCACATACGTATTGAATACGCGGGGCTAACTTTTTCGCCATCATGGTGGAGTCATCCAGTTTCCCTAAACGGATGGCCAGGTCGAATCCCCCTTCAATCAGGTTGAGAGTTTGATTGGTGAGGTGAAGTCTTACTTCCAGCTCTGGGTATTTAGAGACGAAGTCATTGACCAATGGCGCGATAGGGTTCTCTCCGTAGGTGACAGGTGCGGTAATGCTTAGCTTTCCTTTTGGGGTACTTTGCAGGTTGGTGATCGCTCGCTCAGCGTCTTCCAGCCCATCAAGCACCTGCCTGCAATGCTGATAGTAAATGCTGCCAGCCTCGGTTACGGATACTTTTCGTGTAGTGCGATAAAAAAGCTTTGTTGCCAGGCGGCCTTCCAAGGCACTGACTTGCCTGCTGACCTGAGCGGTTGATATGCCGAGTTTTTTCGCCGCTGCGGTAAAGCTTTCGGCTTCTGCGACGGCAACAAATTCACTTACGCCTTCCCAATCAAACATCTTGCCTCACGATGCGCGCATACCGCGCTATATTCGGTTTTCACTCGTTATTTGTGGCAGATTGGCACGATGAATTGGGCATCGTAAGCAATATAATTGTTACTGTACAGAAAAAGTTATTTTCAAGTTGATGTAATTATCATTCATATTGAAACAGTTAATATGGCAACCATAGAGAAGTTGTATCGATGCAGCTTCTTACTCGCTTAACTAATGTATAGGGTCAATATGAGTGCACAAACGATCAAATCAAAAGCGGCCGTAGCCTGGGGCGCAGGTCAACCGTTGTCTATGGAAACAATTGATGTCATGCCTCCGCAAAAGGGTGAAGTTCGAGTAAAGTTGATTGCGACTGGTGTTTGTCACACCGATGCTTTCACGCTGTCTGGTGATGATCCGGAAGGAATATTCCCATGCATTCTAGGGCATGAAGGCGGTGGCATTGTGGAGTCTATTGGTGAAGGCGTAACCAGTGTAAACGTTGGCGATCACGTGATTCCGCTTTACACCCCTGAATGCGGTGAGTGTAAGTTCTGTCGATCAGGCAAAACCAATTTGTGCCAGAAGATTCGTGAGACACAAGGTAAAGGCTTGATGCCTGATGGCACTACACGGTTTTCAAAAGATGGTCAGCCTATTTACCACTACATGGGCTGCTCGACATTCTCTGAGTACACGGTTTTACCGGAGATTTCGCTTGCCAAAGTGAACCCTGATGCGCCATTGGAAGAAGTTTGCCTGTTGGGTTGCGGTGTCACGACTGGTATGGGGGCGGTAATGAATACCGCTAAGGTTGAAGCAGGTGCGACCGTGGCTATCTTTGGTTTGGGAGGTATTGGTCTGTCTGCCATCATCGGGGCGACGATGGCGAAAGCGAGCCGTATTATTGCGATCGATATTAATGAAAGTAAATTTGACTTGGCGCGTAAACTGGGGGCGACTGACTGCATCAACCCGCAAAACTATGATAAGCCCATTCAGGAGGTAATTATTGACTTAACGGATGGCGGCGTTGACTACTCGTTTGAATGTATTGGTAACGTCAATGTCATGCGCTCTGCTTTGGAGTGTTGCCATAAAGGTTGGGGAGAGTCGGTTGTTATCGGTGTAGCGGGTGCAGGTCAGGAGATATCTACCAGGCCATTCCAATTGGTAACGGGTCGGGTTTGGCGGGGCTCTGCTTTTGGTGGTGTGAAAGGGCGTTCAGAATTGCCTGACTATGTAGAGCGTTATATGGCTGGTGAGTTTAAATTAGATGATTTTATTACCCATACCATGGCGCTTGAAAAGGTGAATGAAGCGTTTGATCTGATGCATGAGGGGAAAAGCATCCGTACCGTCATTCACTTCGATAAGTAATACTCATCACCGCTCCTGAAACTGATGACAGTGGACGGGGCATTGATTTAATGAGTTTGGAGAGTCTGGTTATGGGTATTGAAAGCCTGAGTTGTAATAAAAGCTTTGGCGGTTGGCACAAACAATATCGCCACTTTTCGTCATCGTTGCGCTGTAATATGAGATTTGCTATCTATCTTCCGCCACAAGCTTCCAGTGGCGAAAAGGTGCCGGTACTGTACTGGTTATCAGGGCTGACCTGCAGTGATGAAAATTTTATGCAGAAAGCAGGTGCTCAGCGTATCGCTGCTGAGTTAGGGGTTGCTATTGTTGCGCCAGATACCAGCCCTCGTGGTGAAGACGTCGCCAATGATGAGGGCTATGATTTGGGTCAGGGAGCAGGGTTTTACGTCAATGCTACCCAGGCACCGTGGAGTCGCCACTATCAGATGTACGATTATGTGGTTGACGAACTGCCTGCATTGATTGAATCGACATTCCCGGCTTCTGGCAAGCGGGCTATTGCCGGACACTCAATGGGTGGCCATGGTGCATTGGTGATTGCGTTGCGAAACCCCGAGCGATACTGTTCTGTCTCGGCCTTTAGCCCAATTAGCAGCCCCTCCAAGTGCCCTTGGGGCCAGAAAGCCTTTACGGCATATTTGGGTAAAGACACCAGCGCTTGGCGACGCTACGACGCCAGCATCCTGGTGCAAGAAGCAATACAAAAAGTGCCTGCGTTGGTGGATCAGGGAGAGGCTGATGACTTTCTGACTGAGCAGTTAAGGCCTGAGGTGCTTGAGGCGGCGGTAAACGCCAATGGTTATCCACTGGAACTACGTCGCCATGATGGGTATGACCATAGCTACTACTTTATCGCCAGTTTTATTGAAGATCACCTGCGTTTCCACGCCTCTCATCTCGCTCGGTGAGTGCTTCCAGTATGGGGATGTTTCCATCCCCGTATTGCCCTACAGGTGCTCTGAGCAGTAATCACAGCCTGATTAGCGTGCGGTCAGGTTAAATGAAGTAACGACTTTACCCTCGCGAGTCTCGCCTGCAAGTGAAGGCTTCAGTGCGAATACCTGACCTTTTGCGACCCCATTCTGTTCAATCAACGCTGTTTTTATACTGCTGATACGCCGCTTTGCCAGTGCGTTAAGTTCCAGATTAGAAACAGGCTCGGTTTTTAGCGCGATATCGTAGAGTGCTTTTTCATAGCTTTGGCTGTCGGTAGCGGTTTGGGTTTGGGTAGACGCTTTGGCGTTATCCAACGCTTGCTGTCCCGCCCGCGCAATCACAAGCTTTTCCAGTTGCTCTATTCGTGACAGGTTATTGCTGATGTTGAGCCTTTTATCGAGTTTAGTTTTCTTAATGACTCCGCCATCAATCTCTTCATCGACGTTGGCCCTGATCTCCAGGATAATTTGTGGCCGTTCTTTGAGCGCATTGGATAGTTTTGCAAGGTTACTGAGCTGCTCGTCTGTGAGACCTGCTTTGCCGGGTTCGAAGGCGACTGACTGCAATGATTCCGGGCTGCCTCCCACAAGACTGCTGATCATTGAGAAGGGGGCTGTAGCAGCTTTGATGATGACGTTAGTAAAGGCATTGAGCACTAATCCGCTGATCTTAAAATCCGGGTCATCCATATTACCTTCGGTTGGCAGGTCTATATCGATAACGCCATTTCGGTCTCTTAAGATCGGTAGTGCTAATTTGAGAGGCAAGTCGACCGACTCTTCACTGCTGACGGTATCACCCAGTTCGAATTGGTCGAGCACTAAGCGGTTCTCTCCTTTTAGCATTCTGTTGGCAATTTTATAGTTAAGGTGGAGGTTTAGTTTGCCCTTATCAATGGCATAACCTGCATAACGCCCTGAGTACGGCGTCATGGTTGATAGTTCAATATTGTCGAACTTAACGTCAAGGTCGGTATACAGATCACCGCTTAACGGGTTAATTTTGCCTTTAATCAGCATTTTTCCGTAGTCCTCAATCGTGCCTTTCACATCCACTGTGGCGCGTTCAAGGTTGTCTGCTGACAGTCCGCTGATTTCTCCACTAATATTTTGAATACTGGTGCCAAATGGCGGCTTAATTGATAGGTCTGCAAAATAGGCGGCTCCATTGTTAAATAAAATACGATCTATTTTAAGTGGTACGGGTTTTTGAGCTTCAGGGTCACTTTCATCCGCCGGCTTTTTCGGAGGTGTGTTCTTTGTACCAGCAACGGCTGTGTTTGTTGCTTTCACGTCGTCAACGGAAGCCACGGCGAGCTGTGCAAGGTTGGTCGAACGGTCTTCGGTTACTACCACCCGCCCATAGGGCTCCTCAAATCGAATATCGGTAATTTCGACGGTAAACGGATTAAAACCTACTTTAATCGGTTCTATGGTCAGGTTCTCCCAGCCTATTAAGCGTTCATTGACTGACTGGTCGGTGGTATTGAACTGGTCAATATTAATCACTCCGGTGAAGCCACCGTTAACGACCTCAGAGCCCTCTGGAATAGCGAGTGCCAGATCGCCAGCCACTGACAGCGCGCCTTTGTCTATCGTCATTCTGACCTGTTCATTAAGGTAGGGTTGAATAACAGACAGGGCCAAACTTTCCAGGTCGATAGCCGCTTTCAGGTTGAGAGGGTTAGGGGTGAGCTGCCCGGTAATTTCACTCTTACCGGAATCCTGAATAAAGTAGGTGAGGTCAAACTCCAGCTTTTTTGTCATATCCTGACTGAGACCTGCCAAGCGACTGTTTATGTTTGATATATCGATCTTGGCAGGCGTTTGTGGTTGCAGATCGGTTAGGCTGACCTGGCTGCCGCTAATTAGCAGTTCCCCAATTGACCATTTGAACTCCGAAGGCTGGCTGGTCTTACCACCTGTTTTAGCTGTTGCAGTCTCAGTGTCTGCCTCAGTAGTCTCGGTATCTGACTTAGCAGACGCTGCATTTGTTTCAGCGCGGTCTGTTTTTGATAAAGGGGCTAACAGTGTCAGTGCACCACGCTTGTCTCGCTCAAGTTTCAGAGACAGGGTATCGATAGCAAGTTGGCTGATGTCCAGCTTCTGTTTAGCTAAATCGAAGTCTAATGGCCCGACAGAGATTTTATTTATATCTAAAAATGAGTCTTCAGATGAGAGAGGGGCAACTTTTAGCTCGTCCAGAGTGATGATTGCATTGCTAACATCCAATTGAGGGCTGCTGCCAGCCATACTAATATCATACTGCCCCTCAATATCGATCAACCCATGGGTGAGAGTATAAGGCACCTGCGCTTGAGCATAGGCCCATAGACGATGCGCTCTGATATCTTCAACTTTGAGAAAGCCACTGGAGTGAAACGGGGCAATACCGATGTTGCCACTCCAGGCAATATGCTGGCCGGTACCAAGTGCGACATCTAATTGATAGGCTCCGTCACCGTTGGTAAATGTCGAGAAGTTGTTCAAAGCAAAGCTAATGGGGGTGAGCTGGTGCTCAATGGGGGTGGATTGAGTGTGGTCGATTACGTCAATCTTGCCCGCATTCACCTTAATGCTGTCAAAAAGTAATTTAGGTGGAGAGGCACTGTTTTGGGCTTCTGTTTCAGGGATCTGCGCTGGACTGTTTTCAGCCAGCGCCTTGTGAAAATTAGTTGTGCCGCTTTCGTCAATGACCAGTTTAAGATAAGGGCCAACTAGCTCCATACTGGAAAATGTTGCCGCCCCCTCAATAATTGAACGGAGTTCAATGTTACTATGGAACCGGTCAAATGATAGTACAGTGCTGTTTTGCTGATCATTTATCGCTAGTTTGCTAATGGTGAGTGTAAGCGCAAAAGGGTTTACTTCGACACTCTCAATGTTGCTTTGCCAACCCAGGTTTTGCTCTATTTGGTCAATGGCCGTATTTTTGATGATGTTAGGTAGAATCAAAAAGCCTATCAGCGCATAAGTGGCAAGCAAGAATATGAGCCAAAACAGACGAGAGCGATACCAATAACGGCTAGTAATTTTTGAGATTGAGTGCACGTTAGTTCCTTGCGTCGATAAACCACGAATCGATGGCGACAAAAAGTGAAGTAATACAAAATAATTCGATCAAAAAGCCTCTATCAACAAGATAGTATATCCCAAAGTTTACGCGACTGAGACAGAATCATCATTAGATGGATTATAGATTAATGCGGGTAACAACTACTAAAACTAACAGAAAGGACGATAGAGTGATTAAGCGCAAAGTTAGTACCAATTATATGGCAGGAGCGGTCTGCTTTTTCACATCGGCAGTTGCCATGGCGGACAAAGTGGATGATTGTATTATTGAAGGTGTTAAAAGTGCCAGTGAAGAGTCATCGTTAGTTGCACTGAAGGAAAACTGCGAACGGTTGAGAGAGCCGGAGGTGGAAGTACCTGAGCGGTTCATTGAGGAAAAAAATACTGAAGATAACCCGTTTGTGATTACCCCGCATCGGCAGAACTATATCCTCGCTTATAGCTATATGGATGACCCAAACCAAGCCCCCTACCAACAGAGTTTTTACCCTGACTTGAATGAGCCGATGAACAATGAAGAGATCAAGCTTCAATTGAGCCTTAAGGTTCCGTTGACGTATTCGAAGTTATTTGTTGAAAATGATGCGATCTACTTTGGCTTCACCTTGAAGTCATTTTGGCAGTTCTATAATAGTGATCTATCGGCGCCTTTTAGAGAGACTAATTACCGGCCGGAAATCTACTATGAAGCGTCATTTCCATTTCAGCCGTGGAATGGCACACTGATGACACGTGTGGGCATTGAGCACGAGTCAAATGGCCGGTCGCAGTTTTTGAGCCGAAGTTGGAACCGTGTTTTTGTCGGCGTGGGGTTTGCCCAAAATAATTGGGGGGTCTATTTTCAACCCTGGTATCGGATTCCAGAAAACTCGAAAGTGGATGATGGTGATCCAACAACCCCTCCGCCGCCAAAAGGTGATGACAACCCCGATATCAGTGATTATCTGGGACACTATGAGTTGCACGGTGTGTATGACTATAAAGATGTTGAGTTTTCAGGCATGACCCGATACAGCTTTGAAGAAGGTTATGGTGCGATTGAACTAGGCATGAGCTTTCCCCTGTGGGGGCGCCTGAAGGGATATGTCCAGTACTTTAATGGCTATGGTGAAAGCTTAATTGACTATAATCATCACATTGAGCGTATTGGTGTAGGCGTATTATTGACGGATATTCTTTAATCTATTGATAAGTCACTTGTCTGGATTCAAGGTTGGTGCAAGGCATCGAAGTACCAGAGCTGATCGAAAGGAGTTGGCGGTACGGATAGTGACAGTACTAAGACTAAAGGTATGAAAATGGATGGTATTGAAATGCATAGTGCAGAGATTATTGACTTCTGGTTTAACGAAATAACACCTAAAGCGTGGTTTGTTAAAGACCCCTCTTTTGATCAGATGATAATAGATCGTTTTTCGGCGACCCACCAGGCGGCAGCGCAAGGAGAACTTTTTAACTGGCGCAGTAGCGCTGAAGGGTGCCTGGCAGAGATTATCGTTCTTGATCAGTTCTCCCGTAATATGTTCCGGGATCAGCCGCTTGCTTTTGCTTACGACGGTATGGCACTGGCGTTAGCTCAGCGCGCTGTTGAGTTAAAGATGGATGAAGCGCTTAGTCTTGAGCAACGACCGTTTCTCTATATGCCATACATGCATAGTGAATCCCCTGTGATTCATGAAGTTGCCGTGCAACTGTTTGATCAACCGGGGTTGGAAAACAACCTGCACTTTGAACACCGGCATAAAGAAATTATCGACAGATACGGCCGTTACCCTCACCGTAATGATATATTAGGCCGGGTCTCGACCACTGATGAGTTAAACTTTTTGGAGTCGCCAGGTTCGTCGTTTTAGGTTTGGGAAAATAGCAACAAGGTGAATTGCGAAGCAAGAGAGAGCACCCTGGGGTGGGCGGGAATCCATTTGAAACGGAGTCTATAACCCTATGGATCCCCGCGTTCGCGAGGATGACAAGCTTAAGTCAGTATCATTCCCCTCTGCCCCAGATGTTGTTAAGCTGACATCCGCTCGGCTGCGGTGCTTTTTAAGGTAGTTGTCGCTTTGTCGACCTCAAACGCACTATCTATCTCAAACGAACTATCTATCTCAAACGCACTCTGTACTTCAATCAGCTTGTTAAGCTGGTTGATCAGCATGGAGGTGTTTCGTTCGCCAAACACCTCCAGCTCAATATCCAGGCCCTGGCTGTTGGTTTTCATTTCTAGCTGTTTTAGCATAAAACCTCTTACTCTGACCGTTCTTAGCAAGCGCTCCAAAATGGCTGGGGTGTTGGTTACACGGCACTGAATAGTGCTTATTGTTTTTTGAGTTATGCTTTTCTGGTTTGTGGGCTGTTGAGCTGAGCTATTCATGCTGCACTTCCTTCTGGTTGTGTGGCGCTTGTTTCATCAATCATTTCACTGTTGGCTTCTCCCGGTTTAACGATCGGCCAAACATTGTCTTGTGCGTTTATCTTTACATGCAGCAGCATCGGCCCGTCATAGGCAAACAGTGTTTCTATACCGCGGCGCATCTGGTTAGCCTGGCTGATATAGAGTGATGGTATGTCAAAAGCATCAGCCATTTTTTGGAAATCCGGGTTGTCTGAAAGGTCAATTTCACTGTATCGCTCTTGATAAAACAGCTCTTGTTGTTGCCGCACCATACCAAGGCACTGGTTATCAAGAATAATTATTTTTATCGGTAGTTTATGCCGTTTGATGGTGGCTAACTCTTGAGCGTTCATCATAAAAGAGCCATCCCCGCTCACATTGATAATCGTGTGATCAGGCTTGGCAAATTGCGCTCCAATGGCGGCGGGTAAACCAAACCCCATCGTGCCCAGCCCCCCACTGCTTAAATGATGCCTGGGGTGATCAAACTGGTAGTGCTGGGCAACCCACATCTGGTGCTGCCCTACATCACAGCTAATGATACTTTTGCGGTCACTCAGGCGAGACAACATGGCAACGAACGCGGGGCCGTTGATCGCCTCATTGGGCGCTGCGCCGTCACTGTTTGCGGGCAGGCTAAAACCGTTGGTCTGCTTGCTGATATAACACTGCTGCTGCCACGCTTTAATGTTCAGGGGCATTTCCAGTGCTGGCAAAATGTCAGCGAGGCTGCCCAATAATGATAGGTCGCACTCTTTTAGTTTCGATGTTTCGGCTGGGTCACACTCTATTTGGATGATCTTGGCATTGGGGGCAAAGGTATCAATTTTGCCGGTCGCTCGGTCATCGAAACGAGCGCCCGCCGATATAAGAAGGTCGCACTCCTGAACTGCTAAATTAGCAGCCTTGGAGCCGTGCATGCCCAGCATTCCCAAATTATACGGGTACGATCGGCCGCTGTTGCCTAACCCTTTTAGTGTCTCTACACAGGGAATTTGGGTGGCCTCAACAAATGCCCTAAGCGTGCCCTCAGCATTCGCCATCGATACACCACCCCCGGTATAAAGCAGTGGCCTTTTTGCTGCGGCTAATAGCTCTCGCGCTTGCTCGATGTTTTGTCGCCATTGATCGCTGGCTGCCGCCCGAGAATAGGCTGTTTTGTCAATGGTTTGGCTTGGTGAAACTTCATCGCAGCTAACCGGGGCTAATAGAACATCTTTAGGGATATCAATCCACACAGGGCCAGGCCTGCCGTGCTGAGCGAGTTGTATGGCCTCATCCATAATGGCGGGCAGCTCACTGGCTTCGGTGACCAGGTAGCTATGTTTTACAATGCCCAAGGTCATACCCAATATGTCTGTTTCCTGAAAGGCATCTGTGCCAATGAGCCCGGAGGGAACCTGCCCGGTAATGACCAGCATAGGGGTAGAGTCGGCAAACGCATTGGCTACGCCGGTGATAAGGTTAGTTGCTCCCGGCCCTGAGGTCGCAATGCAAACACCAATTTTACCACTGGCACGGGCGTAACCATCAGCAGCCAATGCGCAGCCCTGCTCGTGCCTGCATAGAATATGTTGCAGCAGATAGTGATCGTGCGAGCTCGATGCACCTTTCTTGACGGTGTTGAGCATGTCTTCACGGGCAGTGACCAGAGCATCATACAGGGGCATGATGCAGCCTCCTGGATAGCCGAAAATGGTATCAATTTTATGCTGCTTGAATGCTTCTATGATGCTCTCTGCGCCGTTCATGGTGTTGTCCTTGGTAACCTTTATTTTGTTTGTGTTTGCTTGTTGGCAGTGAAAAATTGTTGCGCCCAGAAACGAAAAAACCCCCGATCCTTTCGGAGCGGGGGTTTTATGCGTATAGATCGATTATCTACTCAGCAACGCAAAAGCCCCCGGAGTGGTACGACGACCACCAGGACGATAACGTTGACGACGAGCAGAATAGTGCGATTCATGGTTCTGTATTTTTACCTGTTTAGTCGTTTGGATGACCGTTGTGCATCCCGACTATGAATAACTGATTGATCTATTATTGATCACAATGCCACAAAGTCTAGCCTTATAGCGTTATGTTTGGCAACCCCTATTGGGTATTTATGTTACTTGACTAGTTGATAAGGTGGATCAATTCGACACGGCCAGCCGCTTCAATACTGCCAGTAGGTATGTCCAAAATTTCTCTACGCTCTCAATATGCACGCGCTCATCCGGCGAGTGAGCGCCTCTGATGGTGGGGCCAAATGAGATCATATCCCACTCCGGGTATTTCTCGCCTAGAAGGCCACACTCTAACCCCGCGTGTATCACCTGAATGATGGCCTCTTTATTGAAGGTCTGTTGATAAACCTGCTGCATGGTTTGCAACAGGGGCGACGATGGTACGGGTTGCCAGCCCGGGTAACCGTTGTCGGTGATAACCTTCGCATCTGTCTCGGCAAAAACTGATTTAATCAGCTCGCAGGTTTTATCTCTGGCTGCATTGTCTGAGCTGCGCACCAAGCACTGCGCTGTGCAGTGTTGCTGATTCAGGTTTACCGTGGCCAGGTTATTGGAAGTTTCGACCACCCCCTCAAACAGGCTGCTCATTTTAATAACCCCGTTAGGGCAGCGATATAACGCCTGTAGCAGTGCCGACTGGCTGTCTTTAGTCAGGCATTGTGAGATTTCCTCGCTGTCGATAGCCTCGATGTCAATATCAACCGTATCATCTGCGGCTCTTAGTTCGTTTCTAAACAGCAGCTTAAGGGCGTTGACCGTGTTTGAAAAATCCTCCTGCTGATGCGCAGGTAGCACCACGGTTATCTCGCTGTTGCGAGGAATAGCATTGCGCAGTGTGCCGCCATCAAAGCCGCAGACCCTTAAAGCCGGGAAGTCATGCCGCGACTCCAGTGCAAGACGTGTTGCCAGCTTAACGGCATTGCCGCGACCTCTATGAATATCAATACCGGAGTGTCCGCCTTTCAGCCCTTTGATTGACAGTTGAAGAGCCAGGTAGTTATCGGGAACTGGCTCCCACTCAACAGGAACAGAGATATTGACGTCTATTCCCCCGGCACAACCCACATAGAGCTCGCCCTCTTCTTCTGTGTCCAAGTTGAGCAATATATGGCTGTTAAGCACCCCGGCTTCCAGGTTCGCTGCACCGGTCATACCAGCTTCTTCGTCAATCGTCAGCAGGGCTTCCAGCGGGCCGTGCTCAATATCATCGGTGAGCATCACCGCTAGAATTGCGGCGACACCGATACCGTTATCGGCACCCAGCGTGGTTCCTTTCGCGGTAACCCATTCTCCGTCAATATAGGTTTCTATGGGGTCAGTGAAGAAGTTATGGCTACTGCTGTCTGTTTTTTGCGGCACCATGTCGAGATGACTTTGCATCACTACCGGGGTGGCAGCCTCATTTCCCTGTGAGGCCGGCTTGCGAATAATGACGTTACCTGCTGCATCGGTAAACGCTTCAAGGCCTTTGTTTTCAGCCAGGTCGAGTATATGAGCGACCAGTTGTTGCTCATGTTTTGAGGGGCGTGGAATCTCACACAGTTGATTAAAATACTGCCATAGGGTGGAGGGCTGGAGCTGTGTGATATCCATAAAAGAGTAACCTGTAATGACGCAGAGGGGTTAGCAAGTGTGTGTTTTCAAATCGTTCAGACACCATAAAGAAAACAGGCAGACTTGAAAAGACTCTGCGGCATAAGTACATCAGCAATCTTGTAAGTACATATTCTATCTTGAACAATGTGCTTAACTGTTATCCACCCTGAAGCCTACTTTCATGACGACCTGAAAGTGAGCCACACTACCGTTTTCGACATGGCCCCGAGTTTCAAGAACCTCAAACCAGTCAATATTATGTAGCGACTTGGAACACTCGGCGATGGCATTGCGAATTGCATCGTCTGTCCCCTGGGGTGAAGAGCCTACCACTTCGATTATTTTATAGGTGCGATGATCAGACATGACGTTTACCTCTCCTGAGAGAAATACTCCATTTTAGTATAGAACTAAATTAGCCTTTTCTGTTTATAAATTGAACAGTTGTTGATTTGGACAGATCGGGCGCAGGGCACACCCTCTTACTGTTGTTGGGCTATAGAATTGAGCTATAAAGACGCCACTCAAATTCTAACCTGTGGTTTAGATTTTACTTGCATTGGTCGGATTTATAATACTAAACTAAGTTGTAGCTTAGATTGCACGTCAAAATTCTTTACTGGTGGCTAATTTCTAAACTGTGGCTTATATTATGGGTGGATTATGCTAGTCAAAATAAAGAACACTGCTGAACTGGGCGCTTTGACAAAAGCCGTCCGAAAATCCGAAAACATTCGTCAAGATGATGTGGCCGATATGATAGACCGGTCTCACGTCTATATCAGGGACATTGAGAACGGGAAATCCAAACCGAACATCGGCGGAATACTGGACCTATTTGAAGAGCTTGGCATTCAGATTCATCTAGATGTCCCGCTTAGCTCTGACAGAGTAAAGCAGGTACTTTCAACGCTAAATAAAAAGGATAGCAAGAAGTGAAGCGAAGTCTAGGTGTTTGGTTTAACAATGTCCTAGTCGGGCATCTTATCGAAGAGAATAATATTTGGTCATTCCAGTATGACAACAGCTGGGTTGATAGCCAAATAGGATTTGACCTATCCCCTAGTCTGCTCCGTTCTGATAAGTTTATTCTTGACGGGTCAACCACCCGTCCCGTGCAGTGGTTTTTCGACAATTTATTGCCAGAAGAGCAGGCCCGTGACTTGATCGCAAAAGACCAAAAATTTGAATCTAGCGATTCCTTTTCCATGTTAGCTCACTTTGGCTATGAGTCTGCGGGGGCGTTAACGCTCCTTGCTGAAGGCGAAACAGTTGCTGAGCAGGGGGAAATTCCACTCTCAGAGAGTGAACTTAGCGAACGAATAAAAAAGCTTCCAAGAACACCGTTAGCTTCTACTGCTGCGAAGAGAATGTCACTTGCAGGGGCACAGCACAAACTGCCATTGATCTATCGAAACGGCGCTTTGTTTGAACCTACCGGAAATACAGTATCAAGCCACATTTTAAAGCCAGACCATCAAGATACAGATGACTACCCGCATTCCGTTGCTAACGAGTGGTTCGTTATGCAGCTGGCGAAGAGAGTAGGTCTTGATGTGCCAGAAACATATTACAGGCAAGTGCCGGAACCAATCTACCTGATTGAGCGATTTGACCGGGTAGCATCTGAAGAGGGCACCCTGTTGCGTCGACACACAATGGATGGCTGCCAACTACTGTCTATCTACGGTAAAGATAAGTACGCAGGGAGCACAATCGACAACCTGAACAAAATTATTGATCTTTGTCGCACAAAAGCAACGGCAAAGCAGAGGCTCTTCAAATGGATGCTATTTAACACGGTCATCGGTAATGCTGACGCGCACCTGAAGAACTTATCTGTATTTTGTGAGCCGGAAGGAATGACCGTTACACCTCACTACGACCTGCTTTCCACAACAAGTTATGCCGAGATAGGTCAATGGGGGGAGGATGAGTTAAGCTGGCAGCTAGGCGGAGCGACGTACTTCAAAGAGGTTCGGAGTAGTCATTTTATTAATTTTGGTGAGCAAATTAATCTAAAGCGCCCGTTTATTAATAGAACAATAAGCTACCTGCTAAAGAAGATAGAAACCGAGAGCGCTTCACTACTAAAGCAAACCGAAGAAATGACAGGGGATGAAAAAATGTCCCCCGGGGAACTAAGGCACCTCCGCACGATCGTCTTTGGGGTGATTAAGGATATGCTAAATCAGTTGGGCTGATTCGTTCCGTGCTCTAGTGTGGCCGGGTACTTTATTACTTGCCTACACTTATCCCCTCGGTAGCCGCACATTGTGCCATGGGCTTTGTATGAGGCTGCCCCGCGCCCGATTCTATTGAGTATGCATTATGCTCTGACCCGAATTATTCCCGACAATCCTACTACTCTTCTACATATTCCTGGCGGTTTCTATTTTTCAGCTAGACTTAGATTAAGTCACTGCAAACTAATTTATTAATATCAGTAGTAGAGTCAGGAGAGTCGCCTTTATGGGGGTGTCACCAGAGCAACGGGAAATAGATCGAAAGGCGCGAGAGCTGAGGACTCAGGAAGACCGGCTAGCCCGCCGGGTAGAGCAGCAACAAAGGCTGGAAGACAAGCTGGGGCAACAGCAGGAGAAGGTTGCAGAGCGGGAAAAAAGCACACTGGAGAAAGAGCAAGACCTGTCAAAACGTGAGACGCTGGTCACTCAGCAACTTAAACAGCTTCAGACTGACCAAGAGCAGTATAAGGATGAGCGAGCGCAATTTCAGCGAGCGCGCAAACGGCGATTGTCTTTTATGCTGCCAGTGCTATTGCTGGCGGGAGCCGGTGCAGGTTATCTAACCTATGACTATTACGCCAAAAATGACATTTTCTCGCAGCGCTTGAGCCAGGCGAATCAGAACGTTAACAAACTGAGTGATGTGTTGACTGATGCCGAAGACTCAAAGGTTGCGGTGCTTCAAAAACTATCGTTAAAAGAAGATGAGGTGGCCAGAACTCAAAGAGAGCTGGATACGCTAAAAAGTGCGTATGCAGCACTGGAAAAAGAAAAAAGCAGCAGTGACAGCACTCGTACCCAGCTGGAAAGCAGCAAAAAAACGCTGGAAGCCACGGTTGCTGCGCTAACAGAGGAAAAGGCGTCTCTGCTAAAGACGGTTAGCCAGTTAGAAGAAGCCTTAGCGGACAGCACTAATCAGCTGAATGCCAGTACAGATTTGCTGGCAGGCATGACTAAGGAGAATGAGCAGCTTAAGCTGGGTTTAGATGAGAAGAGTGCCGCTCTAACGGATCTCAAGAGGCAGGAAGAGTCGCTGATCGTCGAGCTGGAAGAGAAGTCAGGTGTATTGATTGCGTCAAAACAGGCCATTGATGAACGCGATAAAATTATTGCAGCAAAAGTGAAGCGCCAGTCGGAGCTTGAACTACAGCTGGCGACGCTGCAAGAGCAGCATCAACTGTTGAACAAAAGCCGTGATGAGCTGGCCAACAAACTAAGTGAAATAAATCAATCTTCAGAGGTTCTTAGGTCGCAATTAACAGCCGGAAAGCAAGCTGCAACCAGCAAAGACCAGGCGCTTGAGGCAAAATTGAAGGAGATAGCGTCGCTAGAAGCACAAGTACAGGCAGAAAAAGACCAGCGGGCTGTGCTTGAGGCTAAGCTTAAAGTGTTGCAATCTAAAGTTGAGAAAACGACAGCGGCTGCGCCATAGCGGGTAAAATTCTAGATAGCTCAGCCAAAGGCGTTCTTTGAAATCCAGGTAGTGTCCATAAACCTGTGTTGCAGGCACCCTTGGCAAACCAAAGGGCTGACCTGCTACGTAGACTGTCAATTTCTACTACTTTAGACCGTAAATACCGACGGCTTCACGAACCTTATCCATCATGCTCTGGCTAAGTTTGCGAGCCTTTTCGGCTCCTTTCTGCAACTCGGCTTCAATATCCTGTGGTCGAGCCAGTAAGTCATTATAGCGCTCGCGGGATTCACCAATCTCTTCGTTTATTAATGAGAATAAACGCTTTTTAGCATCGCCCCAGCCAATGCCTTCAGCAAATGCCTGGCGCATTTCTGCGGTCTGTGTTTCATCTGCAAAGGCCTGCCAAATTTGAAATACGGTTGAGCTGTCCGGGTCTTTTGCTTCGCCGGGCTCAAGCAGGTTGGTCTGTATTTTGTTGATGTGTTTCTGAAGTTGTTTTTCGGTCAGAAATAATGGAATGGTATTACCATAACTCTTGCTCATCTTTCGGCCATCAAGACCTTGTAGAATGGCCACGTTATCATCGACGACATATTCAGGCAGTGTCAGTATGGGTTTCTTTTTGCTGGCATAAATATGGTTAAAGCGCTGCGCGATGTCTCGGGCCATTTCTACGTGTTGAATCTGGTCTTTACCAACAGGCACCTTGTTAGCCCCAAACATTAGGATATCTGCCGCCATTAACACAGGGTAGCTGAATAAGCCCATGGTAATGGCCTTATCAGGATCTTCGTTGTTCGCAACATTGGCATCTACCGCACCTTTGTAGGCGTGGGCACGGTTCATCAGCCCTTTACCGCAGACACAGTTCAGTAGCCAGGTAAGCTCTGGAATTTCACGGATGTCGGACTGTCGGTAGAAACAGGCCTTGTCGGTATCCAGCCCTAATGCAAGCCAGGTTGCGGCAATTTCCATGGTTGACTGGTGTACCAGCTTGGGATCCTGGCACTTAATCAACGCATGGTAGTCGGCCAAAAACAGAAATGACTCGTTGTCCCCTGTTTGGCTGGCCTCTATTGCGGGTCTGATGGCACCGACATAGTTTCCCAAGTGAGGTGTGCCTGTGGTGGTTATTCCGGTTAAAACCCGCTGCTTAATCATCAACTGCCCGCCTGTGTTAATCGCCGCCTGTAAGAGGCGTTAAGAAAAAGCCGATATGATAGCCAAGATAAGCCCGCCAGTCGATGAACGATGACAGCTATCAGAGAATTCAGTGCACGCTGTCGACCAGGGCCGACGCCTGCGATTTAGCGTCAGCCATGGGGCGTTAGTTGTCTGAGGCGTTGCTTGTCGGAGTGTCAGTTTCGCAGCACAAACACTTTAAACTGATTCTGAGACAAGATATGCGCTGCAATATCACTACGTTGCCCGCCATCTTCGGTTAGATAGTAAACCACCGCTTTGTCGAGCTTCGACAAGCTGCTGCGTAGATCACTCAAAGGAATATGCAGACAATCTGGCATCGGGATATGCTCAAACTCAGAAAGCGAACGAATATCTAACAGCGCCATGTTGTGCTCAGGGTTTGCCGCAGCTTTCTGGTATTCGGCATTGGAAACATACTTGACCAGAGGGTTATGCAGCAGTTTTTGGAATGACTCTTTATCAAGTCTGGCCAGACAGCCATCTTCTTCCATAATGACAGAGGCCGAACGGACGATATCGGAGACCAGCGCCTCCTCGCCAAAATAAGCGCCCGGTCTCAGTGTAGCCAGCTTGGTTTGTTGTTCTCCAACCGTCACTTTGGCGCTGCCACTAATCAGCAGATAAAAATAGTCGCCCTCATCTTCTTCCTGAATAATTGTCTGGCCCTTTTCAACTTCGACTCGTTCAAACTGGTCAAACAGTTCGGTGATGTTAGCAGGGGGCAGGTTCAGAAAGAGTGGAAACTCCAGCAAGCTGGTCATCCAGTTAAAATACTCTTCATCAAACTCACCTTGAGTTTGCTGTGGCGTGGTTGTCTTGGCACCTTGTGCTGGTTTGTTCTTCTCGCTATTGGGGTTCGATTCGCTCCAGGCCAGTGCCCTGTCGAGCAGTTTGGGGTCGATTAAAAACAAGTGGCCAGCGGTTTGAGCCTTAACTGTTGCTTCGCTGGTTATCAGATTGTTAATCGGGTGGAGCGCTGCTTTGTGGTTGCTATCAATCGTTTTGCTGGAAAAAAGCCCCTTCTTAATGGTGACTTTCCCCGCCAGCAAATAGTAGTGAAATGCCAGATCGTGACCTTTTTCGAACAAGGTGTCACCGGCATCGAACTCTACAACGCGGCCTTTTTTTAGCACTTCCGTCAAATAGGTGGACGAAAGCTGATCAAGTGGCGAATATTTCGCCATGGTTTTTTCAGTAATATTGTATTGTGCCTGAAGCGACATAATCAGACCTTAAATGAGGTTAGCATTTCACGTAGCTGGTTGGCTTTGGTGGCCATCTCTTCACTTGCGCGGGTGGTTTCAGCGGCGTTGCCGACATTGTCTTCCGCGACTCGGCTGATGCCCACGATGTTTCTATCAATATCTTCGGCGGTGGTGGCTTGCTGCTTAACGGCCTCAGCGATATGGGTATTCATCTCGGCAATGGAAGAGACTTTATCATGAATCGCTTCCAGTGCTTCTTCAACCTCTTTTGACTCTACGACAGTGCCTTCGGCCATTTTGTGGCTGTTAGACATGGCTGTAACGGCGTTGCCGACACCCTGCTGGATTTTATCCACCATCTCTTCAATCTCTTCTGTGGACTCGTGAGTACGTCTGGATAGTGAACGTACCTCATCTGCCACCACGGCAAAACCTCGGCCATGCTCACCGGCCCGTGCGGCTTCAATCGCGGCATTCAGTGCCAGCAGGTTGGTTTGTTCGGCGATACCTTTGATCTGAACCAGTACCTGGCTGATGTTGGCGCTGTCTTTTGCCAACTGGTCAACAACACTTGATGAATTCTGAATTTCACCGGCCAGGTTATTGATATTCAACAGTGTTTTATGAACCTGGTCTCTCCCGCGATTGGCCTCATTGCTGGCCTCCTGAGCGGCATTTTCTGCCTGTGCTGAAAAGTCAGATACCTCGCTGAAGTTGGAAGACATTTCGGTCATGGCGCTGGCAGCCTGCTCGGTTTCTTCCATCTGCTTATTGATTGAGTTGCTGGTGACGCCGGTGATCTGGCTGACTTCTTGAGACTGCTGGTAAACACTGTCAGAGGTGTTGTGAACTTCTTTAATCAGCTCTCTCATGCGCTCTGCCGTTTGATTGAACTGCTCGGTCAGGTGGCCGAGTTCGTCTTGTGTTGCCACCGTCATTTTGACGGTCATATCGCCTTCCGCCATTTTACTGGTGGCTTCCAGCAGGCGGTCTATCGAGGTGCGAAGTGAGAGGTAGAATGAGGCATACAGGTAGATAATAAGTATCATGACAATGCCGATGGCCAGGCTAATCAAGGTGAGCTTTTTGTTCTGTGCTTCCAAACGGGTGGCAAAGTGTTTATCGACCTCGCTGAAGATTTCGCTGGTCAGCGAATACTGCAGGTTGGTAAATGATGATATCTCGTCGAAATAGTCCTTCCACGGTGTATTCAGTTCAGTGGCGGTCATTATTTGTGTATCCACCACATCGAGTAGTCGGGTTATTTCACTAACCAGGGCTGAGCCGCCGTTTTTTATCTCTGACTGCTCATCTGGAATCATCAAGGTGACTGTTTTTTCCAGCTGTGGCTGTATTTCATAGAGCTTGCTGGATATGGAGTCGAGTGCATCCGCATTGGCTGAGTTCAGATAAGCCTGCGTGAGTGCGTAAGCACCTGTTGCCCGAAGCAGTCCAACCGTATTGCTGTACGACTTTAAGTCCCGTGTTGCAAAATCGATCATCGATTTGGTGTTGTGGTTTGAGTCCAGAGATAGTTCGCTCAGTTCCAGTGTTGCTTTGATCAGCGCATTGGCGTTGATTACCAGCTCATTAAGAATTGAAAAGGTTGACTCGGGCGTGGCGTTGGCTGACACCGAGACCGACTCCATTCTTTTTAGTGACTTGCTGACGGCATCTATTAAGTTCTGATACGTTTCATTTTTGGTGAAGCGGGCATCACTGGCTTCAATGGCATTGATCGCTTTGGTGACGGCACTTTTATGTGCTTGAAGTACCGCAGTATCAGGGCTTGATTGATAGGCAGAGAGCAGCTTTATATCGCGAAATCGCTCTGATGCGTCTACCAAAGCCTGAGCTAGATCCAGTAGTTCAAGACCTTCCCGTTGATTTTGAGTGGTTTTAATTTTTTCATAAGACTCATCAATAACGCTGTAGCTCAGCCACGCCAGCGGAACGAAAAATAGCAAACTAATGAGTGTGAATTTATTGGCAAAACCTAAGCGGGAGATTAAACGCATCCCCGGATGAAGAATATTTTTCAGCACAATAGCAACCCAGTTACATCATTATTATTTAGCTTACCTAATGTTGATATCATCAGGTCGCATCAAAAAGTGTAGCCCACTGATCGTTAGTTGACATGGCTTATTGCCACTTTATACAGGCCCATCTGTACCATAATACATCGCCCAGCAGTTCGAATACTTTAGCGTTTATGTTATCAGGCGTAACAAACAGTACAGGCCTTTTCAGCCTGCCGCCCTTTAATCCTTGGCATGTGTGGTGTGATGGAATGGTGGTGCAATGGAGTGGTGTCGTGGAGTGAGGTAGTGTAGTGGAGTGAGGTAGTGTAGTGGTATAGCGCTTTAGGGTACTATAGCGACTTTCGCCAAGACAATGATACGAAGGACTTAGGCTATGGACTCTCAGATAGAGGAAATTCTGGCGTTTAAACCATCGGACAAGGGCTTCGCCGACAAAGTACTGCGCCCATCTGAGCTGTACTTTTCACCTAAAAGCATAGGGACAGATAATATTCCAAAAGACCGGCCGGTGCTGTTTGTGGGTAACCATACGATTTACGGTGTGTTTGACCCGATGTTGATTGTTAAATCAATTTATCAGCATAGCGGTGTTTTTCCCCGTTCGCTGGCCGACCATATGCACTTTGGGGTTCCGTTATGGACTCGCTATATCAAAAGCATGGGTATTGTAGAGGGTACTCGTGAAATTTGTAGTGCACTGATGCAAGACCGGCAATCGGTGCTGGTCTTTCCCGGTGGCGCACGTGAGGTGTTCAAGCGCAAAGGAGAGTCGTACAAACTGGTGTGGAAAGCGCGAGTTGGGTTCGTCAAAATGGCTATTCAGCACGGTTATGACATTGTTCCTTTTGCCAGTGTAGGCCCTGATGACGCTCTTTCCGTGCTGTTAGACGCTAACGATATAGCAAAGGGGCTAGGTCAGCGGTTTAGAGGTAGCCGCTTCTACAAAAAGACACTACGTAACGGCGATATGATCCCGCCTGTTACCCGGGGTATTGGTTTAACGGCTATCCCCCGGCCTGAACGGTTTTACTTCTCATTTGGAAAACCCATTGCAACCTCTGAGCTACAGGGCAAGGAACAAACAGACAAGCTGTTATTTGAAACCAGAGACGTGGTCGCCGAGGCGATAAACAGCCAGATTGATGAACTGCTTAAACTGCGTGAGCAGGATAGCGATAAAGGCTGGTTAAGGAAGCTGCTGACAGCGCTTTAATGGTTTATATAGAGTGTGCTCGCGAACTGAAACTCAATGGTACGTGAGCACACGCTATTAACCCTAACGCTTCATATTAACTATCCGCTAGCGCTCTTTGGTAGGTTTCCCGAAGCTTCATTTTTAGCAGTTTGCCAGTTGCTGTATGGGGTAATTCATCGACAAAAATAACATCATCAGGTAACCACCATTTGGCGACTTTATCTGACAAGTAATTCAACAGCTCTTCTTTACTGACGTCCATGCCCTCTTTTGTTACCGCCAATAACAGCGGCCGCTCATCCCACTTCGGATGGTAAACACCGATAACTGCGCATTCGGCTATTGCTGGGTGACCCACTGCGGCATTCTCCAGATCAATCGAGCTTATCCACTCCCCACCTGACTTGATGACATCCTTGGCGCGGTCAACGATATTCATATAGCCTCGGGAGTCAATCGTTGCCACATCTCCGGTATCAAACCAGCCGTCAATCAAGGCAGGTTTCTCGGCTTTATAGTAGCGCTCTATGACCCAGGGGCCTTTGACCATTAGGCGGCCAAATGAAGCGCCATCGTGTGGCAGCGCCTGATTGTCAGCACCCACGATTTTCATTTCAATACCGAATACCGGGCGGCCTTGTTTGGTCTGAAGCTGGTAGCGTTCATCCAGCGGTAAGTCTTTCATGTAACGGCTCATACTATTGATGGTGCCGATGGGTGAAAGCTCGGTCATGCCCCAGGCGTGCATCACAAACGCATTGTGCTGCTCCTGGAAGGCTTTGATCATCGACAGAGGCGCAGCCGACCCGCCGATCACCACATTGTCAACTGAGTCAAGAGTGATATTTTGTTGCTCGCAGTATTGCAATAGTCCCTGCCAGACCGTCGGTACACCTAATAACAGGTCGACCTGCTCGCCGTTTATCAGCTCTGACAGTGAGGCGCCGTCCATGCCCGCACCTGGCAAAACCAGTTTTGCGCCAACCATAGTTGCGGAGTACGGCACCCCCCAGGCATTCACATGAAACATCGGCACAACGGGCAATATATTACTGCGGTTGCCAATATCCAGCGCATCTCTTGAGATGCTGGCCCAGGCATGTAAAACCGTCGACCGGTGGCTATAGAGCACACCCTTAGGGTTACCTGTTGTACCGGAGGTGTAGCAGAGTGAAGCCGCACTTTCTTCGTCTATCTCTGGCCAGTCGAACTCGGTAGATTCAGAGTCGACCAAGGCTTCATAACAAAGAAAGGGGGTTCCATCAGGTAAAGGAGACTCAGGCATATTTTGCCGATTGGTCATGACAATAACCTGCTTAAGATATTTCAGTTCTGGCGCAATTTTTTCCAGCAGGGGAATAAAGGTCAGATCAATAAACAGGACTTCATCTTCAGCATGATTGAGGATGTATGCCAGTTGATCGGGGAATAACCGGGGGTTAATGGTGTGTAGTATGGCGCCGCTCCCCGATACCGCAAAGTAGATTTCATAGTGTCGGTGGGTATTCCAGGCCAGTGTGGCGACTCTGTCCTGTTGCCGTACGCCCAATCTCTTTAATCCGTTAGCGAGCCGTCTAGCGCGGGCAGCCGCATCTTTATAGCCATACCTGTGAATGCCGCCTTCGACATTACGACTGACAATCTCACCATCTTGGTGATACTGCTCAGCGTACTGGAGGATGGATGAGACGGTTAATGGGGTGTCCATCATTAATCCCTGCATGGTGGTCTCCTTGAGCAAAGTTTTCAATGTAGATGATTGGTTTTATTATTAACGGGGTATGCTCTCCATAATGGTACGAACAGGGGCTGTTGCGCAATAGGCTTTAGTACAATTTATCACTGGTGTTCTGCTTGTTACTGGCATCTTACGAAGGCTCAACGTACACTCAATCATTATTATCACCGCTAAGGAGTTGCCTTTGATGGTCTATATTTCTTCTTTATTTCGAGTCTGGGTTTTAAGTCTGGCCGCTATTTTGTTGCTGGGATGCAATGAAAAACAACCTGACGAGCTGTTTTTGAAAGAGAGTGATATTCAATCAAGCATTGATAAGCAGTTACCGATTAATGGACTGCTGAATATGCAGATTCATATTCCTGATGAGGTGGCCAGCTTGAGCGGCTTTTTTGCTGAACGAGTGATTGCAGACCCCATGGTCGATGCACAGATTGAGCTGGATAGCATAGAGGTTTCACTGGTGGGTCAGCAGCCGCCACAGGAAGGGCGAATAAAGCTATTGGCCGAGCCGGTTATTCGCTTAACGCTTCTTGGGCTCGATATTGCTGAGCCACTGAGTATTGAACTGTCAGGCATATTGGTCGCGGATGAGGATAAACTTTTTTTTGAGCTCAAAGAACTGAATGAAAAAGGCTCATTCTTTTTCAACAACTTTGTTCCTAATGACTATCAAGACCAGTTTATGGCAAATATGAATGATTGGTTTACCGCCTATTTCAGCGCTTACCCTGTTTACCAGTTTTTGCCTGATGGCCAGTTATCATACGCTAATGTTGATAAAGCAACGTTACTCATCGAGGATGACTTGCTGCGATTTCTGCCTTGAGAGGGCGGCATACATCATACTTTTTGCTTTGGTTCGAGCCAGATTGTTCGTGATGGTTGTTATAGAATAATACGCTATAGGTAGACGTTTTTATTATTTAATAATCGAAAGGGCTATCAGCCTGTCAACTACAATGAAGGTGGTGCTAGGTAACATCCCATTACTAGCGAACGTAAACAGACGTTCATAAGGAGCAAAACAATGAAAATGCTTTTAGGGATTGTTTTAGGGCTTTTTTTAGCTGGCCAGTATGCGATGGCTGATGGATCTGCCAAGAGTGATGAAGTCGAAGATATGACGGATCAGCAAGGTGCTGTAGAGCAGTTTGAGCAGACGTTGGAAGAGGCCCCCACTGCGGCAGGTATGCCAGATCAGGAGAGTGGTGAAGTAACAGATCAGGCTCAGGAGCCTATTGAAACAGGCGAAGAGTCAGATATGTACCAGGAAGAGGCTGACACAGAAGAACCTCAACCTTAGCTTACGGGCATTAAAGCAGGTTATGACCTGACTTTAATCACGTGTAGATGTTCTAGGGTTCCATACAACGTTTTCATTCCGTTCGATAATGTATCGGGCATAGCGGCTCAAAATGCCGGTTTTAAAATTACTGACCATCTGATGGTTACTAAATAGGGTGCTCCGTAGCACCCTTTTTAGTAGATATCGAAGCCGCACGGTTAAGAAATAATCTTAAACTGGTTAACCTGATCAGATATTTCAACAGCCAGTTTAGCCAGGTGCTGGCTTGAATCAGAGATGTCGGACGCCGCAGAAGCTGACTCGACCGATATGGTATTAATAGACGAAACATTCACGTTAATATCTTCCGTTACCGCTGACTGCTCTTCTACAGCGCTGGCAATTTGAATGTTCATATCGCGAATATTCTGCACCGCTTGCTCGATCTGAACCAGTGCACTATGGGTCTGTTGAACGGTGTCTGAGCACTCTCCTGCTTTTAACTTCCCGCCTGCCATTGCGTTCACTGCATTGCGGGCGCCCTGTTGCAGTCGTTCGACGACATCCCTGATCTCTTGTGTAGACTGCTGCGTTCGTTGCGCCAGCGTTCTAACCTCATCTGCGACGACCGCAAAGCCGCGCCCTTGCTCTCCCGCCCTGGCTGCTTCTATGGCCGCATTGAGCGCCAAGAGGTTAGTTTGTTCGGCAATACCATTAATGGTGTCGACGACAGAGCCGATGTTCTGACTCTCCTGGTCTAAAGACTCTATCAGAGCTGAGGTGTTCTGAATTTCGTCCATTAGTTCATTAATCAGAGAGGCACTTTGACTGGCGACTTCCCGCCCGTCTGATGTTTGTGAATCTGCTGACTGAGCGGCCTGTTGTGCTTCATTGGTGCTGTGGGCCACCTGCTGGACCGTGGTACTCATCTGGTGGATGGCGGTTGCAACCTGATCAGTATCAGCTTGCTGCTTTTGAGTACTTACGCTGGTTTGGCTGGCGATGGTAGCAAGTTGTTCTGAGGCTGCTGACAGTTGCAGTACCGCGCTCTTGATTTGTGCCATAACATCGTTGATGCGTTTCATCATGAGATTAAACACCTGTGCAGTTTGGCCTATTTCGTCCTGCGAGCTCAGGTCAATGGTCATACTGATATCGGATGTTTTCTCAATGGTTCTCATGGTGGTTTTTAGTTCGTTCAACGGGCCAACGATTGACCTGCTCACAAGATAGTTTAGTGTTATTACAAGCGCTGCTGCCAATAATGTGCTGATAATATAGGTAAATGTGAGGGAGTCCGTCATGGAAGAAATTCGGTCGCGCTCTTCCCCTGCGACGCGTAATTGAAGCGCAATCAGCTCTGCCAGCTTATCGCTAATGGGGGCAATTTGATCGTATAGCGGGCCATCAATACTATCTAATTGGCCTTGCACATTGCCTGATAGTTGTGAAAGTTGCTGTTCTACGTTGGTAATGGCGCGATCTGCCGCTGTAAACAGCATTTTTGCGTCCTCGGCCAGTTCAGCTTCTTCTTTGGTTAGCGTCGTTGCCATGTACGCCCCCCACTTTGAGCTGATTTGCTGCTTGGCTTGACGTACATCTTTTAGCGCTTCTTCGGCTGTTTTCCTGCCAGCGTTGGCCTTGTTAATGGCATCGATGACTAAAACGGCATAATCATCGGCGATAATTTTCAGGTCTTGCAGGGGCACAACCCGGTCGCTATAAATACTGTCGACGCCTTGCTCGATTTTGGAGAAAATATTAACCGCGCTAACCACTACAGCGATTAGTACAACGATAGGGAATAATACTGAGAGGGTTAATCTCATTCCAACGTTTAGTCGAGAGAGCATTTTTTTAAACTCCAGAGTTATTATTGCTCTTGCAATACATGGCTTTACTAATAGATGGATCTAACAGTACTTAGTATAGACGTAATATTCCATATGACAGGTTAAGCGCTCTAGTCAGGTGAAAGCGTCGTTTGACGGTTAGCCTGGGCTGATGTTCAGCATGGGCGTGGAATGTTTACCACCCCCTATCGAACGATAGGGGGAATAGAGTATGGGGTTATGGTGAACCCGTTTTAACAAGGGGAGTTAGGAAGCTGAGCCGATTAAATGCTTGGCATGGAATTTAATATGCTCGCCTATGAACGAAGCAATAAAATAATAACTGTGATCATAATCTTCATGTAACCGGAGCGTCAGGTCAACGCCCTTTTCACCACATACCTGTTCAAGCGCTTCCGGCTTTAGTTGCTCACTGATAAAACAGTCCCCCAACCCCTGGTCAACCAGCAGTGTCAGTTGTCGAGCTTGCTCCTCAGGGCAATGCTTAATGAGGTGGCAGCTATCATACGTTGCCCATTGTTCGCGGTTGTCGCCAAGATAATGGCTAAAGGCCTTTTCTCCCCATGGACATTGCAGAGGGTTTGCAATCGGTGCAAAAGCACTGACAGAGCTGAATCTGCCAGGATTTTTTAACGCAATCGTAAGCGCCCCATGCCCCCCCATTGAGTGCCCCGAGATTGACTGGCGTTGCGAATCGACAGGGAAATTTTCCTTGAGCAGTTTGGGCAGCTCTTCCGTTATATAGTCATACATGTGGTAATGAGTTGACCATGGCTTCTGAGTCGCATTGAGGTAGAACCCCGCGCCTAAACCAAAATCCCAGGCTCCATCAGGGTCATCGGGTACGTCTTCTCCGCGAGGGCTGGTATCGGGCGCGATGATTGCGATGCCATGCTCTGCCGCATAGCGTTGGGCGCCAGATTTGACCATAAAGTTTTCGTCTGTGCAGGTTAGCCCGGAAAGCCAGTATAAAACCGGCACTACTTTATCTTCTGCCTGGGGTGGAAGATAAACAGAAAAGGTCATATCGCAGTGACAGCTGCTTGATGGGTGGCTATAACGCTTTAGCCAGCCATCAAAGCACCTGACTTCAGACAACAGTGTTAACGTTGACGCAGTCATTGTGTGTGTATCCGTAAAGTCATGGGTGGATTATATATATGCCTCTTAGAGAGTTTTGCACGACTACTGCGCTTACAAATACAGCGTTAAAAAATGACTCAAAATGGTGCACCCTCCTGGGTCGACCGGGACTTATAGACCATAAACTGCGCTTTTTCGTCATGTTTTGCCTTGTCTTTGATTCGCTCATAACGTCGTGCAAAGCTCTCTCTTAAAATATAATGACGGAACGGATGCTCTTGCCTTCGTGCATCAGGTCAAAGGCTTTATTAATATCCTCTAGGCCCATGGAGTGGGTCACCATTTCGTCGACCTTAATGTCACCACGCATATACTGCTCAACATAGTCCGGTAGCTGTGAGCGACCTTTGACGCCGCCAAACGCAGTGCCGCGCCAGACTCGACCTGTCACCAGCTGGAACGGGCGAGTACTGATCTCTTGCCCTGCACCGGCCACCCCGATAATAACCGATTCACCCCAGCCCTTATGGCAGCACTCCAGCGCTGAGCGCATAAGGTCGGTATTGCCGATGCATTCGAACGAGTAGTCGACGCCGCCATCGGTAAGGTTTACGATGACATCCTGAATGGGGTCGCTATGATCTTTGGGGTTAATAAAGTCCGTAGCGCCAAGCATTTTCGCCATTTCAAATTTATCGGTGTTAATGTCGATCACGATAATTCGCTCAGCCTTTGCCATCACGGCACCCTGAATTACGCTCAGCCCAATGCCGCCCAAACCGAACACCGCAACGGTTGAACCGGGCTCAACTTTAGCGGTATTGAGCACTGCTCCGATACCCGTTGTGATGCCGCAGCCTAGCAGGCAGACTTTGTCCAAAGGCGCTGCTTTGTTTATTTTTGCCAACGCAATTTCGGGTACCACGGTGTATTCTGAAAATGTAGAGGTGCCCATATAGTGATAGATGGTTTTACCATTCTGAGAAAAGCGGCTGGTGCCGTCCGGCATTAACCCTTGACCCTGGGTGGATCGGATCGCCTGGCAGAGGTTAGTTTTCCCTGACAGGCAGAATTTACACTTGCCACATTCCGGGGTGTAGAGCGGAATCACATGATCCCCGACCGCCAATGAGGTGACGTCCGGGCCGATTTCTTCAACAATGGCTCCCCCTTCATGGCCTAAAATTGAAGGGAATATGCCCTCTGGGTCTGCACCGGACAGGGTGTACGAGTCAGTGTGGCAGACCCCCGTTGCGACCATGCGAATTAACACTTCGCCCTGTTTAGGGCCTGCAACGTCAACTTCTTCAATGGAGAGTGGTTTACCTGCTTGCCATGCAACGGCCGCGCGACTTTTCATATAGGAGCCTTTTAACTGTTAATGATTGGATTTTGACAGGGCTAGATTTGAGTCTTGTGTATTTCGCTCTGACCCTTTTTGATTTGCTAGTTTTGATTTGCTAGTTTTGATTTGATTAGTATAGACGGTGTCTTACTGGCTTTCTGTATTCCCTGTGCTTATTGATTGATGAATAAGTACGACATTTTGAAGCAGTTCAACGAAAAACCGTTATAATCACTGCTTTTTGTTCTTGGGTAAAGAGTATGCTAACCGAATTATCGCTACACCCACAGCTGATCAAAGCGACCCATGAATTGGGTTTTGAGTCGGCTACACAGGTTCAGGAAAGAGCGATACCGCTTATTCTAAACAATAAAGACCTTCTGGTCAGCGCGGCCACCGGTAGCGGTAAAACGGTTGCATTTCTTCTCCCCATCTTACATCGAATTTTGGCAAAGCAAGAAGAGCCCAAAGCCGTTCGGGTTTTAATTCTGGTGCCCGTCAGAGAGCTGGCAGAGCAGATAGAAAAAGCCGGTGCAGAGCTTGCAAAGCTAACGAGTGTTAACCTTTTAAGCATCACGGGCGGGAAAGATTTTAAAGTACAGGAGCGGGCCTTAAAGCGCATGCCTGATATTGTGGTGGCGACACCTGGGCGTTTGATTGAGCACTTGGCCAATGAGTCACTGAGCCTGTCCGCGCTTGATGTACTGGTGCTTGATGAAGCTGATCGTATGTTAGATATGGGGTTTCAGGATAATGTGCTGAAGATTGTCGAACATTGCAGGAACCCTCATCAGACGCTACTCTTTTCTGCCACCTTGCCGAGTGTGATCAGGCGGTTTGCCGAAAATATTCTCAATGAGCCCGAGTCAGTGTTAATTCATCATCATCGGGAGCAGCACAGCGATATTGTCCAGCAGATTGTGTTGGCTGATGATATTGACCATAAAGAGCAACTGCTGCGCTGGTTGCTGGATCATGAAAGCTATGACAAGGCGATCGTATTTACTAACTCTAAAACACTGGCAGCGCGTCTTGATGGTTTGATGCGATATCATAAATTCCGGGCCGCGCAACTGCATGGAGATATTCAGCAGAAAGGTCGCAAAGCGACGATTGAGTCATTTCGCAGCGGCAAGGTTAATGTATTGATTGCGACAGATCTGGCAGCAAGAGGGTTGGATGTCAGCGGTATTGATCTGGTTATAAACTTTGATATGCCGCGCAAGGGGGACGCGTACGTGCACCGTATCGGGCGAACTGGACGCGCCGGTACCGAGGGCAAGTCTATCTCTTTAATCTCTCAGCCAGAGTGGAACCTGATGTCGTCTATTGAGCGGTATCTAAAAGTCAGGTTTGAGCGCAAGGTCATAAAGGCGCTGGCTGCAAATTACAAAGGCCCCAAGAAATTGAAGGCTTCCGGTAAAGCGGCCAGCAGCAAGAAAAAGAAAAAACCGGCGTTAAAAGGCAAACCAAAGAGCAACAAAGTAAAAAAAGCTAAAAAGGGTTAACGAATATCGGCGCGACTCTACTGAGCCGCGCTGCAAGTTGAGCGGCGAAGGCAGGAGCCGCAGCGGTATTATTATTTTTGCTGCCCCTGCTTTTGCTGTCTCTGCTCCGACGAGTTTTTGTTGCCCTGTAACCAATAGTTTATTTTTGACAGCATTCTTTCCAGGTCAATGGGCTTGGATATATGATCGTTCATGCCCGCGTCCAGACACTTTTCCTTGTCTCCGACCATTGCGTTGGCGGTCATCGCAAGAATCGGCAAATCCTTATGCTTAGGGTTCTTCCTGATGGTTCGGGCCGCTTCATAGCCATCCATCACCGGCATCTGCACGTCCATCAAAACCAGGTCGAAGGTACCCGTTTCAACGGCATCGACCGCTTCCTGACCATTCACTGCGGTGGTGACATCAAATCCCGAGTCGCTCAACAGGGTTTCAGCAATTTCACGATTGACCAAAATATCATCAGTCACCAAAATTCGTGCGCCCTGTATGTCTTCGGCGGCTTGATCCGTTTTGTGTGCTGCATCGTAACTAGATTGGATCGAGTTTTCATGGGGCGCCTTGCCAACAAGGGTTGATGCGACACTGTCAAACAGCACTGAGTTTTTAACCGGCTTGGTTAAGAATTTTTCAATACCGGTTTCTTTGGCTTCAGATATGATGCGCTGATGGGCATGGGCGCTCGCCATGATGACGGCAGGCATATCCTGAGTGCTGAGTTTCAAGCGTCTGTAGGTTTCCATGCCGTCTATGTCAGGCATATTCCAGTCTAGCAGCACCAGGTCATATTTATTCTTCTCGCACTTTGCCAAGGCATCGTAACCGTTAATGGCAGTATCGACGGTGCAGCCAAAACGCTTTAAGGTCTCGCTAAAAATCTCTCTGGCGTGGGGGTTGTCGTCTGCGACCAGTATGGTTTTACTGCTTAGCTGGTTGGCAAACTGCTGATAGTCTATCTGCTTCTGCTGGGATATTTTGAACGGCAGGGTGACGATAAACTCAGACCCTTTTCCTACCGTGCTAATGACAGAAATTTCACCTCCCATGATGTCCACAAGCTTTTTGCTGATGGCTAGACCAAGTCCGGTACCACCGTACTTTCGTGTTGATGATGTATCCGTCTGATAAAACTCATCGAACAGGTGCTCAAGTTTGTCTTCCGGGATGCCAATACCCGAGTCGCGGACGCTGATCTCAAGGGTTACGTTGTACAAATCTTTCTTGATTGGGCGAATGGATACTATCACCTCTCCACGCTCGGTAAATTTAACCGCATTTGAGCAGAGGTTAACCAGCACCTGATTGACGCGAAGTGGGTCTCCAAGAAGGTAGTGAGGGGTTTCCAGATCGCTTTTGATAATGAATTCGACACCCTTCTCTTCGGCATTAACGCTGACCACATTCGACAGGTTATCGATCAACTCATTCAGGTTGAAAGGGGCATCTTCTATATCCAGTTTACCTGCTTCAATTTTGGAAAAGTCCAGAATATCGTTGATAAGCCCGAGCAGCGAGCCGGAGGCTGACTTTAGTTTGTGAAGATAACCCTGCTGGGTCTCGTTGAGGTCGGTCAGAAGGCAGAGGTTTGCCATACCGGTGATCGCATTCATCGGGGTGCGGATTTCGTGGCTCATATTAGCCAGGAATTCACTTTTTGCCGCGTTGGCCCGCTCGGCGATTTCTTTTTCAACTTTCAGTTCCTGATAGGCTCTATGCAGCTCGGCACTGCGTTTTTGTTCGCGGCTTCTAACGGCGTTCGATGTATGTTCAAAGGTATCAATCAGCTCCTTGAATTCAGTAATATTTGATGTTAAATCCAGGCGCTCATTACCTTCCGGGTCAAATTTCTTCATCGCCTCTTTTAAATCAATAACCGGTGCGGAGAGCTCTTTTGACAGGATATATGAGACTAAAATACAGAGTGCAATGGCAATGACCAATAACGTTATCATCAGCGCCTTCATTTTCGTTACCGGCGCTAAAACCTGCTGTTCAGGAACGGATAGCAACAACGAATAGCCTGTCTCACCGATAGGCGTATAAACGGCGTAATCCAGCTGGCCACTGTCGTCGAGATAGGTTTTATAACCCGAATCCCCCGCTATCATCGATTTTCCGATTTGTTGCAGTGCTTGGTTCTCTTCACCAAGAATACTGGTTAATTGTGAGGCTTTTTCACCGGCACGGGTTTTAATGATATTGCCCTTTGAGTCTTTCAATACCCGGATGACTTTATTGTTATCCCAGTGGTACCAGTAGGTTCCGTCACCGGTGACCATTGCAAAGCGGGCATGGCTGTAGCGTGAGGAGATATCTTTCTTTATCTTATTGAGCTTTTCTTCAATCAGCTCCCAGGGTATTGACCCACCAATGAGCCCTTTTAGCTTGTTTTGGTCATCCAGGATGGTGGCGGCGATGACGATTTGCCTGACCCCTGTGGTGTACGAGATCATCGGATTGGAGGTATATATCGCGGCTCTTTTGCCATCATAAGCGCCGACTGTTTGTTGCCAGTAATCCCGCTCGGCGATTGATTTTGGCCGTGACAACGGGTCATCATCATTAAATGTTCGCAGCATTCCCTGGTGAGGGTTGCCGCCTGCGGTATTTAAAAAGTGCCCCTTGTTATCACCCAGAATAAACTTCTCAAACGTATTGGGCTGGCGAGACAGCTCCTGTTTTAAGTACGGTAGTGATGACTCAAATGGAGAATTTTTTATGGCCGGCAGAGAAGCCAACAGACTAATCTCACTCTGTCTCTCTCTGAAAAAACCATTTAACGTTTCTGCTTGAGCGTCCAGCTCGCCTTGAACGCTGTTGAGGGTGAGTTTGATGGTCTGAGATGAGGATATCCACAAGCTGAGTCCAATTGCCAAACATAAGGGGATAAGGCTGGCGATAAGCGTAAAAAGCCCAATTCGGGTACTGAATTTCATTAGTATGTTCTGTTTGCTAGCGATATTTTCAGTATAGGCAAGCTTTATGAAAGCATCGGGTGAATTTTCTGCAAGTTGCTTTATGATTAGCCGATTACCCGCTAGTATTTTGAAAATACTGGCTGTGTAGATCAAGTACCCTGTTTTAAAAACGGGGCCTGCACACAATTTTTGTTTAAAAGATGTCTGACGTTGAATAACGTTTTATATAGGTGAGGTTGTTTTCTGCTATGGCGATTCATTCAATTAATCAATTATTACTAGGCTCCGTCATTGCTGGTAGTGAGGTGACGATCAGGGGCTGGATTCGATCACGCAGGGACTCCAAGGCAGGCATCTCGTTTCTTCATGTACATGATGGCAGTTGTTTTAACCCACTTCAGGCGGTAGTGCCTAATGAGCTTGAAAACTACGAATCAGAGGTACTTAAGTTGTGTGCAGGCTGTTCCGTAATTGTGACGGGCACACTGGTTGAGTCGGAAGGGAAAGGTCAGGCCTACGAAATTCAGGCAACCCGTGTTGAAGTGGTCGGTTGGGTGGATGACCCGGAAACCTACCCTGTGGCGAAAAAGCGCCACACTTTCGAGTACCTGCGAACGGTTGCGCACTTACGCCCACGCACCAACGCGTTTGGTGCCATTACCCGAGTAAGAACCACCTTATCCAGCGCGATACATCGCTACTTTCATGAGCGGGAGTTTAACTGGATCAACACGCCTATTTTGACGTCAAGTGACTGTGAAGGGGCGGGCGAGATGTTTAGAGTCAGCACTCTGGATATGGTTAACCCGCCGAAAACAGATGCCGGAGCGATTGACTATTCGAAAGACTTTTTTGGCCAGGAGACCTTCTTGACAGTATCTGGCCAGTTGAATGTCGAGTCTTATTGTTTAGCGATGTCTAAGGTTTATACCTTTGGGCCGACCTTTAGAGCCGAGAACTCACATACCAGCCGTCACCTGGCAGAGTTCTGGATGGTTGAGCCGGAAATAGCGTTTGCCAATCTCAATGATGATGCAGACCTTGCGGAAGATTTCCTTAAGTATCTATTTAGCGCCGTATTAAATGAGCGTAGCGACGATATGGCTTTCTTTGCTGAGCGAATTAATAAAGAGGCGATTAGCCGTCTGCAAAATGTTATCGATAACCAGTTTGTAAGGATGGATTATACGGAAGCCGTTTCAATACTTAAAAGTTGCGGCAAGAAGTTTGAATTCCCTGTGGAGTGGGGGATTGACCTGCAATCGGAACATGAGCGTTATTTAGCGGAGCAGCACGTAGGGGCACCCGTTATTATCATGAACTACCCAAAGGATATAAAAGCATTCTATATGCGCCTGAATGATGACGAAAAAACGGTTGCGGCGATGGATGTGCTAGCGCCGGGCATTGGTGAAATTATTGGCGGCAGCCAGAGAGAGGATCGTCTTGATGTGATGGACGCGCGAATAGATGCCACATTTTCAGGGCCGGGCGAAAGCCACAAAGAAGCGCTTTGGTGGTATCGCGACTTACGCCGCTATGGTTCAGTTCCTCACGCCGGTTTTGGGCTGGGGTTTGAGCGCTTGCTGAACTATATAACCGGCATGGAAAATGTGCGAGACGCGATTCCATTCCCTAGAACGCCAGGCAATGCCCCTTTTTGATGTGATCTGCCCCCTCTTTGGGTCGCCTAACATGGCAACCGAAAGAGGGGCCGGAGAGGAATGGCACTTACTTAAGCTTGTCATCCTCGCGAACGCGGGGATCCATAGGGTTGTAGGCTCCGTTCCAAATGGATTCCCGCCTTCGCGGGAATGACTTTTGAGACTAGAGAATGATAGTAGTGGGTCTTAAGTAAGTGCCATTCGGGCCGGTGAGGAATGTGATTTAAAAGACGTTCAGAATATTAAACATGCCAACAAAGTCAAATACCGGCATGGCGCGCTTATGGCAAATATAGGTGCGGTCAACCTGTCCTCTAAAGCGGGACTTGGTAAACTCAATGCCTTTAAAGCTATAGATAAAACCGGCGTGCTCGTAACACAAGCGGAGCGCCTTCTTAACCCACCAGCTTTCTTGCGGCTCATCATCCTTGGCCATGCTGGCAGGAATAAATCCCAAGTCCAAGCGCTTTAGACCTTCGGCCTGAAAAATCGCCATCGCATGGCTCATAATGGTGTAGAACAAGCCCTGATTAAACTCGACATTGGAGCGGGATATGTTGGGTACATAGCTCACTACTTCGTTGTTCTGGTAAATCGGGTCAAAAAATACAAACCCTACCGGGTTCCCGTCGACATATGCATAGAAGTAGCGCACGCCTTCGGTGTAAGACATATTCATCGGGCGGATAAGGAAACGTATCTCCTGGCCTTTTATTTTTCGCGTCTTGAGCCATTTGTCGGAGATTTCTCTGGTATGCGTTTCACATAAAGATTCATGGACTTCTACGCCACACTTTTTGGCCTGGTTAACCGCAGTGCGAATCACTTGTTTCTTTTTGCCTTTGAGACTCCAGTTCTCAAGGTCGACTGTCGACTGAGACCCCATTTGTGTCCCAAAATAGTTATGCTCTTCATGCAGGTGTCGCATAACAGGCTTGGATACCTGGCAAAAAACCGCATTGGAGTGCTGTTCGAGAAACTTGTTAATAATGAGCGGCATATGCTCAGGCGAACATACCGGGTCTCCCAATGTAAAGGGTTTGCCGTTAAAGTTTTTCATGTAGCTGATATAACCTATGCCCGGCATATCGAAGTAACGCATATCCGGCTGCATGGTGCAGAAAGACAGCACATGGTTACCATGGCGTTTCAGGTAAGCAATTCGCTCTGCTTCGGTGAAGTAACCATTTAGGGGGCGATCAGCATAGCGAAGGTCCAGGTTTGCAGCAGCGGGAATCTGAGAGGTTGCTGCAGTAACATTACCGGAAATAACGCCCTCTGACCCTAACTGTTCGACTTCAAGAGATTTTGACATAGCAGATTGATTATTCATTGCAAACACCAAGCTTTAATTGCTCGCCTTATTTTTATTAATGGTCAAGCTATCCTAATTGACTACAGGTCAATTTCCTCTCACCGATGGCGTCAAATGCGTAACATTTCACGTCAAATCGTTTCATTTTTGTTTTTTTGTGACATGCTCGCCATTTAGCGTAAGCATCTGTATAAATAGCGATACAGGTTTAACCACTATTGTGAAGTTAAAATACTGCAGTGAAGTTAAAACATTGCAGTGAAGTTAAATTGCTGTGTGATACTGAGTAGATCTTCTACACTGATTTATCAGGCACTCGATATTAATCGAGACCTTTGCACGACTACTACGCTTACAAATACATCGTGCAAAGGCCTCTAATCACTTAATAAGGAATGGTTATGATTACCTATGCATACTGGGCACTGGTTATTGGGTTGGCATTGTTAGCATTATATCTTTTAGGCGTAAAACGCGACGGGTGGAAAGCCGCTGCTATTACGTCGCTGGTGATTATGATTATTGGCTGGGCAGCTTACTTCTTCCACTTCCAACAGTTGTTCGTGAAACGCTGGGGAGGCGTGATGACGGTAAAAGTGCCAGAAGGCCAGTTGCATATGGGGGCCACCTGGAAAGATGATAACCTCTGGATCGAGAACTATGATCCTAAAACCAACACGTGCCATTTCAGGGAGTTTTCAAAAGGAGCCCTGCTGGAAGGTAAAGTGGTGATCAAAGATTGTAATCCGTTGCTGCCAGGCAGAGCATTACCCTTGCAATAAAGACCAATGAACTTGTCAGTATAGTTTACACATGTAGATAAATCACGTTTTTTGTTTACATGTCTATTTTTTATCCTGTTGAATTTTAAGCATTTGTGTTGATTGGCCTTGTTTTTGCTGACATGACTGTCACCAATTATTATTTTCTAGGATGTTAATATGTTAAAGCAAATCGTAGCAGGCTTCGGCGCATTAGTATTGGCTGCAAGTGCGAATGCATCGCTTATTGAGAACGGTGACTTTGAAAATGGACTTAGCCACTGGAACACGACCAACCTGATCGGTGGTGGTGTTTCCGTGATTACCGACCCCGCCGATAGCAGTAATCATATTGCTCGCTTGGATGACCCCAGTTCTGTCGGAATTGAGTCACTATGGCAGGATTTTTACGTACCAGCAGGTGTCGACAGCATTACGGTTTCATTTGATTACAAGTTTGAAGAGGTTGATAACTCTCTTCTGCTAACAGATTCTGCATGGGCTAAAATCCTTAAGTCTGATTCTGGTACATGGATTGACTTTGATGTTCTAGGCTATACACATAAAGACTCTGGTGGTTGGGTTTCTTTCGAAGGACGTGTTGATACCACCTCGTTGATGGATATTTCTCCTAATGCATCAATTATTTTCAATATCTTTGAGGTTTGGGGAGGGGTGTTTTTTGATAAAACTGACTCAGCGCTGTTTATTGATAATGTCTCTATTGCAGACTCCAATGCCAGCGCCACTGTCCCAGAGCCATCTTCGTTGATGTTACTGGGGTTGGGTTTGCTTGGTTTTGGCCTAAGCCGCAAGCGCGCGGCGTAATTGCCTGATTGATATCCTGAGTGGCTGGTGCTGTTAGTGCCAGCCATTCAACCTTCCTTTAATTGTTTCACCCCCTCGCCTGCACTCTTTCCCTGTTTTATTTATACCCTATCTCATTGCCACAGAACTGTTGATATTTAACTTATTCGCCTACACTGTTACTAACGTTTTGGTTAAGGAAGATCAGGAAAATGGTGCGGCCTGTACTGTTGTTGCTTTTAGTGTTGATAGCGAGTGATATCGCTGCAAAAGCGCGCTTGATAATTAGTTACGAATCTAAAGAAAACCCGCCTTACTATATGGGGGTGGGGCCTCAGGTCAGTGCGGATTACCCTGGTATTTCTGTTGAGCTAATCAATGAAATTGCATTGAAGCTGGGTGTTGAGGTGATATATCGGCGAACTCCCTGGCAAAGAGGGTTGTTTATGCTCAGTAATAACCATATTGATGCGATTTTTCATGCAAGCTACAACGAAGAAAGACGAAATATTGGCTATTACCCTATGAAAGACGGTGTTATTGATGCCAGTCGCAGCATCATGCCTCAGTCGTATTTCTTTTATGTTAAGAAGCCTGCTCCATTCAGCTGGAGTGGTCAGAACTTTTCGTCAATTAAAGAGCGCATCGGGGCGGTTATAGGTTATGCGGTGGTCGACTTATTGCGTGAAAAACAGGTCGACGTGGTTGAGGTTAGAAGTCAGGTAATCGGTCTGAGAATGCTGCAATATGGGCGGATAAATGGTTTCGCTGGTTTGGAAAACATGGTGGATCTCCAGCTTCAAAAGCACCCAGATGAATTTACTGACATAGAGAAAATTACCCCGCCGATCATGACTAAAAACTATTACCTGCTGTTCTCCAAAAGATTCTACCGAGAAAACACCGAACTGGCAGAACGTATATGGGACCAAATGAAAGTCTTTAGAGAAAATGGGCGATATCAGGAGATAGCAAATAAGTATAAGGACAAATTGAACTAGTGCACTGTTTAGTATGTCGTCAGTGTTAACATTGGAAGGTATCGACAATACTAATATACACGCCAATATAAAGGGAGCACCTTACGTATGGAACTGCTGATTACTGGGTTATGTATTTTTTTCTTGATTCACCTTCTACCGACCACGCCCACACTTAAATCAACGCTGGTCACAAAGTATGGTGAAATGCCGTATAAGGCAGTATTTTCGCTGATATCGCTAGCTGGGCTTTTGTTGATTATATGGGGTAAAGCAGACGCGGAATTTGTCGCGGTGTGGAATCCGCCGGTGATGTTTTCCGTCTTAACCAAGCTGATTGTGTTGCCTGCAATTGTCCTGTTGGTTGCGGCCTATCTGCCTTCAAATATAAAAAGACACACCCGCCACCCAATGTTATGGGGTGTTTCTTTGTGGGCAATTGGGCACTTGATGATTAACGGTGACATGGCATCAATATTGTTATTTGGTAGCTTCTTGATGTTTGCGCTGGTTGATATGGCGTCTGCGAATAGCAGAGGGGCTACCCTTCAAAAAGAATCCAAGCCCTTAATGAATGATATCGCCGTGCTTGTGTTAGGTGGTGCCGGGTATGCGCTGCTAGGTATTTTTCATCAGCGCTTATTTGGTGTCCCTATCGTTTGATGGGATCGTAAAGACCTTGGCAAAATGTGTGGCTACAAAGAAGTAAGAGGGTGCCCTGCGCCCGATAGAATGATTTTTAATAGGCAGATAAATGGCACCGGTTGAGCGCCATTTATCGCTGTGTGTTAACTAATTTAAAGGCAAATTAGTTAACCTGTTGACTAGGATTTTTTAATATCCAACAGTTCAACTTCAAAGACCAAGGTGGAGTTGGCCGGTATTTTCGGGCTAGGGCTGCGAGCGCCATAAGCGATTTCTGATGGCAGGTAAAGTTTCCATTTGTCGCCCACTTTCATTAATTGCAGGGCCTCAGTCCAACCTTTAATAACTGCATTTAGCGGGAACTCCGCAGGCTGATTGCGTTCAACTGAACTGTCGAAAACGGTGCCGTCAATCAGCGTACCGTGGTAATGAACTGAAACGGTGTCTGTTGCTTTTGGGCTTTCTCCTTCGCCACTGCCCTGAGTGATGACTTCGTACTGAAGGCCGCTGTCTGTGGTAGTGACGCCTTCACGCTTGGCGTTCTCAGCCAGAAACTCTTTCCCTTTTTGGCTTTGTGCGTTTGACAGTGCTTTTTGCTTCTCCATCTCTCTGTCACGAACGGCCTCTGCAGAGGCTTTAATGGTTTCGTCATCGAGGCGCTGCTTGCCATCCATTGCATCGCGCATACCTGCTGCGATGGCATCAACATTCATAACAAGTTCTTGCTGCTTGAAGTTCTTGCCGATATTCAGCCCCATGCCGTAGCTGACTTTATCCATATCAGACTCTAAGGATACTTCTTTTTTCTGATCTTCATTGCAAGCAGCTAACGCTAACCCCAAGACACCCACACCAGCCAATTTTACAAATTTCATTTTTCGTTCCTAATATTTTTAATATATCTGGTTTTTCCACCAGTTCATCACTCAACAACAATCATATCGTTATTCGGGTGGTTAAAACATTACTGATTGGTAAGACAGGTTCACAGAAAGGTGAATTAGCCGAACTTAACCGTGTCGCCCGAAGCAGGCCCCTGAAACAACCGGCAATCGCCTAGATCTTGGGCAACCGCCTAGACCTTGGGCAATCGCCTGAACTATGCGGTTGATATAACCGTGGTAAGGGCGCTTGCTAAGGAAGCCTGTTAAACTGGCCCACAACGGTGTCTTCATATTTCAGTATGGCGAGGTTTTGTCCGCTGACTTCAAGGGTGTACAGCAGCGTGCCCTCTTCCTGGTCTGAGCTACCACACTGAATATCTATTGTTTCGGCGCTTGATGCCTGCCAGTAACAATTTAGAGTGGGTGATTGCTGGTCAGCCGGATAAATCGCTGCTTTACCATCAAAGTCAACGCTAATGCGTGTATAAGGTACGTCATTGCTGTTAACGGCGACCCACTTGCCTGCACCTGGGTGGCCACTGCAAGCGGTTAGTAAAGAGACGGTTATTGCCAGGCAGAAGAGCGTCAGATTTTTAAAGCGCCCGGCTATCGTTAACTGCCCTGCCAGGTTTAGCGGGTTTACACTGTTTTTTAGCATGTGTCTTGTAGCTCTGTTGAATATAGTAGCTTTGTTGAATATAAAAACCAGTCACTCAGGGGTGGATGAAAGCAGCCCATGGAGGGTGTGCGCGTGTTCTACCGTTACCAAACCTCGTGGGGTCAGGTAGCCACCGTCTTTCTGTGTGATCATTCCTTTGTCAAATAGCCTCTGAGTGGCCTCTATCAATGATGGTGAAGCCGTTTTATGAACTTTTATCCCTTCTTGCGTACTGTCTTTAAATTTAATTAACACGTTTAGTTCATCGACTAGATCAGGCTTGAATGGCATAAAATTCTCCGGTTTCTTATTGGTATTTGACAGGCCTCACTCTACGGCCTGTTGGGGTGATTTGAATTGTTTTATATCAACAGTCTAGAGCAAAAAACAAAAAGACGGATAGGGATCATGACTTTTACGCGATTTTAATTCTGACAACATTCATGACTTCAAAAGGAATTCCGGCTACGTTCTCGCTACTTGGATAATAGGTCAGGTTTACGCGTGCGCCTTTAAGGTTCTTGTAATGTTCTTTGCGCTTAAATTTAAAGGGGACATCGCAACCTTCGATCATTACGGTGTTGATCACCCAGTCATCCTCGTCGCGCTGCACATGGGAAACGACTTTTTGCATTTCTGAGCGGGTTAAATTCTGGTTCTTCTTTAGTAATTTTTGAGGGTCTGACTGCATATTGTCGGCTTCTGGCATTTGTTAGGTTTGATGTTGCTGTCATGGACAAGGCTATATTCTATATTGCCGCTACAGTATAAACAGGCGTAAGAATAAATATCTTATCAGTGCTGTTGAATAGAGGGTTAGGTTATTAGTACGTTTCGGCTGAAATTATCAGACGTTGAGTTTGTTTCGCTAACGTAGTGGCATATCGAAAGCTGCAATATCAAAGGGAGTATTAAAGAGGTTTGTTAGATGAGACTTGTGTTGCTTTCAGCAGTGGTTGGCGTGCTCTAGTATAGCTCAACTGATTCCCAGGCTTGCATTATCATCACCTGCTGATCGCCGTTTTTTTGGGTATGACTGGAGAGTGACGCCAGTGTCTCAGAGATATTATCAACCAGCGGATGAGGGGGAAGCAGCGCTTTGTTTATTGGCAGCATAAAGTTATCCCAATGGATAGGAACGACTATTTTGGCACCAACGGCATCAATGGTTTCGTTAAAATAAGTCTGCTTAAACTCATTAGACTGCTTGCTGAGGCCTGCAATACCCAGAAAAATAACATCGGCCTGATAAGGGGTGAGCAGATCATCGACATAACCACTGCTGGCTTGAACTAGAATGTTCCCGAGAGGGTGCGCAATATGGACCACATAGCTGCCACCCTCTTTAAAGTCTGTTAAGCGGGGTTGTGCCGGAAGGGGCTGGACAATATTTTCTCCGATACCTGTCACTTTGGCCATCACCGATGGGACAGGTGAATGCTTTGATTTGATCATGGTTACATTGAACTGGCCGAACTGCAGCGTTCTATTGTTATCTACCACTTCGATTTTTGCTTCTGGCAGGCCTTTCCCTCGTGCGATGTTGGCGGTTGACTCTGAGCCGAATACCACGGCATTTGTCAGCTTGGCCACTTCTGGCGCATCCATTGCGTGATCATGGTGTGAGTGCACCACCATAATGCTTTCCAGTTTGTCGACTTTCAGGCGCGCGAGGCTTGATTTTATTAACGGAAGATCTGACTGAATTGACCCCCATAATAGTGATTTGATATCGGGGCGCGTAAAGAACCCATCGATCATGATAGCGTTGCTTCCGTCTGAAAAAAGCAGCGTTGAAGTGCCGATAAACGTCGCGGTGAGATGGTCGGGGTTGTCAGGCGGATCCGGTGTTAACCGGTATTGCTCAAACCCGATCAGAGGGTCTTTGGTATTCAGTATATAAAAGGCAGAGGCCATCATGATGATGGCTAACCCACTGATAATTAATAGTAACGAGAAAATCCTGCGTATCATAACCCCATCCTTGAATTGCGCCTTTTGGTGCCCTTAAATAAACTCCGTTATTGCCAGAACTAATCTTTGCTACTTTTTAGGTTTAGATTTAAATTCCTTAGTGCTCAGGCTACTTGTGTTTTATTACATGCTAAATAATCGTTCACTGGCAGCAATCATGGCTGATGAATTTTTCGCCAGGGTTTTGCTTGTTCAATTTCATAAGCGACTTCCAATAGCGTTCTTTCACGCCCTAACCCCGCCATAAGCTGAACCGAAATAGGCAAGTTATTTTCGGTTTGTCCCATTGGCAGTGACAGTGCCGGCCCACCTGAGGTATTTGCCCAAGGAGTAAAGCTAACATATTGCATTAGCCGATTAAACAGCTCTTCAAACGGGATGTCAGGGCTAATATGCCCCAGTTTTGGCGTCGTGTGTGCCAAGACAGGGGTTAAAATAACATCATAATGGGAGAATGCTCTAGCGTAATCGTTTTGTGTCTTCCTCAGTCGATATAGGAACCAGGGCGTTTTGTGATAATTCTTCTTGTATAAGCCTGCTAACCCGACACTTAGCGCATCTAGCCTATCAGGCTTAAAGCTACGATCAATGACGAGCTTGCCCGTTTTCTGAGTCATAAATGCCAGCATCGACCAATACAAGCTGAAATCTTCTATAAATGAGTTTGGGACTAACATTGGCATCTCTTCAACATAATGTCCCAAGTTGCTGAGTAGCGCAGAGGTCTCCTGAAGCGTCCTGAGGGTTTGCGGGTCGGTGTCGTGGCCGGTGATAGAGTGAGTAATAACCCCGACTTTTAACCGCTTGTCTGCGGCGCCTTCGACCAGTCCAATTTCAGGTAGTCGATTGTTGCGGTAGTACTTCTCTGCTTCGGCATGAAAGTAGGCGGTATCTCGCACTGTTCGGCTGACAATACCTTCACTAATGATGTTTATAGGCAGTAGTTTGGCTTGAACCGAGTCGACATGTCGTCCTCTACTCGGTTTTAACCCGACCAGACCGCAGCAGGCAGCGGGGATTCGGATTGACCCTCCGCCGTCATTGGCGTGTGCGACAGGGACTACACCGGCGGCTACTAACGCCGCTGCGCCTCCTGATGAGGCGCCGGTGGAGTATTCGATATTCCAGGGGTTGCGGGTTGGCGCGCTGTGCTCGGGCTCCGTTGTGGCGTTGAAGCCAAACTCCGGCAGGGTGCTTTTACCCAGCACAGTGAATCCTTGCTCAATATACTGGCGCGTGTAGGGGTCGTGCTTTTTATCAGGTTTGGCGCGAACGGCATCAGAACCATGCTGTGTCGGTAGCCCTTTAAGCGGCCTGTTATCTTTGATAAACGTAGGAACACCGGCAAAAAAACCACTTTTCAGGGTGTTCGATGTCATTAGCGCGTTATCAAAACAGTCGGTCGCAATGGCGTTTATATTTGGCTCGACCTTGTGCGCGCGTGCGATGGCCGCTTCGGTGACCTCTCTGGCGCTGAGTGTTTTTGATTTTATCAAACGAGCGATCTCTACCGCATCATGATCGGCTAACGCGTCATCGCAAAATGCGTGAAAGGTGTTTTTGTTATTAGTCACATTAACTCACTGTATTAAAAGAATAGTTATCTGCTCGCTAAAGTCTGTTTTTAGTTAACTGATGCGGTTTTTTTACGGGCCTGCTGCTGATCTAAAAATTCAATTAAAGCGCCCCAAAAACGTTCGAGATTGGGGTTTGGGTTATTTTCGAGCGAGTAGAGCCTGACTTCAACAGGAATATCCCACTCGCCAGTTCCAGCACGCGCCATCTTGCCGTATTTCAGACTATCGTCAACCAGCCGTGAAGGCAACCAGCCGACGCCAAAGCCTTCTTTAACCATGGCTTTTACGCTGACAGAATGAAAATTCCGGTTCACTGTTTGCAGGTGTGCCGTGGGTTGCTTCTCCTGCAGGAATGATTGAATCACTGGTCGCAGTAATGAATCCTCATGGTAATCAATATAGGGGATGGGCTTTCGGCTGGAGCCCGGCAAGTTATATTTTGCGGTGTTTGAATCGATGGCGGCAGAGCAAGGGATGAGCTTTTCGTGTGCAACGGTGATATAGCGGTGACGGTTATCGCCTTTGGTGGCAATGGGCTCGATAGCGGGGTGCCAATAACAGAGCATGAGGTCGCACTGGTTCTGCATGAGGGCATTGATGAACTGGCTGCTGTTCCAGGCCGTTGAGTTAAGGTTAAGTTCAATATCAATGCCTGCATCGTCACAGAACGGTTTCAGCCATGCCTTATAGAAATTCAAATAGAGCGTTTGGCTGGTCGCAAAACTAAGTCGATTCTGCTCTTGGCTGTGAATGTCATTACAGCGAACTTTGGTTTCTTTAAGAATCTGGGTGATTTGACGGGCGCTTTGCAGAAAGTCCCTGCCTGCGGGAGTGAGGGAGAGTGGCAGTGTGTTGCGATCAACAAGCGTGACCCCCATCTCCTCCTCCAGCATTTTGATACGTCTGCTGAAGGTGGGCTGGGTGACATTCTGCTCATCCGCCGCACGTGAAAAGTGCTGCGTGCGCGCCAAAGCTATGAAGTCCTCTAACCAGCGGATTTCCACTAAATACCTATATTCCTGCTCTGCATATCCCTATTGAAGGGAGGCTAAATTATGACGTTGATACCATAGTTTAGCCTATTATGATTGAAATCCGGGTAACGTTCTATAAACGCCCTTCTTCAATTGCGTGGCATGCCACCTGATGCCCGGCGTCCGTGGCAATCAACTTCGGTATTTCCTGACGGCACCGATCAGTTGCATGCTGACAGCGACCATGGAAGACACAGCCAGTGGGCAGGTTTACCGGAGTAGGTACTTCGCCAGTTAGCTTAATATGGCTGGGTTTATTGTCTTCCAACCTTGGAATGGCGCTGAGCAGCGCCAGGGTATATGGATGTTGAGGGTTGTTAAACAGTTGTTCCGTCGTGGTGAGTTCGCACAGGGTTCCCAAGTACATGACGGCAACACGGGTGCCGAAGTGCTGTACCACCGAGAGGTCATGAGTAATAAACAGGTAGGTTAAGTTACGTTGTTCCTGCGCTTCCATCATCAGGTTTAACACCTGAGCCTGGATCGATACATCAAGTGCCGAAATAGGCTCGTCAGCGACGATAAATTCAGGGTCGACAGCAAGCGCACGGGCGATGCTGATGCGCTGTCGCTGACCGCCGGAAAACTCATGGGGGTAGCGCACTCCCCAGCTAGGGTCGATCCCCACCGAGAACATGACGTCAGCTACCTTGTTTTCGATATCCTGCGCGCTTAGGGTGGGGTTATGAAACTTGACGGGTTCGGCCAGTGTCTGGCTGATCGTCATTCTGGGGTTAAGCGATGCATAGGGGTTCTGAAAGATCATCTGCATCTTCTGTCGATATGGCATCAGTGCCTTGTTGGGCAGGTTATCAATGCGTTGACCCTGATAGCAGATCTGGCCTGCTGAGGGCGAAAGCAGCCCCATCACCGTGCGTGCGACGGTTGACTTACCGCAGCCGGATTCGCCTACCACGCAGAGCGCTTCGCCTTTTTCGACGGATAGCGATACGTTATTGATGGCGTGGACAAACTCCTGCTCGCGTACGAATTTTCCTCCGCGAAATTTAATCTGATCAAGAAAGCCTCCAGAGAGAGGGAAGCGCATTTCTACATTTTTGATATCGACTAATGCGTTTTCACTGCTCATTGTTTAATCCGCCTTCTTTTTCTGCCAGCTCATCGTTACGTGTATCGGTCGATTTATTCAGTTCATCAATCAGGTGACAGGCGACCGAACAACCACCCGAGGGGCTATAGCCAGGTAGTTCTGTCCGGCATCGCTCTGTGGCATAACTGCAACGTGGGTGAAAGGCGCAGCCGCTCGGTGTGTTCTCAAGTGACGGCATATTGCCAGGAATCTGACTAAGCCGACCGCCTGGTACCGCTTGCTGCGGCAGTGCATTGATTAGCCCTTGGGTATAGGGGTGTTGAGCATCATTGATGATCTCTTTGGTTGGCCCCATTTCGATGATCCTGCCGGCGTACATCACGATGGTTCGTTCAGTAACCTGTGATACCACACCCAGGTCGTGGGTAATTAGAATCAGTGCCAGGTTTTGGCTTTTGCACAGCTCTTGCAGCAGATCCATGATCTCGGCCTGAATGGTCACATCCAGGGCGGTGGTGGGTTCATCGGCAATGATAATATCGGGGCTCAGGAGCAGTGCTGTTGCAATGATAATCCGTTGTTTCATGCCCCCGGACAGTTCATGGGGGTACTGATCAAGGCGCTTTTCCGGCGAGGGGATATGCACAAGCTTGAGCTTTTCAAGTGCGATGCGCTTTGCTTCTGCTTTCGACATTTTAGTGTGAGTGCGCAAACACTCAATCATCTGCTCACCCACCGTCAGCACCGGATTCAGTGTCATCATCGGGTCTTGAAAGATCATACTGATTCGGTTGCCGCGAATCGTTCTTAATGCCTTATCGGATAATTTCGACAGATCCTGGCCGTCAAACAGTATCTCGCCGCCGGTAATTTTGCCCGGACGGCTGATCAGGTTCAGAATCGAAAAGGCGGCGACTGATTTCCCAGCACCAGATTCACCTACAATACCCACTCGCTCGCCTCTATTTAGGCTGAACGATACATCTCGAAGCGCTGTTACTGCGCCCTTTCTAAGCTCAAACTTTACTTCGAGGTTTTTAACATCTAACAGAGACATGTTTTACCCCTTGTATAGTTTTGGGTTAAGTACATCACGCATCCAGTCACCCAGCAGGTTAACAACCAGTACCAAAACAATAAGCACAATGCCGGGAATAACGGTGATCCACCAGGCACCTGAGAATATATATTCGAAACCACTTGAGATGAGTGACCCCAGCGATGGTTTGGAGACGGGCATGCCCAAACCCAAAAACGAAAGTGCCGCCTCAGATATGATGGCGTTGGCAATTTGCACCGTTGAGATCACCAGAATGGGAGAGAGCGTGTTTGGAAGAATATGCTTAAACATGATACGAGGTGAACCAAAACCGATCACTCGGGCAGCATCAATGTACTCTTTCTTGCGCTCAGCCAACACCGACGCCCTGATAGTTCGTGCATATTGGGGCCACTCGGCGATGCCGATCACCATAATCAGCATAAACAGCGCGAGCTGTTGATATAGCTCAGTACCGAAGGCGGCCTGAAATATGGCCAGTACAATGATCGCCACCATCATGGTCGAAAATGAGAGCTGTATATCCGCAAGACGCATCAGAAAACTGTCAATTCTGCCGCCAAAATAGCCTGCTGACAGGCCGACAATAATGCCCAGAAATGCCTGTAGTAGCACGGCACAGATTCCGATCGTCAACGATATACGGGTTCCGTAAAGAATGGTGCTGAACAGGTCTCGACCCTGTGCATCGGTGCCCAGCATAAAACGTTCATCCCCCTCTTCTTCCCACGAAGGAGGCCGTTCAGAATCCATAATGTCGATCTGAGTCTGGTCATAAGGGTCGAAAGGCGCAATAAGCGGGGCGGCAAAACTGATGATAAGCAGCATTACAAACACGGCGAAACTTATTGAGGCAACTTTGTCGCGCTTAAAACTGTGCCAAAAATGCGAGTCTCGGAAGCGCTCCAATGCACTTGGCCTATGTTCTGGCACAAGACTGCTACCTGGAACCTGCTGCGAGTGCGTTTGCTGTGCACCATTCTGAGGTGAGCCGTTCTGAGATGAGCCGTTTTGAGGTGAACCGTTTACTTGAGTCATTGATTACCCCTTCCCGCTCGCAAGTTTAACCGTTGGATTAACCATTCCGTAAATCAGATCGACCAGCGTATTGGTGATCACAAAAATAGCGCCAACCACAATCAGGTAGGCAACAATAAGCGGGGTATCAACCCGGTTGATGGCTTCGAGGAAGAGAAACCCCATCCCCGGCCATTGAAAGACTGTTTCGGTCAGTATGGTGTACGCGACCATGGTGCCAATCTGGACGCCTCCGACAGTAATGACGGGAAGCATGGTGTTTTTAAACGCATGAACAAAGTAAATGCGATAAGGGGGAATGCCCTTGGCCCAGGCATATTTAACATATTCCGACTGCAGCACTTCCATCATTTCGGCTCTGATCAGGCGGATAAACAACGGCATCATAATCGATGCAAGTGATATACAGGGAAGAACCAGATGAACCAAGCCGTCTTCGGTTAAAAAACCGGTGTCCCAGAAACCAAACAGGTTAACAGTTTCACCTCGACCAAAAGAGGGCATCCATCCGAGTTCGATCGAGAAAACATATATCAATCCAATAGCGGTGAGGAATACCGGAATCGAAATGCCGACGATACTGAGCCCCATGATGAATTTTGAAAACCAGCTTTCCGGTTTAATCGCGGCGTAAATCCCAAGCGGCACCGAAAACAGTACAATAATAAGTGTGGCTCCGAATACCAGCTCCAGGGTTGCGGGTAGCTTTTTCAAAATAACCTCAAGTGCGGGCTCTTTGAAAAAGTAGGAGGTGCCGAGGTCTCCCTGAATCGCTTTCCCGGCAAATCGGAAATACTGAGTCAGGAATGGGTCATTCAGGCCCATTTCGTCACGCAGTGCTTCTCGCTCGGCTTGTGATACCGATTGACCGAGCATTTCACGGAGTGGGTCGCCGAGATTGTCCTGAATTGAAAAGCTGATAAGACTGATAATGAACATTACGATAAAGGCTTGGAATAGCCTTCGTATGAGAAATGCAAGCATAGGCACCGTCATCGCTAAGCGAGAAATATGGCTTCAACAACAGGGTCTGCTGGTTCATCTCATGATTATATGCGAATGAATACCAAGCCAGCCCTTGATTCTGTTGGGTGCGTTGATGCACCCGGTACAGGTTTTAATCTGAAAATCGTACTAGTCTGGCGGATCATACAGCCCGACCGAGCCGTATGAACCGACATTGATCAATTGGTTACTCTTTTATCACCAAGTCGCCCAAATATGGGAAATCCATAACATTAAGAATCGGCTCGATATCAACACCTTTCCTGGCCGCCCAAGCAAGGTCTTGCCAGTGCAGGGGAATAAACCCGGCATCGTCATAGATGATCTTCTCAATATTCTGCATAATTTTGGCGCGCTTTTCTGAGTTGGTCTCTGTGTTTGCTGCTGCGACTAACTTATCGACTTCAGGGTTACAGTAATTACCGCTATTGTATTGTCCAGCGCCGGTTTTGGTGTCTGGACAGGTCGACAAGAACTCAAAGAAATTATTCGAGTCTTCCGTATCGGCGTGCCACCCAATCATCATAATGTCTGCTGATCGGGCATCAAACTCAGGCCAGTACTGTGCTTTAGGCATTGTTTTTAAGTCGACTTTAATTTTGATTTTAGCCAGCATGGAGGTCACCGCTTGTGCGATTTTCTCATCGTTCACATAGCGGTTATTCGGTGCCATCATGGTGATGGTAAAGCCGTTTTCATAACCCGCTTCTTTCATCAGTTGCTTCGCTTTTTTCAGATCATAGCGCGGCTTTAAGTCAGGGTTGTGTCCCAAGTAGCCTTTGGGGCTGAATTGCGCGGCTGGTGTGGCGAATCCTTTCATTATTTTCTTGGCGATGCCTACCTGATTAACCGCATGGACAATGGCCTGGCGAACCTTTGGGTTCTTAAACTCTTTACGGCGCTCCTGATTCATTTGCAGGGTGATAATACGGGTGCCGCTCATAGTGACCAGATTCGCATTCGGTGCTTTGTCGATGCGTTTTAAGTCTGTTGGCGGAACGGGAGCAATAAAATCTACATCATTTGAAAGAAGCGCTGCGACGCGAGTGGGGGCTTCTTTAATCGGTGTTAATACGATTTTATCGACATTGCCTTTGCTTTGTTTGTCCCAGTAATTGCTATCCCGAGTGAATTCGACTTTTACACCCTGCTCGCGGTAGGTCACTTTATAGGGGCCGGTGCCAGAGATGTTGCGAGACGCAAATGAGTTACCATGCTTAACCACCGCGCCCTTGGGGTTACCGTTTTCGTCGGTGCCTGAATAGAACTTGCTGTCCATCGGAAACAAATAGGTTGCGTTGTTCAGTACCAGTGGAAAAGGTTCGTTGGTTACCAAGTCAACGGTATATTCATCAACCGCTTTGGCCTCTTTAAATGGCGAAAAAACAGCCTTGAAGTCTGGCGACTCTCTCAAACGGTCAAATGTCCAAACCACATCAGCAGCAGTCATGGTGTTGCCACTATGGAATTTGATGCCTTTGCGAAGGTGAAAGCGCACGGTCAGGTCATCAATGCGCTCCCACTTTTCAGCCAGACGAGGCTCAAAACTAAAATCTTTAGTCCATCTCACAAGCGGGTCAAATATCATATGGGAGAGCTGAAGTGTCCCCCCTGATAGCTGCTCATGAGGATCCATGGAAACCGGGTCTGCGTCATAAGCCATTTTTAGCGTAGCAGCCTGGGATGTAGCGACCCCGGAAGCAAGTGCTATCCCCGCCAGGAGTGAGATGGTCTTTTTCATAGTTTTTACCTTTATAATTATGGGTCGTCTGGATTTAGGCGTTCCTTTTTCCATGACGAAGATAGTCGGTTGAGACAAACCATTATTAGCCTAGCGAAAGTCATAGTGATCACCAATCGAAATTCTGAGATGGCTCATAGAGGATATGCATAACCTTATTTTATTTGTTGAATAGGTTAATCAAAAAATATCGTGGGCTTGATCTATCCCATTTAATAAACTTAATCCATGGTGCAGAATGGCCTGATCTTTTATGAGAGAGTTCTGCACGACTACTGCGCTTACAAATACAGCGTTAAAAAATGACTCAAAATGCTCATTTATAGACCATAAACTGCGCTTTTTCGTCATGTTTTGCCTTGTCTTTGATTCGCTCATAACGTCGTGCAAAGCTCTCTATGAGCTTTTCTCAAGGCCAGAGTGATGTTTTCAATACTAGAAGCCACTCGATAACACGGACTTAAGTAACGATGTCTAATGTAGATAATATGAATGCCGCTATGGCTATCCCCCCTATTTTGCGTTTGGCGTTCAGGCCTCTGTTTTTAGGCGGTACGCTGTTTTCTATTATTGCACTCTGCTGGTGGGCCTATTTTTGGGTTGCCCCGTTTGACTGGCAACCCTACGGTGGGCCGGTTTGGTGGCATGGCCATGAAATGCTGTTTGGTTTTGGTGCAGCGATTGTGGTTGGTTTCCTGTTAACCGCTGTACAGAGTTGGACGGGAGTTCCCGGCTTGAAGGGCAACAAGCTCGCAGTGCTGGCGCTGGCCTGGCTGTTGGGGAGACTCTTTATAGCCTTTGGCGGCTCACTTCCGGGCTGGCTTGTGGCCGTTGTTGACCTTAGTTTTTTGTTGCTGAGCGCAATGGCTATGGCTTATCCCGTATTGAAGGTGAAGCAGTGGCGCAACTTGATGTTCGTACCGATTTTGCTGGTATTGATGATATTGAATGGTGTTAGTCACTGGGGCGTGCTGACAGACAACGCGCTGACGGCGCTTCACTCGCTGCATGGTGCCATTTTGCTGATTGCCTTAGTTGTTTCGATTATTGGCGGCAGGGTGATCCCTTTCTTTACTGCCAATGCATCAAGTTATACCCGGCTTCCGAATATTGGTTGGCTCGACGGGTTGAGCATTGGCAGCATCATTGCGTTGGTGGTTATTGGTTTTGTTGGTTTTTCAGTCGTTCCTCAGCCTTTGCTCGCAGTACTAAGTCTTTTAGCGGCGGTATCGAATGGTTGGCGCTTTATGCGCTGGGGTATTGCGCACACGCTTAGCACCCCGTTGTTATGGTCGCTTCACTTCTCGTATCTGTTTGTGCCGGTAGGGATGATTGCACTGTTTTTGTATAGCATGGGTTGGCTTGGGAATATCAGTATTGCACTGCACTGCCTGACTGTTGGTGCAATGGGAGGCATGATTCTAGCCATGATATCGAGGGTTACGCTTGGGCATACCGGGCGTAAACTACAGCCGCCAAAGTTAATGACACTGGGTTATATTCTTATTTTGACTGCGGCAGTGGTGCGCGTGTTGCTGCCTTGGCTGGTTCCACCGCTTGCCAATTGGGGAATTGTCGCTGCGGCCGTTCTCTGGGTCGCCGCATACAGTATTTACCTGCGTTATTATGGGCCAATGCTGGTTACAACCAGGGCTGATGGCCGCCCAGGCTAGAGCTGATATTGATCAAGTACAGATTATAAGCTGCCCGTTATTATTAGCGGATATTAACAAACAGTTGGTCAATCACGAGTAAGTCAATTAAGAGGAAGAGTCTATGAGTTGTTGTGGCGGATGCGGTGGCGAAAGCAGTGAGCAAAAAGGCACCGAAAAAGATAAAGAAAAGGGTCAAGATAAAAAGTAACATTTAAACACTGAAACAATATGGTCCGCACACTATATTGGTTTAGTCTTAAAAACCGGCTGATGCCGGTTTTTTGCGTTTGGGGAGCTGTAATATATAACTTCAGTTACGGCTACTTATTTCAACTATCGTTATCTTCTGAAAAAACGGCCTTTTACTAAGGTAGTCTTGCACTATAGTTACATACTAGGCTCAATTCTTAATTGATTATTTCGGGCTGTAACCATGCTCTACAGACTATTCAGGAGCTACCGGCAAGATGAATCTCGCACAGTGACATCAATAGGTATTAACTATATCAAGGCACAGCAAAACCGTAATGAGGGTATTTTCTGGTCTCAACAGCAAAATTTAGCTAAAATCCCTTCCCTTTTTGAGTCCAACCGATTAGATGGCAAAGGCGGAATGTGAATGGCTGTAAAAACTGCAGATGTATTGTTGGTCGGAGGTGGTGTGATGAGCGCCACATTAGGCATGATGCTTACACAACTCGACCCATCATTGAAAATAGTGATGGTGGAACGGCTTGATCATGTTGCTCATGAAAGCACCCATGGCTGGAACAATGCGGGTACAGGACATGCAGGGTATTGCGAGCTAAATTATACACCTCAGACAGAAAGTGGTGATGTTGAAATTGAGCGTGCGCTGGCTATCAATGCTTCGTTTGAGGTGACGCTCCAGTTTTGGTCGTATCTGGTTGAGAATAATATCCTCCCTGCTCCTACTCATTTCATCAACTCCGTCCCCCACCAGAGTTTTGTCTGGGGCGAAAAGGACGTTGAGTTTCTTCGCAAGCGCTATGAGTTAATGAAGGCTCATCATCTGTTTAAAGATATGGTTTATAGCGAAGACCCAAGAGTATTGAATGAGTGGATGCCGTTGGCAATGAGCCAGCGAGACCCCATGCAACCGGTCGCCGCGACGCGGGTAGATTATGGTTCGGATGTGGATTTTGGTTCGTTAACACGGAATATGGTGGAGAACCTAAAGACTAACCCTAACTTTGAACTGTTGATGAACAACCCGGTAACCCGGATTAAGCAGCAGGAAAATGGCCGATGGTCGGTTCGAATTAAAGAAAAGCATACCAAAATTGTTAAGACGATTGATGCGGGTTTTGTCTTCCTGGGGGCTGGCGGTGGCGCACTGCCGTTGTTGCAGAAGTCTGGAATTCCTGAGCGAAAAGGCTATGGTGGTTTTCCGGTCAGTGGCCAGTGGCTGGTTTGTACCAAGCCAGAGGTTGTTCAACAACATCGCTCTAAAGCGTATGGAAAGGCACCTATTGGCGCGCCTCCCATGTCAGTTCCTCACCTTGATACAAGGATTATCAATGGTAAGCCGGCTTTGTTGTTCGGGCCATTTGCCGGTTTCACCACCAAGTTTTTGAAAAAGGGTTCGAAGCTTGACCTGTTTGGTTCGGTGAAAGGCAATAACCTGGCTCCGATGATGTCTGTTGGTGCTAATAATATGGATTTGACTCGCTACTTAATTGGCGAAGCTTTCCAGTCTCACCAAGAGCGTGTTCAGGCGCTGCGGAATTTTTACCCCGAAGCAAAAGAAGAGGATTGGAAACTCGCGAAAGCAGGCCAGCGGGTTCAGATTATCAAGAAAGACGAGAACGGCAAGGGCAAGCTGGAATTTGGCACTGAGCTGGTCGCCTCGGCAGATGGCTCACTGGCAGCACTGCTAGGTGCTTCGCCGGGCGCGTCGACCGCCGTTCAGGCGATGGTTGATGTGGTTGAACGTTGTTTTAAAGACCGCCTTGAAGGTGCTGGCTGGAAAACCAAGATGAAGGAGATGATTCCGTCTTATGGAGAGTCTCTGGTTGACGATGAGGCACTGCTCAACACAACACGTCAAAGAACACTGGCGACACTTAAGCTGGTGTAAGCTAAGATGGAACTGTTCGTGTATAAACCAACAATAATCAGGTGAAGAACTCCATGTACTCCAAGGTAGCCATTGCTTTAATGATATTGCTGATGTCAGTCAGTGCCCATGCCCGTTATGTTAAAGATCGGGCGGGAAGCTGGGAAGGGACGTTGATGGCAAAGCATCAGGGTGAAGACACGATTGCCAGTAAAAATGGTTCAAAGTCAGCGTTTGATGAGAATACAGGGTGGGGGTTCACGCTTGGTTATAACATGGATAACCATTGGAACTTTGCTTGGGAGTTTTCCCATAACAACCCTAAATACAAGGCGGAATATTTAGATTCAAATGGAAATGCGAAGACCCTGAGTCATCGAAGTGATTTTTATACCAACAACGTTAATGTCACTTTTCACCTGCTAGAGGGCAATATAACCCCTTATGCTGTTTTAGGGGGTGGTTTTACTTACGTAGACTCCAATGTCAGTAATGGTGAGTATTACTGTAGTGGTTACTATTACTGGTACTGCTATTCGAACTCATACAGTACAACAGAATGGTCATATAGTGCCGCCCTGGGCCTGAGAGCGGATATTACCTCAAACGTGTTTGTTAGAGGCAGTTATGGTTACCAAAAGGTGGATATGGGGTCTGGTAGCAATAAGTCTGATGCTACTATTACACGCTTTGAGGCCGGAGTACGGTTTTAAATTCACTCAAGAGGCCGGTGTTGTGTCGTATTTATCTACCATAGAAATAGAACCTAAAACGAAAGCGGATGCCTCTGTTATCTGGTTACACGGCTTAGGTGCCAGCGGACATGACTTTGAACCTATCGTGCCTGAACTAAATCTACCTGAGCAGGCGGCGATACGGTTTATTCTGCCTCATGCGCCTTCGATTCCGGTAACCGTGAATGGCGGATTTATCATGCCTGCCTGGTACGATATTTTGGAAATGGACATTGACCGAAAAATCGACGAAGGACACCTGCTTCAGTCTGTCGATGAAGTTCATAAACTGATTCGGCGGGAGCAGGAGCGAGGTATTGCCAGTGAGCGAATTATCATTGTCGGATTTTCGCAAGGTGGAGCAGTAGGCTACCATGCTGCGTTGACTTATCCTGAAAAACTGGGTGGTTTGTTGGGCCTATCAACGTACTTCGCAACCGCACAGACGATTACCCCAAACCCGGTTAACAAGGACATCCCTATCAAGGTCTACCATGGTTCATTAGATCCGGTTGTTTCAGAAGCGTTAGGCCGAAAAGGCTATGAAGACCTTTTAGCTTTGGGATATCAGGCTGACTATGAGACTTATCCGATGGAGCATCAGGTTTGCCTTGAAGAGATTGAAGACATATCAGCGTGGTTGCAGCAGCGGTTGCTCTAATAGCAAAGCTGCTCAAACTCCATCGACACTGCACTATTATTGACTGTGGTTTTTTGAGTCTATTCATTTGAGTGTTTTAACCATTGAAGCATGGCTCGCTTAGCGGCATGCTATAAACAGTCTCAAACAATGTATGCCCGGAGTGAAGGTATGGATAGTTCTTTTGATCAGTATTTGGTCGCGACTCGCTTCTATGATTATGATAAACCAGCGGTTAAAGCGTGGGCTGATCAAGTGTTGGAAGGCGTGCCCGGTGACCCGGTTGAAGTTGCCAAAGCGCTATACCTGGCTGCACGGGATGATGTTAGCTACAACCCTTATGTGTTTTCGGACGATCCAAAAACCCTTAGCGCTAGCCACGTTCTGGAAACCCGGCAATCATACTGTATTCCGAAAGCCGTGCTTCTCGGCGCGGCTGCCCGCTACAAGGGGATTCCTGCCAGGCTGGGGTTGGCGGACGTTAAGAACCATCTATCCAGCCCTCGTCTGATTGAATGGCTCCGCTCGGATATATTTAGAATGCATGGCTATATAGAGCTCTACCTCAATGGTCAATGGGTTAAAGCGACTCCTGCATTTAACGCGCGGTTGTGCCGACTGATGAAAGTTGAGCCGCTGGCGTTTGACGGGGTTAACGACTCGATCTTCCAGGAATATACGGACGATGGTGCGCAGCACATGGAATATGTGAATGAGCATGGCGAGTTTGCAGACGTACCGATGGATTTTATCCTGGAAGGAATTCAGTCAGCTTACCCTCACCTGTTTGATAGTGATAACCAGCCTCGATCTGTGTCAGGTAATATGGAATCTGAACTTTTAAAATAGTGTTTTTTGGCAAAAAAAACTGAGCAAAATCTGAACAACGGAATATACTTAGGGAACCTACACTTCAATTATAATAATGAGGCTCCTTATGGAAAAGCAAACCTCTGGTTGGTTGGAAGAGTTCGGTGATTATATCTCTGGCGGGCTGACTGCGCTGCTGTGTCTTGATCTTGGCATGTTCTTTATTCATCTGATTTTAGAACGCAGTACTGAAGGCTATGGACTCAGTACGCTGCCTTTTATTATTGTCGCGCTGGTGTTATTCCATATCGAACGAATGTACCGCAGGCAGGCATCGCAAGACCACTAACCCCACCGGTTAAGGCAGGGTGTGCTCTGCAATTAGGCGACTGCTTGTTGTTGCTTTGCCATATACTGATTGGTCGCACTTAACATCGCGTTCAGAGATGCGGCGACGGTATCTTCGTGGATGGCAACACCAACGTATTGCTGACCTTCAATGCTGAGTTGCAGGTACGCCACGGCATCGGCGTCACTCCCTTCTTGTAAGGCGTGCTCGCTATACTCTTGAATACTCACTTGTACGCCGCAATGGCTGCGCAATGCCTGGGCGAACGCATCCATAACACCATGGCCTTCACCGGACACTTCAATGGCTTGAGCGTCAGAAATGAGCTGTGCATGCACCTGGTCATGGGTGGTTCGTTTTAGGTCAAATGCACCTAAGCGAAACGGTGACGGGTGATCGATGTAGGCATCGCTAAACAACTGCCACATATCTTCAGCTGAAACCTCTCCACCATTTAACTCCGCCTGTTGCTGCACGGCGCCACTAAAGGCAATTTGTAACCAGCGTGGTAACTGTACGCCATATACCTGTTCAAGCGCGTATGCAACCCCCCCTTTACCCGACTGAGAGTTCACCCGAATCACCTCTTGGTAACTTCGGCCAAGGTCTGTTGGGTCGATGGGCAAATAAGCGACTTGCCAGGGTTGTTCGGGGCTGGCATGTTGTTTTTGATTGTACTGTGCCAAGCACTTCTTAATGGCATCCTGGTGGCTACCCGAAAACGCAGTATAAACCAGCTCACCGGCATAAGGGTGTCTGGGGTGAACCGGTAGCTGGGTGCAGGCTTTGACTACCCGCACAATTTCATCCATGTCGGCTAAATATAATTCGGGGTCAATGCCCTGGCTGTACAGGTTCATCGCCATGGTAACGATATCCATATTCCCGGTGCGCTCTCCATTCCCCAGCATGGTGCCTTCAACTCGTTGTGCTCCGGCCATGACGGCCAGCTCTGCGGCGGCGACACCACAGCCTCTGTCATTGTGCGTATGCACGCTGATAATAATCGAATCGCGGTTACTGACGTGATTGCAAAACCACTCTATCTGGTCGGCGAAAACGTTGGGTGTTGCCATTTCAACAGTTGCAGGCAGATTAATAATCGCTGGTTTGTCGGGAGTTGGCTGCCAAACTGCGGTGACAGCATCAACTACTTCCACGGCAAAATCTAACTCGGTGCCGGTAAAGCTCTCAGGCGAGTACTGATAGACCCACTCTGTCTCCGGGTGTTTTTCTGCCAGCTCTTTGACTTTACGGGCACCGCGTACGGCGATATCAATAATGCCTTGTTTATCTAGTTTAAAGACCTGTTCTCGCTGAACGGTAGAGGTCGAGTTATATACATGCACAACGGCACGTTTGGCACCTTTCAAAGACTCAAAGGTACGTTCGATCAGCTCGGGCCGCGCCTGGGTCAAGACTTGCAGCGTGACATCGTCTGGCACCTGGTTCTCTTCAATCAACCACCTTACAAAGTCAAAGTCCGGCTGCGATGCTGCTGGAAAGCCAACTTCGATCTCCTTAAAACCCACTTTTACCAGCAAGGCGAAAAGCATCTGTTTTTGGCTTACGAACATGGGTTCAATCAGCGCCTGATTGCCATCACGCAGGTCGACACTGCACCAGTCTGGTGCTTGGGTAATGACGTTGTCGGGCCATGTCCGGTTGGCCAACTTTATCGGGGCGAAAGGACGGTACTTTTGATGATTGAACCCTGACATGAAAGGCAGCTCCTGTAATAAGATATCGAGAATAAATTATAGGGCTAATGATAGAGTGAATGATTGCAAAAATGCTTATTAATAAGTCTAATTTGGCAATAATTATCTTCAAATTAACTTTAAATTAGTGTTATATTGCTTGAATATAACAAATGTTAGATATTGACTGTATATTCTTCGTTTTCGTTTTCGTTTACAGCAGCAAGGTGGCTGGTAATGGTAAGTCTGGACAGGTTGGATCGTCGAATCCTCGAAGCACTGCAAAAAAATGGCAGCATTAGCAACCTTGAGTTGGCAGAACAGGTAGGGCTCTCGCCTTCCCCCTGCTCTCGCCGGGTTAAGCAGCTAGAAGAAAACGGGATTATCAACCGAACCGCAATACTGTTGAACCCGGAAGCGTTAGACCTTAAACTCACGGCCATCATTCAAGTCAGTATGGATCGCCATACGCCCGACCGGTTTGAGAACTTTGAACAAACGCTTGAAGGCTATCCAGAGGTCATGGCCTGCTCGCTTATTACCGGGCAAGCCGCAGACTATTTGATAGAAGTATTGGTGCCTGATATGGATGGTTATCAGGAGTTCCTGTTGGGCCGCTTAACTCGTATACCGGGGGTAAGCGGGGTTCATTCAAGTTTTGTTTTGCGTAAAATTATTGATCGAACAGAAATACCCCTTACTCACTTAAAATAACGATTCTTTAGAAGAGAGCTGTATATGTCAATTGCGTTACCTTTGCACCTGTTAGCCGCTGTTATCTGGGTTGGCGGTATGTTTTTCGCCTATGTTTGCCTTCGCCCTGTCGCTGCGACGGTATTTGAGCCCCCTCATCGGCTTCAGCTTTGGGCTCATGTGTTTGTAAAGTTCTTCACTTGGGTGTGGGCGGCGGTTATTACACTGATTGTGACAGGGCATGGCATGATTGCACTGTATGGCGGGTTTGGCAGCATCGGTAAGCATGTGCATATTATGCTGGGTATTGGCTATATTATGTTTCTGTTGTTTGCGCATCTTTATTTTGCGCCATTCAAACGACTAAAGACGGCTGTTGAAGCGGCTGACTGGGCTGTTGCGGGTAATAACCTAAACCAGATTAGAAAGATCGTCGGCATCAATCTGGTATTGGGGTTAGTGACAGTCGTAGTCGCGAGCGCTGGTAGGTATTTACTGTAGAACCTACATATTGCCTTGTGGTTGGTCGTAGCTACTGTTTATTGATGGTCCCGCTATGGCCCACTGCCACTCTCAAGGTCCTTTGTCACTCCCGGGTTCATTTGTCATTCCTTAGCTCCTTTGTCATTCCCGGGTTCCTTTGTCATTCCCGCGCAGGCGGGAATCCATAATAGACCGTTGAAGCAATTAGTTAAACGCAGGCGAGTAAAGTGTCGCCTGCTGATCTCTTGGTTGCACAACAAACCGATATTGCCGCTGCTCCCCATCAAACAGCGGGTTGTACCAGTAGCCACTGTATTCGGCCATGCTATAGTCACCCATCATCTCTAACATTGCCCACCTCTAGTCCCAGTGGGCTTAACACTACCTGATTGCAACTCTCAATAGCTCGCTGCTTGCCGGTTTATATTCAGGTGCTGGGCAGTGGCTTTAAGAAAGCAGAAAACAAGAGGGAAAGTTGATATGCTTAGGGAGAAGAAAACAGAGGTTATTATGATGCAAACAGCGAATATTAAAGAAACCGTTCATCAGCTCATTGATCAGCTACCTGATGACACGAGTTGGGAAAAAATCTTATATACCTTGCAAGTTCATCATGACATAGCGGCAGGGCTTGCCGATGTGGAAGCGGGACGAGTCGTCACAACCGATCAACTAAGAAAGGACTTGGGACTGACTAAATGACAGGAGTGGTATGGACATATCGAGCGCGAGGGCGCTTACAGGAAGTTTATCGAAAAATAGCCGAAGACCAGCCAAGTAATGCAAAACATTTTATTGAACGTCTTATTGAGCGAGGCGATAGCTTAGCCGAACAATCCTTCCGAGGCCGCATGGTGCCGGAATATGAAAACCCAACCATTCGGGAGGTTTTTGAAGGTGAATATAGAATCATCTACCAGACACAGGAGAGCATGATCGCGATATTGACGATACGCGGTTTTGCAGAATTGCTACCCTCCGACCCTGAGAAACTTTAGGCATTAGCAGCCAGTTACTGGGCTTGCGCACCATTATGTATTTCGTAACAGCTGCCTGTTCGCGCGAAGTATTAGTTAAACGCAGGCGAGTAAAAAGTCGCCTGCTGATCTCTTGGTTGCACAACAAACCGATATTGCCGCTGTTCCCCATCAAACAGCGGGTTGTACCAATAACCACTGTATTCGGCCATGCCATGGCCGGCGTCTTTTTTGATTAGCCTGACCGCCATATCGTAACCTTGGTCGTTGACCGCAACGCCATCGACTTTTAGTGGTGCCCATTGGCCATTATTCAGGCGTGACTCAATGCTGAGCAGTGGCTGGTGCAGTTCAATTTTTGAGGCGTTTACATCAACCCAGCTAAAGCGCCACTGACCTTCTTCGTTGACAGAGGCATGGTGGTAAACCGGCTTTTCGGTAATCACTCGCTGGCCTGCTGCCGGTGCATCTTGCGGTATAAACCTTTCTATATCAAAGTGGTATTCCCACTGCTCAGGTAGCTCTGTGACAGCCGTTGTTTTGCTGAACATATCCTTCGCCAGTTTGCTGGCATGTGCTGTGAGATAGGGTAGTGTCTGTTTGCCATAGAGCGTGTGTCCTCCCTCATAATACTGTCGCCCATACTCTTCCGGGGTGGTGACATAGCCGGTGTAACCACCGGCGAGGCTTGTAACCATAATATGTTTAACAGAAGCGTCATAGCTGTTAATGGCGTGTTTTACCGAGCTGGTCATGCGGTTGCCAGACTCTGTGGTGATCTCGAACGGCATAGGAACCATTACCAGGTCGTTAATTTTGACTAGCTGAAACAGCACATAATCAGGGAAGCTATCTTTGGGCTCCAACAGCGGTTGTAGCATCGAGAAACCTAAAATACGCTTGCGCCCCTGACAGTTGTCTTCCTCGTCGCCCCAGCGGCGGGAACCTTGTTTGAAGAAGGGAAGATAGCCGATAACCGGAGAAGTATGCTCCAGTGGTGCAGCGGCTAATGTCATACCGGCTGCTGCTTCGCCGCATATTTCATAGCCGTTGATGGTGTTGGCTTCCCGAATATTCACGTGTCGAATCGCTGTGGCGATATCAACCTGGTCGGTCAGTTTATTATCCAGCTGTTGATAGAGTAATGAGACCTTTTTTCCGATCCCCTGACCTATCCGCTTTGCTTCTATATAACCTGCCATGCCAAACCGTTGTGCTGGGGCTACATCCCCATGGGTGCCTTCAAAGGCAGAGACATGTATGTCTTCTGAAGGCCGATAAGTCTGAGTAATAAACTGTTCCCAATCCTTGTGGATATAGGCCCAGACATCGGCATTGAATAAGGTTTCCTCCTGAGGTAGTGCAGTGCCATGAATAGAGAAGCTGGCAAACGCGCCCATGGGTTCATACTGCCCGCTTTCGGAAAGCCCATCAATGCGCACCATATAGAGTGATGGATTGATTCGGTGGAAGGTTCGGTTGTCAGCAATGCTCTTGTTTTCAACGTTTTTATTCTCCACATGGGCCTGAATGGAGCGGTTGCGTGTTTGGCCCCAGATATCAATTTTACCCGTAGCGATCTTGGCGGGTCTTTGTTGTTGGTAGGCCTTGATTGCTGCTTCACTAATTTGCTTTACCAGAAAATCAAAGTAGCCACTGGCAAAGCCTGACTTGTGCGATATATGTTTGTTATAGAACTGGCTGCCTACAATTTGCCCAGGGGCTGAGTGCGAATGCGTGGCGGTCACGGTAAGGTTGCGGGCGCTGATGTCGGTCTGTTTTGCTAGCACTTCTCCGAGTCGGGTGTGAAGTATTCGAGAGCCTGTGGCCAAGTCGGTTTGAACGATAAGGTGGCTGTCACCCTCAACATCACGAAGATAGTAGACTCGGGCATAGAGCCGGGTACGAAAGCCCTCGCCAATGGTCGACCAGGTCGCATAACCCGCTCTGGGCAGGTAACCGGGGGGCGGTGTGATATCAACGGTTTCAGCACTGGCCATAAAATGTGAAGGGGGAGCACTTTTTACTGCTTCAATATTTTTGATGGTCAGCGTGCTGTGCTCAGAGCACGCAGTCAATAAACAGGCTAGTAAAAATAGAGATAGACGATACATCAGTGGTTTTAATCCTGTAAAACAAATACTCGCATGGAGAACAGGATTGTTACATCTGTGCCAAAAAATGACAATTTGTCACCTTTAGAAATGTGATAGTGGCTCAAAATATTGGCCACTATATTCCATTTCTTACTATATAGTCACTACCCTATATTCTATAATATACAATATGGGCAAAATGCGAAGTTCGATTAGTGTTTTAGCTGGTGATATGGCATGACGTTTATCTGGGACGTGAGTAGTGCTTTTTTCAGCGGGTTTTTATTGATGTATTCTTCGCCGGCAATGTTAAGTAAGCATGTGTGTTTGAACAACTGCCCAGATGCCTCGAAAACAAAATATAACTTACATGAGAGATCTGCTATTTAATTGCAACTTGATGAAGTGATGGTTACTCGGCCCTAAAATAAAAACCTGGATAATATTTTGATTGAAATGAAAATAGCATCTAAATGTCAAGTTCGAGCTGCGTTTAATAGCCTGTGCCGCTCTGGTAATACCATGCTGGCATTGATGTTAGGTTTTGCTTCATTAGCGTTAATTGGGTGTGGTGGTAGCGATGGAAATATTGCGAACCCAATTTTCAAAAAAGATGAGCGCTCTGCTACATTATCTTGGAACTTGCCAAACCTGCGTGCCGATGGCAGCGACCTCGAACTGTATGAAATTGAAACCTTCAAAATTTATCATACAACCGACGATGGTGCCGTTGAGGAAGTTCTTGAGGTTCCCGGTGATGAAACCGAGCTGAACCTTTCAGGGCTGAAAGCAGGTACTCACCTGTTTGCGGTCACAGTGGTTGATAGTAACGGGTTGGAAAGTAACTTTTCTAACACGGTAACCAAATCAATTCTGTAAAATATTATTGGATTACCGCCTTCATTTTGTTTAAACCCCGCCTTTCATTGTTTTATTAAATTATTAAACGCGATATACCTTTGTGAAACTATTTCAGGAGTGAATAGATGGCTTCCTCAAGCCTGTTAGCCTTAATTGATGATATTGCTACGTTATTGGATGATGTAGCGGCTATGTCCAAAATCGCCGCCAAGAAAACTACCGGTGTGTTGGGTGATGATCTGGCGCTCAATGCCGAACAAGTCTCAGGCGTGCGTGCTGAGCGAGAGCTACCGGTGGTGTGGGCGGTCGCGAAAGGTTCGTTTAAAAACAAGTTGATACTGGTACCAGCGGCGTTGTTGATCAGTGCGCTTTTACCTTCAGCGATCACCGTGCTGTTAATGATTGGTGGCGCGTACCTCTGTTATGAAGGGTTCGAGAAGCTGGCCCACAAGTTTCTACACAGTAAAGAGGAAGATCAGGCGGAGCATGCCAAGAAGCTCAAAGCGGTGTGTGATCCGACAGTCGATCTGGTCGCGATGGAAAAACAGAAAATTAAAGGAGCAATACGCACCGATTTCATTCTGTCTGCTGAAATTATTGTTATTTCTTTAGGTGCAATACAGAGCCAGCAAGCGACATTTGGTGTGCAGGTTGCGGTTATTTCAGTGTTGGCCATTGCCATTACAATTGGTGTTTATGGCATTGTTGCAGGGATTGTCAAAATGGATGATGCCGGGCTCTACTTGGTAAAAGACGAGGCGAGCAACGTATGGGGCTCCATTAAGCGAGCCGTCGGCCGTGGGCTTTTGAGCTTTGCCCCTTATCTGATGAAAACTCTCTCGGTAGTGGGTACGGCTGCAATGTTTATGGTCGGCGGTGGCATATTGATGCACGGCTTACCAATAGGCCATGAGCTTCCACACCTAGCGTCAGAAGCCGTGCATGCTTTACCGGTTCTGGGCGGTGCGCTCGCGGTTATAATGCCAACCTTAGTGAATGCTATTGCGGGGATTATTGCAGGCGGGATTGTTCTCGCGGGGGTTAAAGCATGTAGTAGTGTCTATGCAAAATTTAAAGGGGCTGAGCCTGCCTGATCAAGCCTGAACGACTACACCTGGAGACTACAGGCAATGCAATGAGCCCTCTAGCATGAGGGCTTTTGTTATTAACCCTTACGCTTATTCTTCCGCGCTTCTTTAGCTGCCTTTTTGGCTTCTTTCTCAGCCGCCAGTGCAATTTGCTCCTTCTCCACCATTTCCGGTGTTTCCAGTGTTAAGCGGCCAAGGGTGCCGTCTCTTAATTCATTGAGTATGATTTCAGATACTTTGTGAAGATTTATTCTCCCGCCTGAACCCAGGCAGCCTCGTTTTCGGCCAATGGCTTCCATCAGCTCGAAGTCACTGGCGGGCAATGTGTCCAGTTGATAGCGCTCCTTGACGGCTTGTGGGTAGGCGTTTAACAGAAACTCGGCGGCGTAGGATGCAACGTCTTCGTACTCAATGGCGGTGTCTTTTACGGCTCCGGTGACTGCCAGGCGATAACCGCAGCTTTCAGGCTCCAGTTTGGGCCATAGGAACCCGGGGGTATCTGACAGCACAATACCGTTTTGCAGGTTGATTTTTTGCTGGCGTTTGGTGACGGCGGGTTCGTTCCCCACTTTTGCGATAACCCGGCCTGCCAGGGTGTTAATAATGGTCGATTTACCCACATTGGGTATGCCCATGATCAAGGCTCTGATCAACAGTTCTGAATCAGCCTTTTCAGGCAGCATTTGGCGGCATAAGTCGAGCAGGTTTTTAATCTGTCCTGGCTGCTCTGAGGTGGTGGGAATAGCCTTTACGCCTTTTGATTTTTCTAGATAGGCGACCCATTGTTCGGTGAGTTCAGGGTCTGCCAGGTCACTCTTGTTGAGCACTTTTATACAGGGCTTGTCGCCTCTAAGCGAGTTGGCCAGAGGGTTTTCACTACTGAAAGGAATGCGCGCATCCAGCACTTCTATAATAAGATCAATTTGGGGCATGATCTCTCGAATCTCTTTACGGGCCTTGTGCATATGGCCGGGAAACCAGTTGATTGCCATGAGTATCCTTGAATAGCGTGCTAACGAGTGAGGTGTTGTAAAGCCGCTAGTTTAACTGTTGTAACGGTTATTCGAAACTGCCATTTTGGCCTGATAACCCAATGTTGTAGATATCAGCTTGATGGATCAGGCGATAAGGCGTAGCGTTACCGATAGATTCTAAACCAATAGCGGAGGTGGAATAGTGGCATTAGCAAAAGAAAAATCTGTACTGGTTATCGTTGATGTGCAAGGCAAGTTAGCCAGAATTATGTCAAATAGCGACGCTCTGATTGGCCAGCTTGGGGTGCTGATTGAAGGCGCAAAGTTATTGGATATGCCCATTATCTGGCTGGAACAACTGCCCGATAAATTAGGCCCGACGGTTGAATCGCTGGCGGAAAAACTGTTGCCAGAGCAACCGATCGCCAAATCCGCATTTAGCGGTTACGGTGAAGCCGCATTTCGCGAACGGCTGAAAAAGGAAGGGCGAACCCAGGTTATTCTGGCTGGTATTGAAACCCATGTTTGCGTCTATCAAACTGCACAAGACCTGCTGGAAAATGACTACAAGGTAACCGTCGTGGCTGATGCGGTCTCGTCACGATCAGAAGAAAATAAACAGATCGGCCTGCAAATGATGACGCAGCGTGGCGCAAAGTTAAGTTGCGTTGAAGCAGTGTTGTTTGAACTGCAACAGAAAGCAGAAGGCGAAGCATTTCGTGGTTTGATCAAGCTCATTAAGTAGTCGGAATTATGTGTGTCTATAGGCCGCTAACGTTGGTTCTTTAAATAACCGGTCAATTAAATAGCTCTTGAACGCTTTTAGCCGTTTGCAGTTACGCATATCGGGGTGGAAGAGCAGCCAGATCTCGCTGGGCGGCACTTGCTCAAGGGTAAATAATACCTTAAGTGCTGGTTTGGCTTGATCCGCGGGCAGAATGGCGATGCCTGCACCTGCTTCTGCAAGGGCTGACATGGACACCAGATCGTTGCCACTCGCTGCTATATTGGACGTAGGGGTGTTCGCATGTAGCCACTTAAAGGCGGGAAGGCTAGTTAAGTCTGTATGACAGCCAATCAGTTTGTGGGCGTTTAAATCAGCAACCCCTTCAGGTTGCCCAAAGCTCTGTATATATTGCTCTGAGGCATAGGCGGCCCACGGTAGTGTAAAAAGGTGTTTACCAACCACATCTTCCGGTGGTGATGAGCACGCCCTGATAGCAAGATCTGCTTCTTGCCTGGAAAGGTTACTGCTCTGATTGGAGACTTGTAAATTAACCACCACTTCACGATGTATCTGTTGAAATTCGGCGATGTACTTTGGTAAAAAGCGATATCCAAAGTTATGGGGAACAGTAAGATTTATCTGTCCTTGTAATGAACTCTTTTGGTTGTCTATTAACCTTTCAATATCGGCAACATGGCTAACCATGCGTTCAACATGAGTTAAGACCTCTTCCCCTATGCCAGATAGGTGGTAACTACCGGATTGCCTGACAAATAGTTTTGCCCCTAGTGCGTCTTCCAACCCGCTGACTTTTCTGAATACAGTAGAGTGATTAACCTTTAATATCGCCGCTGCTTTGGTCATCGAATGGCTGCGAGCGACCGCAACCAGATACTTCAAATCATCCCAGTTTAGATTATCTAACTTACTCATAAGCTACCCGCATATATTCTCACGACGCTATAAATAGCAGGATCTCAGCAACCGTCAATAGGCAAAAATGCAAATGCCTTTCTTTTTATTGCAAACATGGGGTTCTCAAAAGTCCAGTAGAATCAATGACACAGCAAACGGTAGTTAGACAAAACGGAGTGCCCTGCTATGAATCATCGTCAAACGAACGAACCTCAAATGAATGCCCCTCAACTGGAACTTGTCAGCCATCACCTGTGCCCTTACGTTCAGCGTGCTGTCATTATCCTGCTTGAGAAGAACATACCACACAAACGAACGTATATTGACCTGAACAGTAAACCAGAGTGGTTCAGTAAAATATCGGCGACTGGAAAAGTGCCACTGTTAATTGTTGATGATTGCCATATTTTGTTTGAGTCGATGGTGATTTGTGAATATCTGGATGAAATCACGCCGGGGTCACTGCATCCGGTATCGAGCTTGTCCAAAGCTCAGCACCGCGCCTGGAATGAGTTCGCATCCCAAATACTAAACAATATTGCCCAGCTTTATAACGCCAAAAAACGGCAGGATTTTATTGAGTCGAGTGAGCAATTAGCTAACAAGTTTCAGCGCCTGGAAAGAGAGGTGATACTGCCCTATTTCTCGGGGGATCAGTTCTGTATGACGGATGCCGCTTTCGGCCCTGTATTCAGGTATTTTGATGTGATGGAGCAGTATTTTGAGAAAGATATACTTTCTGGTTTAAACAAGACCAAACAGTGGAGAGAAACACTCGCACAGCGTGACTCTGTTCAGCAGGCTGTAGGCGCAGATTATTATGATCGCTTAACAGAGTTCCTGCTCAAAAGGCGAAGTTATATTTCAGACTGTATTCATGTCCCGCAGGCATCTATTGTTCTTTAAGTTTGATCATCTGGTTAATCTTAACTACTTTAATGACTCAGTCTGAAATCTCTTCACAATTACTGCGCTTACAAATACGGCGTTAAAAAATGACTCAAATTGCTCATTTATTACATATAAACTGCGCTTTTTCGCCATTTTTTGCCTTATCTTTGTTTCGCTCGTGACATCGTGAAAAGATCCCAGTCTTACTTTTGAATGGTTAAAAAGGATTTCTCTATGAGTCAAACGGTGGTTGTTACTGGTGCTAATAAAGGGATTGGGCTGGAATTTTGTGCCCACTACAAGAGCAAGGGAGCAACGGTTGTTGCGGTTTGTCGCTCTTTATCTGAGCCGCTGCAAGCACTGGATGTCGAGGTGGTGGAGGGTGTTGATGTTTCGACGGATCAAGGTATCGGTCATTTAACAGAGGTGTTAAACGGCAGATCTATTGATATTTTGATCAATAACGCGGGTATTTTCTCTAACCAAACCCTTGCTGATCTTGATTTTTCCGAAGTATCACGCCAGTTTGAAGTTAATGCGGTTGGACCATTGCGAGTAACCCATGCACTTCAGGGGCAACTCAACCGTGGTGCCAAAGTCGCCTTGGTCACCAGCCGAATGGGGTCTATCACTGACAACACTTCGGGTGCCTACTACGGATATCGCATGTCTAAAGCCGCTCTTAATGCGGCGGGCATGTCTCTGGCTAATGATCTTAAGCCTAAAGGCGTAGCGGTTGCGATCCTGCACCCTGGGTTTGTTCAAACCTCAATGGTGGGTTATGCCGGTGATATTTCGCCCGCAACCGCAGCGGAGCGTTTGGCGCAACGTATTGAAGAACTTACACTGGAAAGCAGTGGCACATTCTGGCACTCAAATGGTGATGTCTTGCCTTGGTAAGGTTTGCTCCAAATAATGTGCGAGACCTTTGTGCGATGCAGTGAACGCAATCATTGTTCAAAGGTTCCGCCACAATTAAAAGGTGAATCTGATGGAACTCTCGGTCGAATTAAGTTTTTATCCACTTCAGGATCAGTATAAAAAGCCAATACTGGCGTTTATTGAGCGCTTAAAACAGGAGCTTTCTATTGAGGTCATTCCTAATCGAATGAGCACGCAATTGTTTGGTGAGTACGATCAGGTGATGTCTGCACTGAGTCGCCTGATGAAAAACTCTTTTGAACAATACGGCACGGCGGTTTTTGTGGCCAAGTTTATTAATAGCGATCGCCGCCCAAAGGGGTAATCTCAGTGAATGCGCCTTGAGCTTTTTGGGGGCTTAAGCAAACTCTTCGACTTGCTGGGTTTTTAACAACACTTTTACGATATCCGAGTAAGTGATGATGCCCTGTAGTGTATTGTTCTCGATAATGACCACACCATCCAGCCTGTTTTCCAGCATAACCTGTGCTATTTCGTATATGTCCGTATCAGGCGTGGCGGATAAGAGTGTTCGCTGGCAGAACATCTCAAGCGTAACATCTCTATCTGGGGTCGCGGCTTCAAATAAATACGGAAGGATGTTCTTTTCTGATAACAATCCCGCCAGTTGATTCTTCTCGTCTGTGATGAGCAGGTGGCTAATACTATGATGCCGCATCAACCTCCAGGCGTCACTAAGTGAGCTGCTAATAGGTATCGTGATAACAGGTTTTGACATGATTGACCCGGCTGGCGTCAGGGCCTGCTGCTCCGTTGCCTGATCACGTGTTTCCGAATAAGCGGTTGCGGCTATTTGGTTTTCCCGCTCGGCCTCTGAGTGCTCCTCGCCCTCTTGCGGTTGCTGATAGTTTTCAGGGGTAGGCGTTAGTTTCCGATGCGTTTTTTGAATCTCGTTCATTTCATCAGGGTCAAGAATCTGCCTGATACGATATTTATCAGCGAGGGGGGTTACTATTCCACGAGAGGGTTCATGAACAAAAAATACAGCCATCTAACTCCCATTACCTTGGTGCTTGTGGTTTGGTTTAGTGGTATCGCCTTATCTTGCGATATGGCTTGCGACACTGTAATCACAGCGCTAGCAGGGCCGACCTATATAAATACTATCGGCTGATTGCTTAAACCCTTGAGTTTAGCTGCACAGCCTTAAAAATCGTTCAATAGATAACAGGTCTTCGCATGATATAGACCGTCACCGATGCCCCAATCAGAGCAAGCAATAGAGCTGACCATAGTTTGGCGATCAATACGGCTGAAAGCACCATACTGAGCCACATAATAATCAGAATGCGATTTCTTACTTTTATTGGGAGACCTTCACCATTGCTCCAGGTGCTGACAATAGGCCCAAGTTTTGGATGTGATATCAACCAGTTATGAAAAAGGGGGGAAGAGCGGCTAAAGCACCATGCTGCTAATAGTATAAAAGGCGTTGTTGGAAGCAGAGGCAGAAAAATCCCAATCACACCGAGTATGACGCTGAGCCATCCTAAAATGATAACAAGATAACGTGTAGAACCCATTACTCGCCGCCTCTTTACCCATCTCAACTTTACCCATTTTAACCACATGGGTTAATAAAGATTACATATGTTCCAGCATAGCATATGGCTAGCCACCCGCGCGAGTCATTTACAAAACCGTGCGTGTTGGCGATGTTGGTATGACTATGCCTGAAAAATTAAGGCTAGCTTACATACAATTAATGACCTAAAATTAGCTCTAAATATCATTCTTTTTTGAGGTTGTTATGAGACAGGTGCTAGCTGATTGCTCTGCAAGTATTTCTGAGCTAAAGAAAAACCCTACCGCCCTTCTGAATGAATCCGCTGGAGCTCCAATTGCAATACTTAACCACAATAAGCCGGCTGCTTATTTAGTTCCTGCTGAAACATATGAATGGCTGATGGATATGCTTGACGATCAGGAACTTGCTAAACTGGTGGAGCAGCGTGTGGCTAAAAAGGATCAAGCCGTGGAAGTCTCGTTAGATGACCTATAAATTAAAGTTTCTGCCTGCTGCCCTTAAAGAGTGGAAGAAATTAGCTTCACCAATCCAAAGTCAATTCAAAAAGAAACTATCTGAGCGCCTTGAAAACCCAAGAGTGCCATCAGCTAAACTGAGTGGTTTTGATTCGGTATATAAAATAAAACTCCGCACAGCAGGTTATCGCCTGGCTTATGAAGTTGTTGATGATGAGGTAGTAGTGTATGTATTAGTTGTAGGTAAACGTGATAAGGGTAAGGTTTACCAAAAGCTTAAAGGTAGAATCTAGAATCAGCGGCTCAATAGGGATGTCAACTACTACGCTGCCCTCCGTAATTGCCACCCACTAACCGAGCGCTGGTATGACTATGGCGGCTTACTCAACTTTCATCGCACTGACTGTACCAAATAGGTGCTCTGCTTCACTTTTGATTTTTTGACTATTGTCGGCAATGGTCTCAGTGTTCAAGTACACTTGGCGGGTATCGGCCTGAATCAGCTGGATATTGTTGTTGATTTCACCGGAGGTCTGGCTCTGCTGTTCTGCCGCCGCAGCAATCATCATATTCTTATCGGTCACCTGAGTGACGATATCACTAATTTCTTCAATCGATGTGGCTGCGCCTTCTGCAGAGGCTACGCACTCGTCAGCCCTTGTGCGGCTACTTTCCATGGTTTGATTAATCGTGGTGGTTTCTTGTTGAATACTTGAAACCACGGTTTGGATCTGGTCTGTGGCTTCCTGTGCATGAATAGCCAGCTTTCTGACTTCATCAGCTACTACCGCAAAGCCCCGGCCCGACTCGCCTGCTCTTGCCGCTTCTATCGCGGCATTCAGTGCCAAGAGGTTAGTCTGGTCGGCGATGGCTCTAATTTCTTCCGTTGCACTTTCAATCTTTTGGCTGTCTGCATTCAGTGCCGATACCATTTCAGCGGCACTGGAGATGTCGCCGCTTAACTGTGTAATCGCCTGTTTGGTTTTCTGAACTAATTGGGCTCCTTCCTGGCTCTTTTTCGAAGCCGTTTCGGATATATGGTGGGTTTCGACTGCTCTTTGTGAAATCTCATCGGCTGCGGTGCTCATTTGCAGCATCGCTGAGGCAAGCTGGTCAGACTGCGCTGATTGATGATCCATTCCTTCCCGGGTATCCGCTGACACCTGTGAAAGCGAACTTGATGTAAGGCTCAGTGTTTCTGCTGACTGGCGAATCGTTTTGATGGTGTTCATTCTGCCGTCTTGCATCAGGTTAAATGCAGCTGCCATTTGGCCAACCTCATCTGATGAATCGATAGCGACTCGAGCGGTAAGGTCTTTTTTGTTTTGAACATGCAGCATGACATTTTTGAGTTTGTTGATGTGCCGTTCGACAAAACTAATCAGCAACTGCGATGCGACCAGTAGCGCAGACATCAAAATAAACGTCACCAGCGCATAACGCGCAGCCTCATTTTTGAATACCTGCCAAAAAGAAGGTGAATGGGTGATAAGCCCAACATAGGTTCCGTTGCTAGAATGCTGGGTGATAGTTGCAATGGCGATGGGGGTATCGGCCAGCAGCCCCGGTGCATTGATATGTTGCTTTATACGCCCTTTGTTGGCTAGCGCCTTTTTAATGAATGCAGAAGGCACCTTGAGAGCGTTAGGCGAGACGATATTTGATTGCTGGTCGACCACAAAGAAGTTTTGAGTGTTGCGAATAGCGTTGATTAATTCAACCGCATCCATCCCCTGAGCCATTGCAACCGTTTGCGCCACTTGCTGCTTAGAGGACTCAATGTTGCCAGCCAGGCGCTGCTCGGTTTCTGTGTGCATGGCATACAGTGAAAGCAGGCAAACCGCAGCAAACGAAACAGCATTAACTAACCAAAATTTGTATTTTAATTTAAGATTTAAAAGAATCCGGAGCATATATCTTACGACTTTAAAGGTAGTTTGTTGGTTGGCGATATACCATTAAGGATTATAGCGGCTTTGCGAAGCGTTTCTTCAGTGTAATTTTGCGTGTTTTTGTAATACACGGTATGGGGTGATGTTCTTGCGCTTCTACGCACCAGCTACGATAATGACGGCCTTTTTTACTGCCCCCTTTCAGAGGACATTGACATGATCATCGATAAAAACAAGGTTGTAAGTTTCCACTACCGTTTAGCAGAAGAGGGTGGGAAGGAGATCGAAAACTCTTATGATGGTGAGCCCGTACTGTTCCTGCATGGGCACAAAAATATCGTAACGGGCCTTGAAAAGGCGATGGAAGGGAAACAGGCCGGTGAGCAGTTTTCAGTCACGGTTCCACCGTCAGAAGGTTATGGTGAGCGTAATGAAGCTAACCAGCAGCGTATTCCGATTAAGCACCTGCATGGCGACAAAAAGTCGAAGGCAAAACTCCGCCCAGGTATGGTTGTTTCTGTAGAGACCGAGCAAGGGCCTCGCCAGGTTACCGTTGTCAAGGCGGGTAAGTTTAACGTTGACGTCGACAGCAACCACCCGCTAGCAGGCCGAACGTTGGTATTTGATGTTGAAGTGGTTGATGTTCGGGAAGCAACCGATGAAGAAAAATCACACGGCCATGCTCACGGTGTGGGTGGCCACCAGCACTAAAAGCTTGCAGCTCATCTAAATTTGCAACCGTAACGAGGCATAGAGATTTTCTGTGCCTCGTTATGGCCATGGGCCATCCCCTCTCCAGCACTAAAACGTTCCTTTCCAGCCCCTTTTCAGCCCCTTTCGTACCTAAACCTATCTTAATACTGTTGGCCCCGAAGTGTGTTAATGTAGATGCTACGCGTAATCTGTAGTTAAGGAAGGAAATTATCGTGGGAAAACAACATAAAGGTTCTTGTCTTTGCGGTACCGTCGAATATGAGTTGTCGGGCGAATTTCAGTCATTCTTTCTGTGCCACTGTAGTCGTTGTCAAAAGGATACTGGGTCAGCCCACGCCGCTAATTTGTTTGCTCAATCGTCGAGGTTAACCTGGACTCAAGGGGGCAGTAGCGTTAAGACTTTTCAGTATCCGAATAGCCGTCATGCTAAAAGCTTCTGCCAAAATTGTGGCTCGGCGCTACCTACGGTTGCTGAAAATATAAAGTGTATTGTCGTTCCTGCTGGTAGTCTTGATAGCCAAGTGCCTATTTTGCCAACGGCTAAAATTTTTGTTGGTAGTTGTGCAAATTGGTCAAAAGACTTAGTGAATGTTCCTGGCTACGAAAAACTTCCCGGGTAAGTTAAGAATTCAAGGAACTAGTTAAAACTCGGAACCATTACCATTTATGGCGAGATTGCACGCACGCCAAACAGAGAGTGACACGATGAATATTTCAAGGAAAAGGTTAAGCGGTGCAGTGGAGGAAAACATCATTTCCTCCGAGCAGGCCAACGCCCTTTTTGAATACTTTCAGGCCAAATCTCAGGATGTGCCACGTTTTACCTTTACTCATGTGCTTTATTATTTGGGTGGGTTAATTGCGATTGGTGCAATGACTCTGTTTATGAATCTAGGCTGGGAGTCGTTTGGTGGTGCCGGCGTGGTTTCAATTTCGCTTCTCTATGCCGCAATCGGTCTGAAAATAACGAATACTCTTTCAGCAAAGAGCCTGAATATTCCTGCCGGAATTTGTGCAACGTTTGTTGTCTGTTTAACCCCATTAGCCATTTATGGCCTTCAACAATGGCTGGGTGTCTGGCCCGATGACACGGTATATCGAGAGTACCATCGGTATATCAAGTGGCACTGGCTCTATATGGAGTTTGGGACGCTCGTAGTTGGCGTTGCCATCGCCTGGAAATATAAATACCCGTTTTTAATCATGCCTATTGCTGTGACGCTGTGGTATATGTCGATGGATATTACGGCAATGATTTCAGGGGGGGACAATACCTGGGCATTGCGAAAACTGGTTTCATTATATTCTGGACTGCTGATGATCGGTCTCGCTTTCTGGGTTGACGTAAGATCCAGGCGAAAAGTTGATTATGCCTTTTGGATTTACATCTTTGGCGTGATGGCATTCTGGGGTGGTTTGTCCGCCCAGAACTCGGACAGTGAGCTCTCTAAGTTCCTGTATTTCTGTATTAACCTTGCGATGATCGGTGTGGGGGTATTACTTATCCGCAGAGTTTTTGTGGTGTTTGGTGCTATGGGCAGTTGTGGCTATCTAGCGCATCTGGCTTCTGATGTATTTAAAGATAGCTGGTTATTCCCCATTACATTGACGGCTATCGGGCTTGGCATTGTCTATCTTGGCATTCTTTGGCAAAAGCATGAAAAAGCCATCACTGAAAAGTCGAGACAAATGCTTCCGGCCCCGTTGCGAGAGTTACTTGAGGAAAACGCGTGAGCTTTGTTTTAGCGATTGACATTGTTCCAGTAGCCTTCCTGGCTATTTGATGACCTTAACTCTGAGACCCCTCCATGATTAGAAAACTGCCCAAATGGGTCGAGCATGGCTCATTTTTACTTGCACTGGTTGCCGGGTTGGTGAATTCGGTTGGATTGCTTGGGTTCAAGCACCAGTCAATTTCTCATCTCTCTGGTACTGCCACACTACTCGGAACGGGAATTGCCAACTCGACGTTCAGTGAACTCTTCCATCTGTCTCTTGTTCTTTTGAGTTTTCTGTTTGGCGCGGCTATATCCGGCTATTTTTTACGCAGTGGAGCCTTAAAGTTAGGGCGTAATTACAGTGGCCTTCTTGTTATAGAGTCAGCGCTTCTTTTTTGTGCTGTTTATTTCTTAACTAAAAACTCACTATACGGGCATTATCTGGCCTCTAGCGCTTGTGGGTTACAGAATGCGCTTGCCACGACGTATAGTGGTGCCGTTGTCAGGACAACCCATGTGACCGGTATTTTCACAGACTTGGGCATTATGCTCGGGGCAAAATTGCGAGGGGAGCCATTCGACAAAAGAAAGGGCTTGTTGTTTATGCTCATCATTGGCGGGTTTATTCTGGGGGGCACAATCGGCGCGTATCTATTCAGTATGTTGACGTTTTACGCGCTATTTGCTCCTGCGGGTATTTGCCTGGTGCTGGCATCGTCGTATTCAATTTACCGTGCAAGGGTTGTTCGTTAGGCATTGCGCATTGAAGGGGGAGTCGTGCCGTTTACGCCAATTCATATGGGGCCTGGGATTTTAATTAAAGCTGTGTTGCAAGGCAGTTTTAGCCATGTTTTTTAGATAGCATCATGCACGCAGATGTAGAGCCTTTCTTTCCTTGGCGTAATAAAGGTGCTTAACAAGAACTCATTGTTTGGTTAGCATCTATGCTTAGGCTTCTAAGGTACGTCTGTATAACAATATGAACTTGGTTTTACGCGCCAGAAAGGACTCATTATGATCATCGTGTACGGCATTAAAGAACACTTAAACCCAATAAAATCCAAGTTATCTCAGGTCATTCATGGCTGCATGCAGTCGGCACTGGGCATGCCAGAAGATAAACGTGCCCACCGCTTTATACCTATGGCGAAGGATGACTTTTATTACCCTGGTGGGCGTTCTGATGCCTATACGGTAATTGAAATTAATATGATGCAAGGCCGAGAAAAAGAGACTCAAAAAGCACTCATCAAGTCTTTGTTTGCTGAAATCGAACGCCAAGTTGGTATTTCCCCAATAGACATTGAAATAACCATTAAGGAACAGCCAGCCCACTGTTGGGGGTTTCGAGGAATGACTGGGGATGAAGCAAAGTTAAATTACAATATCGATGTATAAGTGTGTGATGTTGGGCTTTTTCTGGAATATGAACAATAGGTCACATGTAGCCTTGTATATGGGGGATTTTGAATAAGGTACCAAATTTTGATTGATGACGTTATTGGTCATAGCGTGTTATTTCATTATTATCGAGCGTCATTAATTGAATCAGTTTGGGGTGTACAAAGAGCTTTTCTTTACCCACTTGTATTTCGTTCAATACCCCAATCTCTACTAGTTGCTTGAGATAAACTGATGCAGTTTGGCGCTTGGCAATATCCTTCTCTACCAAGTTTGCTATTCGACAATACGGCTGTTCAAAAATCACTTGCACCAACTCATGACTATAGATCTTGGGTAAAGCCTCTCTGATAAAGTCACCAGTATGCTCCATCAATTTACGAACAGCGGCTATTTTCTGCGTCGTCCAATTGGCTGTTTGCTCGACAGCTTTCAGCATATATAAAATCCACTCTTCCCAAGCCCCATCACTCGTGACTTTCGTCAGCAAACGATAGTATTCGGCTCTGTTTTGCAAGATATATCGGCTTAGGTACAGAATCGGCAGGGTTAACAACCTCTGCTCTATCAGGTAAAGCATATTCAGAATGCGCCCTGTCCGGCCATTGCCATCAGTAAAGGGGTGAATTGCCTCAAATTGATAGTGGCTGACCGCCATTTTGATTAAGGGATCTGTTTTAGTTAAAGGATCCTCTTCTTCTGCATGTATAAACTGCTCCCAATTAGCCAACAAGTCACGTAGACGCGTCTCTCCGGCAGGTGGAGTATAAATAGTTTGGCCCGTTGCCTGGTTGCTTAATGTGGTACCTGGTACTTTTCGGATATCCATGTGTGTGGCTTTAATGGTGCTACACACCTGCACTGCAGTATTAGTACACAAGGGCCTCTCGCTTAACTGAACGAAACCTTCATATAAAGCAGTTCTGTACTGTAAAGCCTCTTTGGTGGAAGGGTCAGCTGCAGTTTCTTCTTGAGCGTACTGGAATAACTTATCAGACGTTGTAACTATATTCTCAATTTCGGTACTGTCTTTCGCTTCGAGTAGAGGCAGCAAGTTAATCAATAGCGCTTGATTAGGTAATAACTCACCCGCCTGCTTCAACTCCGCCAGGGCTGCCCGCGCAGAAATACACGCTTTTAAAACAGTAATGGATTCAGTGGCGTCCTTTGGCGGGGGAAGCAATGGGATATCATTGAAAGGCTGGTCTGGCTGCCATGTCATGTTTATTTTTTCCATTTATTTCGACATAAAGCGAGTATATGTCGATTGCATCGACACGTAAACATAACATGTCGATATTTTTCTATTTTATCGACATGTTATGTTTGATATGTATATAAAGTCGCTTTTTCTATACATGTTTTACTTGGTGATAATGCTTCGTACTAAAACATTGAAGGCAGGATGAAATAAACTCAGTCAATATCCATTGTTTTGAGGGGCTTGATAATATGGGTTAGCCCATGGATATGAACTTCTAAAGCGAGCTTTAATAAGTGGCCTAGTGCCCCCTCGGGAAAGCCTTTTTTTGCAAACCAAAGCAGATACTCTTCAGGCAGATCAATTAGCACGCGGCCACTGTATTTGCCGAAGGGCATCTTCACTTTAGCCAGTTTGACCAAATCTTGTTTATCAAACATTACTGAGCGATAAGTGCGGGTTGGTCAAATTTGATGCCATCCCAGCCAGAGACCATAAAGGTTCTGATATTCGCATGATCTGTACCCTCCGGGTTCTTCAGAACATCATCACGGTAATACTTACCAAAGCAAGCGAGCATCTCTTCATCAGATAACTGGTTAATTAAACCGAAAGAAAACAGCTTGCACGAGCCCTCATTACTGCCGGCTTCGTTAACGACCTCGCCATTCAAAAAACGAGTAGGCTGGTATTGATAGTTGTCTGCAATGACGGAGATGACCTGATCAAACTCAACTATTTCAGGTGCGCTTTCCAGCTGTTCTATCAATTGATCTTCAGTCATTGTAATGCCCTTTTGAGTCTGTATATTAGTGGAGAACTTTGCACGACTACTGCGCTTACAAATACAGCGTTAAAAAATGACTCAAAATGCTCATTTATTACTCATAAACTGCGCTTTTTCTTCATTTTTTGCCTTGTCTTTATTTCGCTCGTAACGTCGTGCAAAGGCCTCTAGTGATGATATTCACGCTAATGCAGCGAGAAATTAAGCATTGGCGATGTTAGGGGGAATGTTCAGTAAAATCAACATTGATGATAAGCGAGTAGTGGAGAGCAGATGAAACCGATTGCTGAAGCCTGTTTAAGAAACCAACAGCCTATTGCCGATGTTCTGGGAAATGTTTTGCGTGATGCCACAACGGTATTGGAACTAGGCAGCGGCACTGGGCAACATGGCGTATATTTGGCTGAGCGTTTCCGCCACCTGAAATGGCAACCCAGCGATTTAAGGGCGTGTTTGCCAGGAATGAAGCTATGGTGGCAAGAGGCTCAGCTGGATAACCTGTGTGAGCCCATTGAGCTAGATGTTACGCAAAACCACTGGCCGGTTGCGATGGCCTATGATGCGGTGTTTACAGCGAATACGATTCATTTTGTCGGCTGGCACATTGCAGAGGCTTTGCTAACAGGTGGTGCAAAGGCGTTAAAGCAGGGTGGTGTATTTTGTATTTATGGGCCGTTCAATGAGGGAGGAAAATATACAGGGGAAGGCAATCGTCAATTCGATAAGTGGTTAAAAGCGAGAGACCCGGATAGCGGTATTAAGGATATTGAAACGGTGCAGGATACCTTGGCCTCATTTAATTTAACGCTTAGAGAGCGACATCAGATGCCTGCTAATAACCTTATGTTGGTTTTTCAGTAGCAGGCAATGTTGAGGCCGAAGGCGGGGAAAAACAACCCTGATTAGTTATTCATATCATCACTATCCAGCTTTTCCCTTATTTGCGGGAGGTATGGCTTGATGGCTGCCTTATCTGCTGGAGAAGCATTGGACATGGACTGCATCATCGACATGGATGACTGCATCATATTCAACATCATCTCTTTTTGCTCAGGCGGAATGGATGGATCATTTTTGATCTGATCCAGTTGAGCCTGAATATCAACGTTCATATTCTCTTTTTCAATTTCCAGTGAAATCATCGCCTTGACGATTCGCATCTGGATTTCAGCCCACTCTTCCGGCGAATCAAAACCGCTTTTCTCAACCACGTCCTCTGCCTCGTCATAAAGGTTGGCGGCTTTGAGTTGGTTGATCATGGCCTCTACGGTAAATGGGTCGTTAGGGCCATCAGGTATGTCGCCAAGTGCTTCCTGGCCTTCCGCCCATTTCTGAATTTCATCAATGGAGTTGAGCCACTGTTGGATTTGCTTTCCTGTTAGAGGTTGCTCCGCAGACACCAACGAGGCAGTGAGAATCAGCAGCGCAGCGGTTATTGCTTTAATAAGTGGCATGAAAAATCTCCTTTTTTCTTTTCTTATTGTCATCTTATGCCTGAGCTAGAGTGACAGGGGTTATGAGCACTCTCAGTATAGTCAATTTTTATTCGACTATGTCGAGTAAGTTAATTTCAAACACAAGCGTGCTACCGCCGGGAATAACAGGGGGGGAACCGGCTTCACCATAGCCGATGCTGGCGGGTACTGCGATACGCCACTTACTGCCCACCTTCATCATTTGCAGGGCTTCTGTCCAACCGGGAATGACCTCACTGAGTGCAAACTCTGCAGGTTCGTTGCGTGTCACGGAACTATCAAATACCTGGCCATTAATAAATGAGCCATGGTAGTGGGTGCGTACAACCGATGTGGCGGCTGGTTTGGCCCCTGTTCCCTCTTCTATTACTTCATATTGCAGACCTGATTCAGTAACGGTGACGCCTTCTCGCTTGGCATTTTCTGCCAGAAACTGTTCGTTAAGCGCTTTAAGGTTTTTTTCCTGCTCAGCTTTGGCCGCTTTCATTTTGTCTTTAACAGCGTCATAGGCTTTGTCGAGTTCTTTGTCGTTGAGCAGACTGGGTTGACCTTCGTAGCACTGTTTAATTGCTGCTACAACCGCGTTGATGTCGAGCCCTTCGAAATTATTTTTATGCAACTGGCGACCAAATTGCCAGCCGAACCCATAACTGACTTTTTGCTCGTACGTGTCCAGCTTAATCTCACCTTTGTCGCTCATGACCTTGTCTCTCGTAAAGTGCTTGTGAATGATAGTGCTTACTAATGATAGTAATAAACCGGATTGTAATAAAACCGAGCCGTTAGCGGCGACCTATTCTAACACCGGTTTTCGAATCTGCATAAGTTGCACTTGCCTCCCTCAATCAACACCTAGCACCTCCACCAACCAACACACCTAGCACCTCCCCCAAATGGGCGATACCGTCGTGTGATCAGGCGAAATAGAATAAGCCGTTCAAATGCGCAATTTGATCACTTTAAATAAAAATAAAACATGGAGACACTAATGCGTAAACTCATGCTCACAATGATGTGCTTATCTCTTGCGATGGTCGCGTCAAACTCTCATGCCTGGTGGGGATATACAAAAACTAAATACCCCATTGTGCTGGTTCATGGTGTGACCGGGTTTGACACCCTTGGCGGCCTTGTAAACTACTTCCACAAAGTTCCATATAACCTCGAACGTGATGGTGCAAAGGTGTACACGGTGAGTGTTTCATTTGTAAACTCAAGTGAAGCGCGAGGTGAACAGCTAGCCAATTTTATATCTGGTCTGGGGGAAAGTAAGGTTAACCTGATGGCTCATAGCCAGGGCGCACCTACTTCTCGTGTAGCTGCTTCAATTGTACCGAGTAAAATTGCTTCTATTACCTCGATTAACGGCGTCAACTATGGCTCTAAAGTGGCGGATGTTGTTCGTGACATCATCCCACCAGGCTCTAGTGTCGAAGGTGGTGCAGATGCTATTGCAATAGCACTGGGGAATATTGTTGGAGAGCTCTCTTCAAGCAGCAACCCTCAGGATGGCATTGCTGCCTTGGAAACACTGACCACTCGCGGCACTATCGCACTTAATGATGCGCTTGGCTGGAAAGGCGTTAACCGTACCTATTGCAGTGGTTCTTCTGAAAACGTATTGATTAGTGGCAATAATATAAAAATGTTCTCATGGAGTGGTAAGACTCCGTGGACCAACATATTGGACCCTGCGGATGCATTTTTGCTTATTACCTCCAACGCCTTTGGTTGGGGAGAGGATAATGATGGTTTGGTTGCCGCTTGTGCGACCAAAATGGGGAAGGTTATCAGCACCAGTTACGAGCTTAACCACGTAGATGCCATTAACCACCTTTTTGGTGTCCGTTCTATCTGGACTAACCCAATCTCATTGTACCGAAGTCAGGCCAACCGCCTTAAAAACAAAGGACTGTAGTTGTTAAGGAGTGGTTGTTAAGGAGTCGTTGTTAAGGAGTAGTCGTTAAGGAAATGAGGCACTTGGCAGAGAGGCAGAGCAACACTCTCTCTGTCGCTTTTGATGGCTTTAGCAATAAAATAACAAAAATTGAGAGAGTTTAATGAACAACAAAAAGCGGATGAAAACGGTTGCGGTGTTCAGTGTGTCTGCGCTTGCCGTAGGTATTATTGCCGGTGTTGTGAGCTTTCAGCAGGGAGGAGAGGGTGTTGAGCGCGAGATCGCGGCAGCAGAGTCAAAGGCTCCTGGCCGCAATCAGTATGATAACGGGCAGCCTACGCTCAATGTTAGAGCGGCTATTCCGCATTCCCAGCCCAACCCAGTCAGTGGTTCTGAACCTATTGCAACACCGCGGCAATTACCCCGCTCATTTGCCCCTTCACTCGAGGGAACCGAGATTGATGGCCAGTTGAAATTAGATGCTGCCGGGAATCTTGTTGTTGATATTGAAGTGAAAGACTTCTTTGATTATTTTCTTAATACCGTAGGCGAAGTGACGCCAGATGTGGCCGTTGCAGAAATGCAAAAAATTGCCTCCAGTCATTTGCCTCCTGAGGCGGTTGACCAGGCAATGCAGCTGCTTGGCGAGTACCTGGCGTATAAAAATCGTGCGGTCGAATTGATGGCAAAACCGCTGCTGCCTAAAGCTCAACAAACCAAACAATATCAGATAGAGACGCTGGAAAAGACGTTTCAGACGCTCAAATCCATTCGCCGTGAAACCATGAGTGATGAAGCGGTTACTGCTTTTTTTGCTTTAGAAGAAGCATATGGAGAGTACACGCTTGCGTCTATTAAGGTTCAAAATGACGACACATTGTCTGTGGACGAGAAAGCTGCGCTGACTCAGTACTATCGGGAAAAACTGCCCGATATAGTTAGAAAGACCGAAGAAACGGTGATGGCTGACGCTGAAAAAAATCGGGCGATGCATCAGGTGATATCGTCGGGCAATGAGGAGGCCCTAAAGCAGCAATTGGCGGACGAAGGATACGCCGAAGATGTCGCCAATGAAATGATTGCTTTTCAGCAGCAACAACGGGAGTTTGACCAGCGTTACCAAGCGTACCAGTCAGAAAAACAACAACTGCTGGGGGCGGGGCTTGCTGATAAAGATCAGGCATATCAGTTGGAGTTGCTGAGAGCACGCTATTTTAATACTGAAAAAGAGCTCACTCAGGCTAAAGTAAGAGACTTAAACAGCTCGTCTTAGCTGGTGTTAAAGTTAATCGGAAATAAAGCTAGTCGGAAATAAAGTTAGTCGGCATTAAGTAAAGTGGTTCGCCTGTACCTCTTATTTATGATGCTTTTTTTGCCAGCTTGATTTATTTTTGAGCAAACCGACCAAGACCATTATGCTCAATAATAAAAAATATGCTTCTATGTCTCGTTGGATAAAAGGCCTCAATGAAGAGGATGTAAAGCGAGATCTGGCTCAAGGGTTTCGCAACCTGCGCTTTTTGCCAGCCATTGAAAAAGTGTATCAGCAGTATTACTACCAGTGGCTGACAAAACGATCCCGACCGGTGGGTTGGATCAGTTTGGCTATTTTCCTATCGTATTCTGTACTGGACTATCAGTTATTCCCTGACTTTGTTTCGCAGTGGACGATTAGCATCAGGCTGTTTTTTATCTGTCCGCTGATTCTAATATTGATATGGTTGAGCTATCAGCCTGTTAAACCCAGGCTGTTCTTTGCTTTATATAGTGGGTGCTACTTTCTTTCTGGCTTAGCGGTTATCGCCATCATTATGAGTGCTCGATTGCAGCAGGTTTATATGCCTTATGATGGATTGTTATTGCTATTAATGTACGGCTACTTTGTCATGCGGGTGCCTTTCCTTGGGGCAATATCTACTTCGTGGTTTATTTTCCTACTCTATCTTGCCGGAATCCATATCGCAGAGGTCTCGCAGCAGGAGCTGGTTTATAACAGTTTCTTCCTGATCACGGCGAATATTATTGGTGGTGTAGGAAGTTACCTTCAAGAGCACTCCCAGCGCACCCATTTTCTTGGGCAGCTGCTATTGGAATTTTCACATGCGAAAGCCGAGAGGGAGAGCGAGCAGAAAACTAAATTGGTGGCGACGGCTAGCCATGAATTACGACAGCCTCTTCATGCCATGAACCTGTTGGCAGAAAACCTTTCTACAAGGCTTAGTGAAGACGGTCAGCGAGACACCATGGGGCGGCTCCAACTGTCGATTACTCAGTTGCAAGACCTGCTTGGATCGTTATTCGATATCTCCAGATTAAGCGTGGGTGTGATAAAACCACGCAACAAAAATGTGGCGTGTGACGAGCTTCTTCATATGCTTGTTACTGAGTATCAGCCCCGGTGTGAGGCAGCGGGTATTCAGCTGGAGATACGAGAGGAGGCCAATGTGTGGGCCTATACCGACCCCTTGTTATTGACGCGGATATTACGAAATCTGTTAGAGAATGCGGTTAAACATAGTCAGGCGACGCAGGTAATAATTAGCTTGCGTAAATCTGGCGCAGGAAAAGAAGAAAGAGTTGATATTCTGGTTATCGATGACGGTATAGGTATTGCGAAATCAGAGCAGTCCAACGTGTTTAAAGAGTTCAACTCGCTCGCTCGTCATGGTTCTGGGCTAGGAGTGGGCTTGGCGGTGGTTAAACAGTTAGCAGAGATATTGGGTGGTGAGCTGAGTTTAACATCGTCGCAACATCAAGGCTGCCAGTTTTCGTTACGGCTGCCGGTTGGCCGGATAATTGCGCAAGAGATTAGTTCGAAGCACGGGAAGGCATTGGCTAAACCCGCTCAGCGTCCCTTCTGCCAAGAGCAACGCCCAAACCAGAGGAAGCGTTGCAAGCAGCTCACAATTATTGATGATGACCCTGAAATTCTCAACTCAATGTCGAGTCTGGTTAAGGGGTGGAGTTATCAGGTGGCGGCGTTCAGCTCACCTGACCAAGCCCTGAAAGCCGCCAAGGAGCATGAGACGCGGGAGGCGTTAGGGCAAACTATTGTGCCTGATGTGATTATTGCCGATTATCAGTATTTAAATGCAACGAATACCAATGGTATTGAATTGATTCGGCAACTGCGGCAGTGCTACGGGGTGCAGATACCAGCACTGTTGCTATCGGCAAGCACAGAGCTGGATCTTGAATCTGGAGTAGATGGCGATATATTGGTGGCCTATAAACCGCTAAAACCTGCAAAGTTAAAACTGATTCTGAGTCATCTGTTAGATATAAAGCACCAATATACCGTTGCTGATGAGGCCCCGGACGGTGACCCCGAAGCTATTGTAACAAGCCCAGTTTAACGGCTTTTTGCACGCACTCTGTACGGTTATGAACGTCGAGTATCTGAAACAGGGTTTTAAGATGTGTCTTCACCGTGTGCTCGGTCAGCTCTAAATGCTGGCAAATTCGTTTGTTGGGTAGCCCTTTTGCCAACAGCGTCAGCACGTCTGCTTGTCGTGCAGTAAGGCTATATTGCGTGGTCGTTGGAGTGTCGTTATCTACACTGTAAAAGTCAGGCAAACACGGCTCGCCAGCTAATATATTCTCAATGGCTGAGACTATTGCAGTGCTATTGTTGGCTTTGCTAATGAATCCTGCCGCCCCGGCAGCCATCGCTGATGAGACGTCTGAATGCTCTTCCGAGGCCGATATAATGGCGACGGGAATAAACAGCTTTTTTAATTGAATGTAACGTAACAGTGAAAGCCCTTGCCCATCAGGCAGGTTAAGGTCGAGCAAAATCAGGTCGAAATCGGTAGGTTGTGCCAATACAGACTGTGCTGCTTTAGTGCTGCCAACTGACTGCACCGTTGCAGCAGGGATTTTTTGTAGCGCGAGTGTTAGCCCCTCCAGAAACAGAGGGTGATCTTCAACAACAAGAAAACGCACTGATGCAGTGTTTTGCATCGCATTATTCGAATTCATAGTGATCTCTGATTATTTTTATTTTTTAGACGCGTTTATAAACGCTCTTAGATCAGTATATCTCGGACAGTAAAATTAAAGTGTGATAATCGTCGGCTTTATGTTGTTGTGTACCTTCTTGTCTTATTTTTTGGCAACCAGCGTATGGTATTTTGTTTTTATTGCGCACAGATACAAGCATTATTAACTGCAGATTCAAATGCATAAGCTATTATTTGATGTAGAGGTTTATTAAACAACACCTTACAAAAACACGGGGCAAGAGGCGGAAATGGGAAAGGCGATACAGGGTGACATAAGGTGTTCACTACTGGCATTACTGTTGACCAATGCGGGTGTGGCAGTTGCAGTAGAAAATGAAGTAGATGATCAGGTTTTATCTGCGCTGGAAGAGGAGGTTCTTTGGCTGCAAGAAGAGACTTATGTCACAACGGCAACAAAGACTTTGGAAGATATTAAAAAGAGTGGTGCGACTGTCTCGGTGCTGACATCTGAAGACTTGAAAAATATGGGGGCGCGAAACTTAATGGATGGGCTGAAGCGTATTCCTGGCTTTGGCATTAATAAAATTAATATAGGGTTACCATCTGTTGAGGTTCGAGGGGTTAAAACAGAATACAGTGAAAAAGTGCTTTTTCTTATAAACGGGCACCCAACCAATAACAATTTGGTTAATGGTGGAGGAACGTGGTCGTTTCACAATTTTATAGTGGACGATATTAAACGAGTCGAAATAGTCAGGGGGCCAGGCTCTGCGCTCTATGGAGCAAATGCATTTGTTGCGGTGATTAATATTATTACCAAGCGCTCTCCAGATGTTAACGGAACCATTCTATCTGCGGCCGGTGGAAGTGGCGACACTAAGAAGTTTAATGTGCTGACAGGGAACAGGGTTGGAGATGTTGATTTTGCGATCAACCTTAATGCCTATGATACCGATGGATTTGGTGAGCATGTTGAATCAGATTCTGTTGGCGCATCAGGCAATACTAATGACTGGAACGAGCGCTATGAGCTGGGCATCAATCTGGATTATGCCGGTTTATCGCTTCATGGCAAATACTTGAAACGCAATAGTGGCCCTTATGTCGGGGCTGTTAATGCACTCAATGATAACTCTGAACAGCAATATGAAGAGTATTTTGTTGAGCTGGGGTATGTCAGCTCTTTGAGCAGTAATACTAGCCTGAGTAGCAAGGTTTATTATGATCACTTTGCTTCCGATAACAACTGGGAAATATACCCCGCCGGAGCTATTCCTGCATTTCCCAACGGAATGTGGGGAAGATCTCCGATAACTCAAGAGAGAATTGGTGGCGAGGTTCAGGCAGAGCACATCTTGGGTCAGCATAAGCTGCTTGCCGGTGTTATGGCCGAGCATCAGAGCCAGTTCGATGTGCAGTTTTTTGCAAACTTTAACCCGGTTACAGGGGCCCCATTAGGCGCTATCGAGGATATATCAAATCGATGGAACTGGAATGGAAGTCACAATAGGAACATTAGTGCCATTTATCTGCAAGACATATGGGATATGCAAGAAAATGTCAGGCTGATTATTGGCGGTAGATATGATAACTATAGTGATTTTGGCAGCTCTTTTAACCCGCGAACAAGCCTTACATGGGAGTTTGTAGAAAACTATAACATAGTAGCTGTCTATGGCTCAGCATTTAGAGCCCCCACATTTGGGGAGCTTTATAACACGAATAACCCACTGATAGAGGGCAATCCGGAAGTTCAGCCTGAAGAAATTGACACCTTTGAATTAGGTGTTAACGGAGATGTAACGAAAAGATTGAACTTTCGTGTTACTGGTTTTAGAAATAATATTGAGAACCTTATTGCGGCTGCGCCTTCGGCTTCTTCATCTGCAGTTAATGTTTCGGGTAATGTGGGAAAGCTGAAAGTAAACGGTATTGAGATGGAGCTTAAGTCCAGGCTCAGAGAAGGGTCAAGTGTTGCTCTAAACTATACGTACCAATACCCGGTCAATGAGCTTACAAATGAGCGTGCCCCTGATGTGCCGTTGCACAAGGCAAACGCATCATTTAATTACAGGCACTCAAAATTCTTTAATAGTTATGTGGGGGTTCTATACAGAGGAAGCACCAGCAGAGCTGCCAGCGATCCTCGTTCAGATGTCCCTGATTCAGTGACCACCGACATTGCGCTTAACTGGCAAAACTATATAACGAACCTTGAGGTTACGGCATCTGTTTACAACTTATTTGATGTGCAGTATGAAGATGCCTCACCTTCGGGTGTAATGATATCGGACTTTCCCAGAGACGGAGTCAGCTTTATGCTCGAAGCCCGCTATAAACTGTGACTATCGGTGAATTAAACAGGTATTTATTAAAAACAAAGATAAATACCTGAGACTATGGCTATTTGCGTACAGCTAAAGCGAGCACTGGCCCGGATCAGTCACCAACTTTGCATCTGACCTGTAATAGGTTAGGCGACTTTGAGAAAGCCCACAACGAACCAGTGACTGTAATGTGCAAATTGCTGCGAATGTCGGATCAATGACAGGTGCAGGCAGCTTCATTTCTTTTAGTCCGTCTGCAACTGCGGTTACAACATCAAGCATTCCAGTACAGCCTAAGACAATCGCTTCAGCTCCATCTGACGTAATGGCTTGCTTGCTTTGTTCCAGAAGATGTTTAATTAATTTCGTTTTATCGGAAAGGTCTTTAACCGGTATGTTTACGTTTCTTATAGAAGCTAAATTGCCTGTAATACCCAAATCTCGGGCCTGAGATTCAAGCATCGAATCAACACTAGGCACGACTGTTATAATTGAAAACCTTTGTGCTATAGACATTGCCATTAATACAGCGCCATCAAACCCTCCTAGAACAGGTATATCTACCAGTTCCCTGACAACAGACACACCGGGTGAGCCAAAACAGTCAATAAAAATTGCATCGAAACCATCTTTTTCCGCTTGCTGGCTGAGCTTAATAATGTCAGCAGTATTTAAGAATTCAGCATAGCGGCTCTCGATAAAACAAGTGCCAGACTTTACGTTAATATAATCAGCTGAGAAATCAGGTGCTAGTACCTGTTCTACTTCTTGCTTTACTTCATCAATAACTTGAGTGGGAACAATAGGAATAATAACTTTAATTTTCTTTTTGTTTTCAATTGTATCTTTGGGCATTCTTTGCTCCTGTTATTTTGGTTTTCTGCTATACATCAACGTAGTGCGATACATCAAAGCAGCACTAAACATAACTGTAGTTCTCGGATAATTAATAATAGACCACTGTGAGACACTTTTACTTGAAGAATAATATGGATGGGGATCATCGATGCGTGAACTGGATAGAGATGCGGTAGAGAACATAGCAAAAGGGGCATGCTTTTTGGGAAGTGGTGGCGGAGGCCCTTTGTCAATAACCCCAGCTATTATTGACAATATCTTTAAATGTGCAGATAAAGTGGAAGTGGTTGAGATGGATGAGGTTGCTGACTCAGCTGGAATCGCTATTGCTGCAGGAATGGGGTCGCCTCAGGGTGCTACAGGTATGACATTTGATACCGCAGCATCTGTAGCCTTTAATGCAGTAGCGGATCAGTATGGTTCATTGGATTACGTTGCTGCGGTTGAAGTAGGGGCAGCGAATAGCGTTGTGCCTATGTTGGTGGCTGTTCAGAACAATATCCCTCTCGTTGATGCAAATGGAGCAGGCAGGGCTGTTCCTACTCTACCATCAACGACGTATGCTCAATCGGGCGTTCCGGCAACTCCCGCAGTCTTATCTGCTGTGGGGGTACCTGGTAATCCCACTGTCACTTGCCCGTCAGGTTATAGCGCTGAAGAAGTAGAAGACTGGGCCCAGCAGGTGCTCACGACAAACCCCAATTTCACCAAATATAATTCTGGCGCAGTGGCTCTATGGGCGTTTAATGGTAAAAAGCTTAATGAGGGTAGCGGCCCCACGGCAACGGCTGTTGGAGGTTCGCTCGAGCTAGCGGAAAGTATTGGGGGAGCTTTGGATTCTCTAACTCCTGTTGAGAGTGTGACCGAGGTTCTTAAAGGCGCGGGCCATAAATACAACTTTCTTGGGACGGGAAAAGTTATCGCCGTTAAAGAGGAGTCTGTGGGGGCGTTGGACGGAGGGCTAGTTCAGGTGTCAATGGACAGCGGAATCCTTGAACTACCCTACCTGAATGAATTCCTGGGAGCATTTAGTTGGAACACGACCAATCCGATCTATATTCTGGGGCCGGATATGATCTGCTGTATGACGCCAGATGGAGAACCACTGTCAAACCCGTCAATTAAAAGTAAATTCGAAGAAAGTGGGCCTTTTGATATGGCTATTTTTGCCATTCAGGCTTCTGAAGCGATACGAAATAAAGAGATGTTTGATCTGTTTGCGTCACACATTAAAACGCTATTTCCTGCGTTTAGTGGCGGGTATCAGCAACCTGGAACGTTAACCATGCAGTGGGCATGGACGTAAGTTAGAGTTCTGCGTTTATTGCTTATCGTTTACCGCAGGGGAACTGGCGCTAGGGGATAGCCTGGCGTCTTGCTCCCCTGCTGTGTTCACTCCCCTTCTATTCTTCCTTTCCCTCTCCCCCTATTCTCCCTCTCCCCCTATTCTCCCTCTCCTACAATGTCGTTGACTGAATCCAGCGCGTTGCTATTAAGTTCCAAGTCGTAAGCAAGAACCTTCTTCATATTAAGTGAGATGCTGCTGCCAGCAGGGTATTGAACGGATGTTTGTTCATTTCTGGCGTTTAGCAGGCTATTAGTAATCAATGCAGCTTGGCGGCCAGTTGTTGGAACATCTGCGGCAATGCTTAGTACCGCGCCCATTTCAATGAAAACAGGGTTATAGGAAAATACGGGGGTTTTGTGCTCATTTGCAGCATCAAACAGCTGCTGTGCACTTTCAGCTGAACTCAATACCGTCGAGTCCGAAACGAGCCAGAGAACATCCACTTTCTGTAAAAGGGCGTTTGCTTGCTCAAGGGTATTCGCTTCTGAACTCACTTCCTCTCCTATAATCTGAATTGATAGTTTGTTTGCGGCCTGTGACGCATCTTTCAGTAGCTTGCGGTTATTGGCACTATACAGTACACCGACTTTTTTTATCGCCGGGAAAAAGTGCTTGAACCAGGTGAGTTGTGCTTCTGGTGGTACTTCACTAGCCACCCCATAATAGTTAGGTTGATTAATAAAGCGGCGCCAGTTCAAGACGGAGCTGAAAATGACCGGTGTTTCAGGGTCGATATAATCTATAGCACCCAGCGCCTTAGCGCCTATACAGTATATTGCATCATAATGATGCTGATTTAACATGTCTTGCAGGGTATCTATTGGTGCATTGTCATGATGCAGGTCGACAGTATTAATAGATAGCGTGCTTTCCCAGGCTAAATTTATTGTTTCAATAAATGAGGCTTGCGATACGCTGTAGCGCTCCAATGAGCGGTTTGTGTTGATAACAAGGATCTTTTTTATACCGGGCGATTCATTTTTACCCTTATTGAGGTTTGACCCCAGATTCTGAGTGCACGATACCAGCAATAACGCCATCGATAACAAGAGTATACGGCTCAATAGCTCGATCACGGCGTGCCTGTTACCGCCCGTATTGCTCTTATCAATACTGCTGCGATAGTTATCGTCATCGCTGTGGTAGCGACCAGTCCGTATATTATTTGGCCTCAAGTTCATTGCTTTGGCCTCCCATCCTTGTTTGGTTTTTTGTCTACCTGTTGCCAGCCATTCAGCCCAAGAATATTAAGTGCTTGTTTTCCCTTACGACTTTCACTCATATTGCCCAATGTGTTAATGGCTTTAGCTTTGAGTGGGGTTAGCTCTTTATGGTAGACCACGAGCAGGCGCTTTAGTGGACGGCTCTCTCCGAGAATGTGCAGTTGTTGATACTGATTGGTATACAGTGTCGATAACGTCTCAAGGCTTAACTCAGTTGCCAGCGCGGCATCTGCCAAGCCAAAGCCGACGGCCATCAGTGCGTCGATGTCCTTTGGCACAATAAGAAAGTTTGGTTTAGCCAGTGTCTGTGGCGTTTGATTAGGGTATATATCTGACAGAATGGATCGAGACAGCGGGCGAGAACCGGATGTTGCGATGGTCATCGCTTCAATAGTGGCGTCAGCTTTTCGGGCAACAAGGAATTTGCGGTAGGTGTTGCTGCCGTTTTTAACGCCTCTCAGTGCCGCTGAGGTTGGGTTTAAGCCATCTTGCAGTTGCTCATAGTGCCAGTTAGATATCATGAAAACCGCATTCAGGTCGTTAACTATCAGCGCTTCAAAGGTTTGCCTGTTATCTACGGGTTGAAACTGGAATATCCCTTGTTCTTGCAGATATTGGTCAAATGCGGTTTTCAATACCACATTACGGGTTGTATTAATTTCCGGATTGTAGAAATATATCGTCAGGCTATCTTGGCTTAGCCCAACAGACGGCAGTGCTGCCAGCAGGAGTGCCAGCAACGCGCAAGCCGCAGCCTTATACCGCAGGCGGGATATTTTCAGTCTAATCGTGCTGAACAAGTTTAGTCTTCTTATTATGGTTTTTTAGTCTATGATGTAATCAGTTTAGGCTATTTTGGTCGGTAGTTGAATGAGCAAATCTTTTATATTGTGTGTTGATGATGACAAAACGATCTTAATGAGCTTAAAAGCGCAATTAAGGTACTGTTTAGGGGCTGAGTTTTGCTATGAAGTAGCAGAAAGTGCAGAGGAAGCCTGGGAAGTCATCAATGATCTCGAAGAGAGTGGAGACAGCCTTGCGGTGGTGATCTCTGACTGCTTGATGCCCAAGGTTAAGGGTGACGAATTTTTGATCGCGGTGCATAAAAAATACCCCAAAGCGGTCAAGTTAATGCTAACCGGGCATGCGGATAATGACGTTATTGCCCGGGCAAAATCAAAAGCCAACCTTGCGGCATGTCTGACGAAACCGTGGAGTAAAGAAGAGCTAGTCAATATTATTAACATGGCATTGGAAGCACCATGAGCAGACCCGTTATTCTTTGTGTCGATGATGAGCGAATTATCCTTTCCAGCTTAAAAAGCCAGCTGATGAATAATTTGGGAGACCGTTACCAAATAGAGTTGGCGGAAAGCGGAGAAGAGGCGCTGGAGATACTTGAGGAGCTGGATGAAAACCAGACAGAACTTCCTTTGGTCATTGCAGATCAGATTATGGGGGGAATGTATGGTGATGAACTACTGGCCAGAATCAAACATATGCGCCCCAATACCCATAGTATTATGCTGACGGGGCAAGCGACCGCAGAATCTGTGGGGGAGGCTGTTAACAAGGCTGGTCTGTTTCGCTACATTTCTAAACCCTGGGATGAAGAAGACCTTATTCTAACGGTGAAAACCGGGCTGCGTAGTTATTATGATCAGAAAGAGATACAGCGGCAGGAGTGCTATCAGAGTACTCTAAATCAAGTTCTTCAATTGGTTATTACCAAGGCTTCATTTGAAGAGCAACTTGCTCAAGCGCTAACGACTATTTTATCAACGTGTTGCTTTACCACACTGGGTAAAGGGTCTATCTATACGGTCAATCTGGAGCAGGCTGACCTTGAATGGTCAACTGCAGCTCAGCCGGATCTGGTGATGGTGTCACAGCTGAATGGTGGCCTGGCCCCTGAAAACAAACTTGATTTCCGTGAAAATGAAAGCCAGGTTCAGTTGATCAGTGACGCTTCAAACTCCCGCTATTATGTGGCACCCATCACCCTGCAAAATAAGCCTGTTGGGGCGCTTTATATCTATATTGATGCCAGTTACGAAGACGGGCCGCAAACCCGAGAGTTTCTATCGTCTGTCTGCCATATACTGGCTGGAATGATTCGAATATCCCAGTATAACCGGGCACTTGAAAAACACAGTGCAGAACTTGAAGAGGTTGTAGAGCGGCGTACTCAGGAGCTACATGACGCGTTAAGAAAACAGGAGCAGCTCAATGATACGTTTATTGCAGCCAACAAAAAGCTGGAATATTTTGCGACCACCGATGAGCTAACCAAGTTAATGAATCGCCGTTGTTTTTTTGAGCGGGCAGATGCAGAAGCAGCAAGAGCGCATCGTTATGGGCGAAAGACACTGTTGGCAATACTTGATGTGGATTTTTTTAAGGAGGTCAATGATACATTCGGACATCAGGTTGGCGATCGGGTGCTGGCTCAAGTGGCCAATGTAATTGTTGAGACGATACGTGAGCATGACTTTGTTGGCCGAATCGGAGGGGAAGAGTTTGCTTTGTTGATGCCAGAGACAACCCTTGAAGATGGTAAAGAGATATGTGAGCGCGTTCGCCAGGCGATATCGTCCAGCCAGGTGGTTGTTGGCTCTCATAGTATAGCGATTAGCGCCAGTATGGGGCTTTCTGAAGTGAGGCAAGAAGAATTAACCATTGGTGGCGCGATGATCAGGGCAGATCAGGCGTTGTATGACTCAAAACACAGAGGGCGAAACCTGATTTCGTTGAATTAGGGGTGGCCTCAAACGGTGTGGAGGATAGATCTGAGTGACTGTAGGGATACGCGGCAAGTTATTATTAATTACGGGTGCCACCGTTTTTATCGCTCTGGGAATATTAACCTCGCTCCAGGTTTCGTTGCAGCGAGAGGCGTTTGAAGCTGAGTTGCAGAAACTAACGGCACTGATGAAAGAAAACCTTTATCAGCGTTCCATCCTTCAGGCCGAAACCCTGGAAGGGTTAGTGACAGAAGATATTGCCTCTTATAACCTGCTTTCTTTAACCCATAGAGTGCAGCAGGCCACAGATGATACCCAGGATCTCGAATATATTGTCATTTTGGACAAAGACAATAAAGTCTATGTCCATACCGCTGATGCAGCACAGCAGCAACAGGATTACGTAGCGCCAGATAGCGGCTCGGTGGTGAAAACAATAACCACTGATAAAGGCCATACCATTACCTTTCTAGGGGAGCCGGGTGCCGAGTCATTTATGGTGTACCGGCTTCCTCTTAGCATCGGCCCCTCAAAGTGGGGGCACATGCTGCTTGGTTACTCACTGGATCGCCTTAATGTACAAGTCGCTCAGTCCCAACAGGAGAACAATCAAAGGCTTAAAGCACTTGCGATAGAAACCTACTTTTTGGGGGCGGCCGTTTTGTTGGTCGCTTACCTGCTGATCTCCCAGCTATCGTTACGTATGGTCGCGCCGATTGTTTCGCTGAGCCGTTTTGCAAAAGACCTCTCTGCGGGGGACTTTTCCAATACTCATAACATTACCTCAAATGCCAAAGACGAGGTGGGGGTTTTAACCAGAAACTTTGCCGATATGGCGGTCAAAGTAGAGCAGAGTCGTAAGCAGCAGGCTGAATACAACCAAACACTCGAAAAGAAAGTCAGTGAGCGTACCGAAGAGCTGAACCGAAAAAACATAGAGCTGACCCAGGCACTGGAAGGTTTGGAAGAGAGTCAGCAGCAGCTTATTCACTCTGAAAAGATGGCGGCTCTGGGTCAGTTAGTTGCCGGAATCGCGCATGAGATCAATACCCCGCTGGGCGCGATTAAAGCCTCTGTTGGCAATACATCGAAATACCTTGCACTGTTCATAGAGGGACTTCCTGAATTTTTAGCATCGGCCAGCCCTGAGGACAAAGGGCTTTTGTGTGACTTGTTGATGAACGCCCGACACGAGAAAGTGAGTAGTACGCGGGAAGAGCGCAAAATCAAACGACAAGTTAAGCGTGCGCTGGACGATCAGCAACTTGAAAGAAGTGATGAATTGGCCGATATGCTGGTTGATATGGACATCAGCAGTGAGATCACGCCTTTGTTGCCCGCGTTGGCTGAGCCGTCGGCCTTTAAAGTCGTTGAGCTGGCTCATCGACTGACGGGGATCGGCCGTAACAGCGAGACAGTAAGAACCGCCATTGGCAGGGCATCAAAGGTTGTTTTTGCATTAAAGAACTTTGCCCACCATGATGACTCAGGACACATGATCTCAAGTGATATCAATCAGGGGATTCAAACGGTGCTGGTGCTTTATCAGAGTTTGTTGAAGCAAGGGTGTGAAGTGGTTGAACAGTTTGGCGACTTGCCGCCAATTGCCTGTTACCCCGATGAACTCAATCAGGTCTGGACCAACCTGATTCATAATGCGCTATACGCCATGGAAAATAGCGGAACACTGGTGATCAAAACGGCGCACCAAGGTGAAAATATTATCGTCACGATCACCGATAATGGGTGCGGTATTCCACAAGAGATTCAGTCCAAAATATATGAGTCATTCTTTACCACTAAACCGGCAGGTGAGGGGAGCGGCTTAGGGTTGGGGATATGCAAGCGCATTATTGATAAGCATGATGGATCGATTCAATTTACCAGCCGACCAGGAGAGACCACGTTTGTCGTGACGCTCCCGGTTAGCCACTAGCTTACGCCATTTAGTAGATTATAGGTCGGCGGCGACTTCCAGCTCCTTGATGCCGTTTTCAAGGTAGTCCAGCAGCCGCTGCATAGAAGGCAGTGTTCGGCGGCAGGCGGTAAGGCCAAACTCAAGCTGGTCTTCATAACTGAGCAACGTAATATTAAGTGCGATACCGTCTAATGGAATCGATACTGGGTACATGCCCTCAAGTTTTGCGCCGTTCCAGTAACAGGCTTTTTTAGGGCCGGGTACGTTAGATATGACGACATTAAAGGCTTGTAAGCCCGGTGCTAAACCGGTCAGTAGGTTTAGGCCAGTGGGGGCCATCGTCAGTGCGGTGTAGTTGAGGGCCTCTTCTGGTGTCATTTGACTCATGCGCTTTTTGGCGTCTTTAACCGACGCTTTTATTACGGATAAGCGATCACTCGGATCTGCAATATGTGTCCCCAGGTTTGCCAGAATCATAGCGATTTGGTTACCGCCCTCGCTGTCATCTTTTCTTAATGACACGGGCACCATCGCGATAAGGGGTTGGTCAGGCAGCGCGTGTTGATTAATCAGGTAGTTGCGTAAAGCACTTCCGCAAATGGCCAGGACTACATCGTTCATGGTGGCGCGCATGGCTTTGCCAATCGCTTTGATACGATCCATCGAGTATGACTGCGCGGCAAACCGGCGTGACCCGGTAATGGGGGCATTCAATATGCATTGGGGAGCCTGGAAAATAGACACCGTATCAGGGTTCTCATTGGCCTGCTGAACGGACTTATAGACCTCTCGAATGACTGTTGGAATCGTCGACAGCTGTTTGCCTGCCGAGTTACTCAGTTGCGTCAGGCTGCTAATAAAGTCAGTTGCGGTAGGCGATGTTGCCTCACGTTTTTTTGGTTGCATGGCCCACCATGGTGGCAGGTCTTTGGCGTTCGGGTCATTTGACAGGGCGCGAGTGGCCATGCGAATGGCCGACATTCCATCAATCAGCGAGTGATGCGCTTTATTGTAGAGCGCGAAACGCCGCCCCCTGACCCCTTCAATCAAGTGACACTCCCAAAGCGGTCGCTGTCGATCCATCAGGTTACTATGCTCTGCGGAGATGTGAGTCAGCAGTTCACGAATACGGCCAGGTTTGGGTAACGCTTCATGGCGGAAGTGGTGCTCTAAGTCAAAATGGTGATCTTCTTTCCAATAGTAGCTGCCCAGGCGTTTGGTCAGTCGCTGGTTAAAAGGGTACTCAGGCTCTGAATAGGTGCGAAGTAATTCAGCAAGTTCGGTGACGTATTTGGGGCCTGCACCTTCAGGGAATGAAAATAGCTGCAAACCACCAACGTGCATGGGCTGTTGGCGTTTTTCAAGCCAAAGGAAAAGTTGGTCGGCTGGGCTGAGAGCTTTCATGTGTACTGCTTCCTTTTCTGATTATTATTAATCCTGACTTTCTTATATATGATCTTATACTTTGCTGGGTCAACTAAGTGACCAAGTAGCATGATGAGAACGCCGCACGAGTATCGGTGGCCATCTCATCGCCCAATGATAACAAAGAATATAAATATCAGGTCAACACTAAGTGTATAATAGCGTGGTTTCGCAGGAGGGATCGAGCTGAATTACCAGGGCCAAGTCGAAACGGCTGTTTTTATTTCATTATTGTTAACAATGTTTTCTTATTGAGGCCAGATATGGCAAACAACTTACAAGATAGCGTGCAGCAACCCTCTTTTTCATACCGTGAGTTGGTCGATGCCTTGGTCGATAGAGGCTATCTTGTGGTTGATGATTTCTTATCGCCAGAACTGACCAAGGCGCTTAGGGATGAAATTACCGAACTAAATCGAATGGGGATTGAGAGAGCAGGTATTGGCAGGGGTGGAGCGCTGCAGGTTAACGATGATATTCGCTCAGATAAAACCCAGTGGATTGAAGGCGAAACGAGCGCGCAACAGCAGTTTCTATCACAATGTGATGATTTGAGAAGCGAGATTAACCGCCACCTTTTTATGGGGCTGCATGACTACGAAGCGCACTTTGCCGTATATGAGCCTGGGAGCTTTTACCAGAAACATCTGGATGCATTTAAAGGGCGTTCAAACCGCGTGCTCACCAATGTCATTTATCTGAATGAGCACTGGGAGTCAGAATGGGGAGGAGAGCTTGCGGTGTATGATGAAGCAGATCAGCTCATTGAACGGGTGTTGCCCAAAGGCGGACGAGCCATTTTCTTTCTTAGTGAGCGCTTTCCCCATGAAGTCCTTAAAACCACAAAGCAGAGGCTAAGTATTGCAGGGTGGTATCGTATTAACAGTAGTACCGGCAGTTATATCGACCCCGCCCGTTGATTGAGTGACGGCACGACTATGAACGCCAGGCCTATGCCTCAAACTGGCTAAACTGAGTCTGGTACTTCAGCACTTTATTAACATAGCTATAGGTCTCACGGGGTGCTTTAGTCCAAAGCACCCAGTTCATTTCGGCTGCATTGCGTGGCGGGTTCTTTGACAGCAGCTTACGCTTAACATTTACCGGCCCCCAGTTGTATGCGGCCAATACTAGCATTTGCTTCAGTTTGTCATCGGTAATGTGCCCGAAGTGATGCTCTTCCAGTAGCTTCAAATAGGCACTGCCCAATCGTAGATTGGTATACGGGTCTTTAAGTTGTTCCGCTGTTGGGGTCACTCTTTTCTTGTGCAGGCGATAATATGCATCTCGACCTGCTGCACTGGCGATGACTTGCATCAGGCCCACCGCGCCCGCATGGCTCCGCACGCCTGAACGAAAGCTCGATTCGGCTTTAGTTACCGCGTAAACCAGGCTCTCATCTACCTTTAACTCAAGCGCAACACGTCTAATTTGTTTCTCAAACGGAAACGCCTCTTTGATAACGCTCGCGTAAGCATCTACCGCATCATTTAACGGGTCAGATAAGGTATATAGCTCTGCAGCCTTTTGGTCGGCATCGACAGTAGAAAGCATTGTTGTGGTTGTAGGCCGGGTATGTTTGATAATGGTCGAGTTAGAGCTGAGTTCACTGGTCAGGGCAAATAGCATCGCAGAGAAAACAGCAAAGGAAACGAAAATTTGTGTGTTCAGGTTTTTTTGTTTTTGCTGGGTCATGAACCGCATTTTATTAACCTCGTCACAATTGTTGTGTGACTTTGATTATACTTATGCTGGTGTTTAGCTCTGTTGAGTCGTGATGTTATTTCGTAAGTCCAATAACAATTGAGCAACGTACTGAAAAATGCAAAACTTTGTTAAAGTGGCTCTGTAGCAGGAAGAATAAGGCGTTCCGGGCATTGAGCGAAACAATATGAACGAGCGTACCGCTGAAATAGCTTTAGTGTAGTTAAACAGTTGATTAAAATATCGGCAATTGCTTGTACAGGCGTCAAACAAACAGTCCTGTCATTAGGCAAATTGCCAGAATAAAAATAACAATTATTGCAATCAAGGAATACTATCATGTACCCATACACACTACTGGGCGTCAGCCTGGAAAGTAATACCATCACCGTTAAAAATAATATCGTCGCTGGTGCTCCACTACAGCTGGATTGCGCGTTTGTGTTGCGGTCAGGTCGGGCTGAAAAAATGTTCTCGCCTGAAGATATTGACTGTCTAACCCAAGCGACTGGCTTAACGGTAGCGACCAATGAGCCATCAAGAGGCAAGGCGGATAGCACGACCAAACTCAGGTTGGTGGCGTAAGCTCAACCCCTCCTTCATTTCGCTGTCAGTTTGGTGACTGGATACGGTAAACTAATATCAATGTAACGACTCACTCTGTAGCCTTCTCTAATATACATCAGCAGGGCTACAGGTGGCGTTGTGTGATTTTAGCGACCAATGTAGCCAACCCATGACCTCTACCTACCCTGTTCCCTCTTCCTCGTGTGAAGTCTGCCACGAAGTCAAAAAAAGCCGGTTTATCGCCTTTGCAGCCTATGCTGATACCCGAGAACAGGCGATGGCATTGCTTGCGGAGCGGAAGGGCAAGTATCCCGATGCCCGACACCATTGCTGGGCGTATCAGTTTGGTAACCCCAAGTCTGCGGCGAGCGCGGCGATGTCAGATGATGGTGAACCCAGTGGCACCGCAGGTAAGCCTATATTGAACGTCTTGCAGCACAAAGACGTGGGTGATGTGATGATCATTGTCAGCCGGTATTTTGGCGGTATAAAGTTAGGCGCGGGTGGCCTGGTTCGGGCGTACTCAGCGGCAGCTCAAATGGCGATGGATGCACTCAAAACCGAGCAGCAAGTCGCACGCAGGATGCTCAATCTCACTTGTGATTTCTCACACGAACAGCTTATCAGGCATTGGCTAAGCCAGCATGACGGGCTGATAGAGCAGATTAACTATGGTAATCAGGTTTCCATGGCTATCGCTCTACCAGATCATCATTGCCAGCCATTTGATGAATACGTCGCGAACATTGGATGTTCTCTCACACCAGTAGAAAGTTAGCCGCTGGTATTCGCAATCGGGGCTTAAGACTTCCAAAACGGCTTACCTGCCTCATTGATCGCGTCACTTCTGCTAAGGCCTATATCCTTTAACTGGTAGTTGCTTAGTTGGGCCAGTGCGCGACGTTGACGAGCGCGTTCTTTCCATAGGTAGATAGCGTTTTTTAGTTTCGGTAGCAAGATACGCAGCTTGACCTTGAGTTGTCTCTTCATTTTCTGAAGCGTATGGGGCGCGTCTAGTGTTGCAAACCTGCGAGGCTTAGTTAGAAGGTGGCTGTTAGTTGATAATTGCATGTCGATCTCCTGTTAGATGTTTTCGGTGTTGATCATTTAAATCCCATGCAGGTTTTCAATCCAATCGTATGTTTGGATGCACGTCATCTGATATTCCGATGGCACTTTTTTTTGTTATAGGGTTCAATTAAATCCTCAAACAGGAGCCGTTAGATGGAATTGAACCAACTCAAAACATTTATTACTGTCGCCGAAGAGCAGCACCTGACACGAGCAGCAGAGCGATTGTTTACCAGCCAACCAGCGGTCAGTGCTCAACTTAAAGCACTTGAGGAATCTTTAGGGGTGGTTTTATTTGATCGCACGCCTAAGGGGATGAAGCTGACGCCGTCGGGTGAAAAACTGCTGATTCAGGCTCAAGCCGCGTTGGATGCTGCCAACTTAGTTGTTTCGCAGGCGAAAGCGATTAAGGGCGAAGTGATGGGGCGCTTATCTGTGGGTGTTAATTCAGACTTGGCCTTTTTGAAACTTCCGGAATTATTGGCGGATGCCAGTCAAGCGTATCCCGGTGTTCAGTTATCATTTATCCACAGCATGTCGCCTGATATTTTGCTGGATATCCGCAAAGGCAAGCTGGATACAGGCTTTTTCTTTGGCTCATCAACAACAACTGATCTGCATGTTCTGCAAATAGCTGATATCAAGACCGCGATTGTGGCGCCAAAAGTGTGGGAACAAAAGATTAAGTGCGCATCGGTAGCAGAATTGGGTGCACTTCCGTGGGTTTATACCACCGAGCGTTGCCCATTTTATCACCTGACTGAAACCATGTTTCGTGATGCTGGGGTTGAGCCAAGTAAAGCGGTGTTTGTTGACAACGAAGAGTCAATTCGCCAATTAGTAAAATCAGGCCTGGGTGTCGCATTGCTGCGGCTGGATGATGCCGAGCAAGCTGAAACTGAAGGTTGGGGGGCTTGCTGGGGCGGAACCCCACCGCCGATATCTCTCAGTGTCGCGATGCAGCAGCGCCGGGTTCAGGAACCTGTCTTACAAGCCTGGGTTGATGAACTTTCCAAGTTTTGGGAGATTCCCGAGAGCGAACTGTTGGGTAAGAAGGTGTCGTAGAGGAATTGCACTGCTAACCATAGAGTCGGGCGCAGGGCACCCTCGTACAAAGGCCTTGGCAAGATATGTGGCTACAAAGAGGTTCGTACAAAGGCCTTGGCAAGATGTGTGGCTACAAAGAGCTAGGTCGTACAAAGAGCTTGGCAAGGTGTGTGGCTGCAAAGAGGTTGGAGGGTGCCCTGCGCCCGATAATATGAAGATGAGTAATGCAGGGGCGTAGCGGGATATAGCTAGGGGAGACTTATGAACTCTTATAGCTCCCGCACGCACCTTACTAAACTCATCTATGGCACTAATTTGCGCTTGATCAGGTGGTCAATAGATAGCTTTCCTGGTCCGTAGACCACCAGCACTAGAAGCATGGCTCCCCAGAAATAATGATCTTTAATACCCGCAGGGCTGATATCCGGGTAGGAGATTGCCGCAACAAAGTTCAGTATAAAAAGCCCTGCCGCGCCAAACCGGCCAGCGAGCCCGAGTACCAGCAATACCGGCAGTATCAGCTCTCCACCTGTTGCTAAAATAGCCGCCAGTTTAAAATCAATGACCGGAACGGCATATTCGTACTCGAATAGCATTAAGGTGGTGTCCCAGCTTTTGATCTTGGTTAAACCTGACATGAAAAATACTTTGGCGACCGATAAGCGGAATATCACATTTAATACGGGCTGGAGATAATCGACCCATTTTATGGTGGCAGAGTAGAGCTTAACAGTGCGGCGCATAAGGCTTTTTTTGTCGCTTTCCCGGTTGGTTTCAACGGTGGTCGTGGTTGTCATGTCAGGCTCCTGAATACGTTTCTATTTATTCGAATGTGGCTACCCAGCCGTGACGGACGGCGGTGGCAAAAAGCTCGGGTACGTTTTGATCGGGATATTCCTCTAGAAAAACCTCAATGGCTGCAGAAAAATTTGCCGTTTGGTTGAGGCTGCTCAGAAAGTGCCATTGGGGTTCTTCGAGGAGATCAACCCGCATTTCATACTCTCTTCGCCAAATCAGTAAAAAGAAATCACTGCGAATGAGTTCTATTGTCTGGTCGCTTTGTTCGTCGCTCTGATGAGGCTGGTTGTTCTGCCATATTTTATGAATGGGCCAATGAGAGTGAATCAAGCGACTTGCTTTGGGAGGGTGAAACTTGAGTGCCATTTGCTGCTCTGGAGACATTAAGCCTAGCCGCTCCAGGTCTAATGGAATACTATCCGACTCATTGAATACCTGATGCCATGCCCACTCCAAACGAGCAACATCTGCCATATAGGGATACTCTGATAAGGGTTTGAATGAGGCAACAAACTCCGCCAGGCGGTGGCCATATTCGGCAATATTAGCTGACTGTGACGGGGTTTCTTCAATATAACGCCTGCAAAGGCCTTCAAAAGGATTATCTCCCAACAGTTTATTAAGTGTCGGATAGATATCACTGAGTGCCTGTAACAGCCCCCCTCGAACACTGCCTCGGTATATTGCCAGACGCTCGTTTGATGAGAGTGTGCAAGATGGTTTGATAAAGCGATCTGCTGCTACACCGGTGCGATACATAGCGCTCATAAACTGGCGCTGAACATCATGCAGCGACATGGTACTGCTCCAAAATATGTGCGGCTTTTTTGGCTTCTGAATATAAAACATCGAAACTGGGAATATTGGTGTCCCACTCAACCAGTGTTGCCGTTGGGCCGATCATCTCTATAACTTGTTTATATAAAGACCAAACCGGGTCATGAATAGCACTGCCGTGCGTGTCCAATAGGTGTGTGCCTTCATCCTCGTAACCGGCTAAATGAATTTCTCGAATGCGCTCATGGGGAAGGGCTTCCAAATACTCTAACGGGTCAAACTGGTGATTCTGGGCGCTGACATAGATATTGTTCACGTCGCAAAGCAAATCACAATCAGCCTGCTTGGCGACTTCGGCTAAAAATGCCCACTCAGTCATTTCATCAGATTGGTAGGTCACGTAACTTGAAACGTTCTCAACCATTATTCGCTGCCCAAGTGCATCCTGCACTTGCATAATGCGGTTAGCCATATGCTTGAGGGCTTCTTCTGAGTAAGGCATCGGAAACAGGTCGTTGCCATGAATGCCGTCGTAGGATGACCAGCAAAGGTGGTCTGATACCCATTGGGGTTTAAAACGGTTGATTAGATGTTTCAGTTTTTTGATGTAGCCCTGGTCAAGTGGGTCTAACGATCCAAGTGATAGGCCAACACCATGGAAAGTAATAGGGTAGTGTTCTCGTATTTGTTCTAAATATTGCAGAGGCAGCCCGCCATTGCCCATGTAGTTATCTGTCAGGGCTTCAAACCAAGGAATGTCAGGGAGTGTTTCCAGAATTGTCTGGTAGTGAATTGAGCGTAACCCAACTCCAGCACCGCATAATGATGCGCTGTGATGACCGGTAGATGACATGTGGAAAACTCCCTGCTGCTGGTGGCTGTGCGGATAGTTAGCTTTTTACCTTGCCACCAACGATCTTATCGCAAGTGCCTGTCGGTACATAAACCCACTCTTCCGGGTCGCCATCGACTGTTGATTGCCCTGCACAGCTATGCTTGCTGGTGCCGCAGTCGTTCATACCGGCTTTCGCAATCCCCTGGCATTTTTCAAAACCCGGCTTACCGGCGACTGCATTGCCAGCGCTTGCCATCATGCCAACAGCTAATACACCCGCGATAGCCGCGCTTGCAATTGACTTACTATTCTTCTCGCTCATCTGAAATTCCTCTTTCATGTGTGGATTGATCTACTTGTTGGGTATTGGTGCCTTAAAAAATAAGGACACAATAGAGACCTGTATAATGATGAAAAAGTTCAAAAGAAAATAATGAAGTTTTTTAAGGTGTTAAAAACGGGTCGCTAACACTGCGAAATTTACGGCTTATTGGTGTGGGGGCGAGGGCTGTATTTTATGGGGATTGCTTAAGTAAGAAATATTCCAGTCGCATCTCTTTTCATAAGAGACCACGACTGGGCACTATAAAAAAGTGTTTTAGATTTAGTAGACGCTAGCCTTCTTTAAGCTCGGCAATGAATTCCTCAGATTCAGCAATTGATTTTTCCATCTCTTTGATCAGCCTGGCGACGTCAGATTCGATGGTTCTCAACTCGCCTTTGAGTGAGTCAATGGCTCGTGCATTTAAGTTATGCTTCAAAAATAGCACTTGATCCTGAAGGGCGTTAAGAACGGGCTCCATTTTGGCTTCGGCGCTACGCATGGACTTCATTAGCTGGCCATATTTCTTTTTGGTCGTCGTTATTTTCCGGCGACTTTGTTCTCTTAAACTGCTGCTGGTATAGAGTTTCAGCTCTTCTTCCCATTCATCAAACAACGCCTCGGACACATCTTCGACAGCATCGATACGATCGCTGACTTTTTCTGCTGCCGCTTTGCTGTCTTCAAACTCGTCGTTAAGCGCATTGTACTTATCAAGCAGATCCTGATCTTTAATCGTAATCAGTGACTGGTAGCGTTCTAATGCTGATGAAAACTGCTCTTTTGCATCGCTTTGGGCTTCACTGACCTCTTCAACACGATCAACCATAATATCTCGCTTATGGTAGCCAACCTTCTCCATGGCTCCGTAATACATGCTCTGACAGCCTGTCAATACAACCAATAAGATGCTGGCCAGCAATGGGCGCACAATAGAGATCATAGCGTTACTCCTGTAGTTTAATGATGTTGATTAATCATAACACCTGATATTGAGAATGCTAATGATCACGCGCTCTTAGGTCTGATTGATAAACCTGGCGGGACAACTCAACTCTTTTTTCTGAGTTCTGTTACCACTTCTCCACCGATACCCCAGTTGTCTGTTTCTACTTCGTCGATAACCACAACGGTTGTGGCGGGGTTTTTGTTTAAGGTTTTTTGCAGCAGCGCTGTTACTCCGCTGATCAACGCTGCTTTTTGCTCTTTGGTTGCGCCTTCACGGGTTATCTTGATATTGACGTATGGCATAGCTGGCTCCTTGTTAACTATTGATTTCTTTAGTAAAAACGCTGCTCGATGGCAAAAGGCCCGTCTATGGCCCGTTGCGCTAGGGTTGATTGTTCTAGGGTTGATTGTTCTAGGCTTGATTGCGCTAGACTTGATTGAGTTGCTGATTGGCGTGTTCTCGCTGCTCGACTACGCGCAGTGATAAAACCAGTAGCGTCCCAACAACCATAAAAAGCCCCGCCATGGTGAGGCCGTCGCTATAACCGCCCCCTGCCTCTGCAATCTGCCCGGTAATGGCGGGAGCGACTATTTGCGCAACACCATAGCTGATGGTCATTTTCCCCATCATTTTTGACGGCGCGCTTGGGTATAGTCTACCTGCCATCGTTAGCACCAGGCTCACGATGCCCATAAATGTGCCGCCAAAAAGCACCGCACTGAGGTAGGCCGTTGCCGAACCGTTGCTAAAAACGGGTAGCACGATACCGGTGGTATGGATTGCAAAGGCAAGCGCCAATGCATTTAAGTCACCGGTTTTTCGGGCGACCAAGTCCCAGATAATACAGGAAGGGGCGGCGGCCAATCCCAGCACCATAAAGACCAATGTCCCTTCATCTGACAAGGGGTTTTGTTGATTAACAATCGCCACAATAAAGGTGGCACTGATTACAAACCCGACACCGGCGCATAAATAGGCGGCGATAAAAAGCCTAAGGTACGCCTTGGATGGTGGGTTATCGACCAGAGCTTCGCCATTTTTCATCACATGGCTGTTTTCGGGTTTGGGCAGCCAGCGCCAGGCAGGAATGGCCATTAGAACCCCGATCAGAGAGAGTGCCAGCCACTGCTCACGCCAATCAAACTCGGGCGTCATGATGCTGGAAACATAGGAACAGAATGCGATTCCCAGTCCCGCTCCCGCAAAGTGAATCCCCAGTTCACTTCGGTAGCGGTGTCGAATAAGCCAGTTAAGGATCAAGCCGGAGCCCAGCAGAATACTGGCTGCACTGCTTAGGCCTGCCAGGTAGCGCATCAGGCTCCAGACCCAAAAGTTAGTGGTGAGTGCCATCCCCAAGGTGCTGACAACGGCAACAATAATACCGATTCGGTAGAGCCGGTCTTTCAGCATCATATTGCTGATGGAGGCGGCAATGAGTACACCAGTGAAATAGCCCATGTAGTTAATGCTGGCTAACCATCCCCCTTCTGATATTCCGAGAGAGGCCTGTTGCTGCATAAGGGGGAGCAGAGGCGTGTAGGCAAATCGGGCTATCCCCAACATCAGGATAAGGCTGATTATACCGGCGGCCAGTACTTTGAGCCGTTCCAAAGCGCGGGTTGGTTCGCTAGAAAATGTCATCGCGGTGCCTCACTAAACTGAAGCTAAGACAATATAGCGGTATGGCCAGTTATACCAATTGTTAATATTGATTATTGACATTCAGCAAAATGATACATGCCGTATATTGTTGTCAGGAGGGAGAGGGCTTGGAGGGGGTACTTCAAGTAGGGCATGTTCCTGCAAGTAAACATGCCCTTGAGCATCAGCGGCTATTTGAATAGCGCTAAGAGTGTTCCATAACCCTCTTTCTCAAGATCCTCTTTAGGGATAAAACGCAACGATGCCGAGTTTATGCAGTACCTTAGCCCCGTTGGCTCAGGGCCATCTTCAAACACATGCCCCAGATGGGAGTCGCCATACTTGCTGCGCACCTCTGTTCTCGTCATGAACAGTTTGGTGTCTTTCCTTTCAACAATATTTTCGTCGTTGATCGGACGTGAAAAGCTCGGCCATCCACTTCCTGAGTCGTACTTGTCGACAGACGAAAAGAGCGGCTCATTGCTGACTACGTCAACGTAGATTCCTTCACGCTTTTCATCCCAGTACTCATTATTGAATGCACGTTCGGTCGCATCTTCTTGAGTGACTTGGTACTGAAGGGGCGTCAGATTTTGTCTTAGCTCTTCGTCAGATACCTTTTTATAGTCGTTTTGGCCTGGATTTATCTGAGTCATTTTTCCACTCTCCTCTGGTTTGTGGAGATCCTCTCCCCATGTTGCTTCTAAAAACTGATCTCTACCTGAGTTGTACCGGTAAAACTTGTAACGAATCGGGTTCTTTTTAAAGTAGTCCTGATGATACTCCTCTGCCGGCCAGAAGTGTGACACTTGTTTTATCTCTGTGGCGAGAGGTTTCTCAAAGCGGCCAGATTTAGCCAGTGCATTGCGTGACTGTTCAGCGGCTATTTTCTGCTGCTCGTTATGGTAAAAAATGAAGGGGCGGTACTGGAACCCTCTATCGACAAACTGGCCACCCGTGTCTGTAGGGTCAACCTGCTGCCAAAACGCATGTAGTAGCTGTTTATAGCTAACCTGGCTAGGGTCATAGTGAACCTCGACCGCTTCGACATGCCCGGTGTTACCGTATGACACTTGTTTATAGGTGGGGTTTTGAACATGTCCACCGACATACCCCGAGACCACCTCAGAGACGCCTGGCACTTTTTCGAAGTCTGATTCAACACACCAGAAACAGCCACCGGCAAATGTTGCGACAGCCATGGTATCGCTGGCGGAAGAGCCGGTGCTTGTTGAGTTTTCGGTCTTGTCCGGAGTTGTTTCAGCACTGCAGGCTGCTATCGACATCATGCCTGCCAACAACAGGATCGTAGGTTTAATCATATGGGCTACCTCAGCTCTATTTGTGGGTCTGAACCTAGTATTTACTAAAAATACGTGGCAAGAAAAGGTCTGGATCACCGGTTTTATCAAATCATGATAGGTCGTGATAATTTTGTTATATCTGTGTGAGGCCTCCGGGATTTTTGTTTCGTACTCTTTTAAGCGTTGTCTATCACAATGCAGTATTAAAAATAATTAGAGGAAGAAACGAAGATGAAAACGAAATCAATTGCTACGCTGTCTGCTCTGCCTTTTATACTTGCTTCACACTTGGTATCGGCCCAGACAGTTGATGTTGAAGTGACTAACCTCACTCACGGCATGTATTTTACGCCACTGTTGGTAAGTGCTCATGACTCATCCACACACTTATTTGAAGCCGGTCAGACGGCAACACCGGAACTTCAGGCGATGGCTGAAGGCGGTGATATTTCGGGCCTTGCGGCAGCCGCTGTAGCCACGGGTGCGGTAAATGCAGAAAATCCCGCAAGCGGATTATTAGCGCCGTCATCCTCAGCCCAGGTTGAGAATCTGGATACCTTAACCAACACACACCTTTCGATTGTCGCCATGCTGTTGCCCACCAACGATGCGTTTGTGGGGTTAAATGGCTGGAAAATACCTCAGCAGGCAGGTACTTACACGGTTTATCTCAATGCCTATGATGCCGGCACTGAAGCCAATAATGAAGTAGTGAATGGTGGCGGTGCACCGGGGGCGTTGGGAATACCAGCCAACCCCGGCGGCAATGGTGGCACAGGAGCAACCGGTGTTACGACGACTGAAACCAACCAAACGGTTCATATCCACCGTGGCAATGTAGGTGATACCGATTTAACAGGTGGTGTGAGCGATGTTGATAGCCGCATCCATCGTTGGTTAAACCCCGTGGCTAAAGTGGTTATCACCGTTAAATAATGGAGGGTGGTTTGATGAATATGAAAAATACTATTCGTACGGGTCTTTCTATGCTGGTGTTGGCCGGCGTTGTAGGCTGTTCCGACAATGACCCGGTACAGCAAACCTACGAAATAACCGTCACCAACCTGAGCAACAACCAGCCGTTGTCGCCGCTGGCAGTAGTGCTACACTCTAGTTCGTATAGTGCATGGTCTGTTGGTTCCCCGGCAGGTGCAGGGCTTGAGCAGTTAGCCGAAGCAGGCGATAACACTCAGTTTTTGGCTGATGCATCCGCAGGGAGCGCGATTGCAACATCCTCTGGTGACGGCGTTGTCGGCCCTGGCGCCAGTGACCGGGTTGACGTTGTGGTTAACTCCGCCTCAGACCTCCAACTAACCGTCGCAACAATGTTGGTGAATACCAACGATGCATTTTCGGGTCGAGGTGGCATTGACTTGAACGCGCTGGCATTAGGAGAGCAAATGACCCTGGTTTTACCGACCTATGATGCGGGTACAGAGCGCAATAGTGAACTGGCCGGGACTATACCCGGGCCTGCTGATGGAGGCGAAGGGTTCAACGCCGTGCGAGATGATGTCAATGTCGTCTCAAGGCATCCGGGGGTGGTGAGTAATGTCGATGGCTATACTGACTCCGTACTGGATCAATCTCATCGTTTTGACGCACCGGTGGCTCGTTTGGTGGTTCGACGGCTTAACTAGTACTTTAGGTGGGAACTAGTGCAGCAGGCAGTAGCCAGTGCAGTAGACAGGCGCTAGCGCTATGGATAGCCGTTAGCACTATAGGTAGGGGGTTCTCATTTTTGCCGTCATGAGGGCCAACTACTGTACCATTATTCGCAGCCACGCTATGCTAGTTTTTGGGCCAGCATGATATTCTCGAGGCCCTTACCATTATTGCTCCGCATCCAACATAAGGTTTTATATTGATGAAACGCAGAATTCTTGTAATAGAAGATGACCAGGATATTAACAAGCTGGTCTCCATGAACCTGCGAGATATGAACTATGAGGTTGAAAGTTGTGATGTCGGCTCTCGCGGGCTGCAAATGGCGATGACAGGCAACTTTGACCTTATCGTGTTGGATGTGATGCTGCCAGAAATGGACGGGCTGGAAATCTGTATGCGGCTGCGCACCGCAAAGCTGCTTATGCCGATATTGATGCTAACCGCAAAAGACTCTGAGGCTGACCGGGTTGTCGGGCTTGAGATGGGGGCAGACGACTACATCACCAAACCGTTCAGTGTGCGCGAGCTTCAGGCCAGGGTCAAGGCGATGCTGAGGCGCGTTGAAATGTTAACGCAAACGCCTGTTGTTGCTGAACCCGATAGTCTGAAATTTGGCCAGCTGGAAATTAATACCGCTAAACGTCTGGTAACGATTGATCAGGCCCCCGTTGATTTAACCAGTACCGAGTTTGATCTACTGCTGTATATGGCAAGACAACCAGGGTTGGTATTTAGTCGTAGCCAGCTACTGGATAAAGTCTGGGGCTATCACCATAGTGGTTACGAGCATACGGTTAACTCTCATATCAATCGACTACGTACCAAGCTCGAAAAAGACCCTTCTAATCCTGAGTATGTATTAACCGTATGGGGTGTTGGTTATAAGTTTTCCGATGCAGGGCTTGCCAACCAAACGAGCCTTGATGGCACTCACGCTGAACACAGCAATACCTCTACTGATAAGCCTGAATGAGTCGAATAGTGATGGGATGGATCAATTCTTTTTACAGCAAACTGGTACTTGGCTTGCTGGGCAGTTTTTTGTTGATCGGCGTTCTCTTGATGGCGCTGGTAGAGCAGTTAACAATCCGCTACCAGAACGAAGTTGAACAAAAGCTCCACCTGGAACTTGCGGCTCATGTGGTTGGGGATGATAGCCTGTTAAAGGATGGCGAGATCGACCAGCAAGCGTTGGAACATGCCTTCCACTCAATGATGATTCTTGGCCCCAGCTTCGAGTTTTATGTGTTGACCCCTAAAGGTGAAGTGACCACGTATTCAGCTGAAGATGAGAAAATTAAACGTAAAAAAGTCGACTTGGCACCCATTAGGCAATTCCTTTCGGGTACGGAAGTACTTCCCATACTGGGAGATGACCCTCGTTCACGGTTCCGTCAAAAAATATTCTCAGTGGCTGAAATAAAACAGAATGACCAGCTAAAAGGCTATCTTTATATCATCATTGGCGGGGAAATTTATGACAGTACCGTCGATCTGCTGAAGAGTAGCCACATCATTAAATTGAGCGTATGGGGGCTGTTTGCGGCGCTGTTGTTTAGTTTGATTGTTGTTTTGCTGCTTTTTGCAATGCTAACCCGACCACTGCGGAAATTGACGGCGGATATGAAAAAGTTCCGTTCAGAGGGGTTTGATAAAGGGGTATTGCCAAGCTCTGATTGGGACGAGCAGTCAACGGATGAGATTCAGCGACTCGGCGCAACATTTAACGCTATGGCCAGCACCTTGAAACAGCAGTATGAAAAAGTGAGAACCACCGATGAACTGCGGCGAGAGCTAATCTCCTATGTCTCTCATGATTTGCGCACGCCGCTTGCCGCTCTGCAAGGTTACCTTGAGACCTGGCAGTTGAAACAAAACAGCCTGACCGAGGATGAAAGCGCAGAGCTTATACGCGTGGCGGCCAACAACGCCCAGCAAGTAAGTCGTCTGGTAGAGCAGTTGTTTGAGCTGGCGCACCTTGATGCCGACAATACTCAGTTGACGATGGAGCCGGTGTCTATTGCCGAGTTGGCGCAGGATGTTTTACAGAAGCTGCAACTCGACGCTCAGCAGCACGGTATTCGGTTGGATGTAAACCCAAAAGACCCCTCTTTGATTGCCTGCGCAGATATTGAAAAGTTGGAGCGGGTTTTTACCAATCTGGTTGATAATGCGATCAGGCATTGCAGTGAAGGAGACTCGGTAGGCATTGATATCTCCAGACAGGGTGAGCAACTACAGGTGAGCGTAACCGATACCGGGTCAGGTATTTCACCAGAGGATATTCCACACATATTTGAGGCGCACTATCGTGGACGTACACCTGATAACCAAGAACAGCGCGGAAAACACGAGCGTGCCAATAGCGGCTTAGGTCTTGCTATTACGCGCCGAATCATAGAGCTGCATGGCAGTGCAATCGCTGTTGAGAGCGAGCCAGGCAAGGGGACTTCATTTTCTTTTTGTCTAAATAGTCTAAAATAGCTCTTACTTAGCAAATATAATATCGAGTCCTCCAAGTCTGTATTGACTGGTTACGGGTTTATGTCCGAGGCCTTGATGCTGAAGACTATCAGGCTGCCATTTTGATTTTTAAGACGCTATTGACAGTATTCTGCCTCCTCGGGCTATTTGCTCCATCGCTAAATGCGACGGAGGTCTCGATTGCATTTTCACCCCATAAGCCACCCTATGTCATTGAAGACGAGGGGCGGGGACTCGAAGTCGATATCGTCAGAGAGGCATTGGCCGTTAAAGGTTACACGCTGAAGGTCGACTTTTTTGAGCGGGCATTCTTGCGTAACGCCATTGCGTATGGGAGAACCGATGGCGCAGCCGGGTTGGTCGGGGCTGATGATGGCCTGTATTATTCCGAGCCTTATATTGGTTTCCAGAATTCAATTATTTCCCGTGCCGAAGATAAAATAAAACTCAGTTCTCTGTCAGACCTTAGAGGGCGCCGCTTTTCGGCCTGGAAAGGCGCACACAAAGTGCTCGGTGAAGAGTACAATCTTGCCACTGAAGATGGTGCCTCTCCTTCATATCTCGAATTTGATAATCAGCTAATCCAGAACAAGATGTTCTGGTCTCACCGCATTGATTTGTTGGTTATTGATCACTTTGTCTTCAACTGGTACCGGCGGGCGCTATCTGAAGACTTTATCACCACGGGTGAAATAGCCAACCACCCACTACTTCCGGAAAAAACCTATTACCGTATCGCCTTCAAAGACGAAAGTATCAAAGAGGCATTTAATCATGGCCTTGCCAGGCTTAAGCGAACAGGGCGATATAGCGAACTTGAGAGCCATTACTTTTGGGGAGAACAGGGCGCTTTACCATCGCCTATTTATCTGCATTATTATGATCGGCCTCCCTACCTTAACAAAGGGAACAATGGTGTGTTCGGACTAGCCGCTACGGCGGCAAGCGATGCGTTTAAAGCAAGCGGTATTCGCTTTAGCTGGAAACAAACACCCGCTAGCAAGCAGCTTGATATATTGAAAGAAAACCATGGCAAAGACTGCCTGGTTGGTTGGCTTAGCAATGGCCACCGGCAAAACTATGCAAAATACACAGACCCGATTTACATTGACAAACCGCTGATCGCACTAACCAGGAAAGATAACCCTATTGAAGCAGAGAGCCTGGAAGAACTATTTAACGACAGTAAAAAAGTGATGCTGGTTAAAGAGGCATATTCATATGGGCACTATGTTGATCGGTTAGTCGATCAACTGAAACCCAGGCGGCTTATTCTGGCGATGGATAGATCTGATCTTTTGCATGCCCTGGATAGCCGTAAAGCTGATTATTTGCTGATTGCACCTGAAGATGTTGATCATGCACTGCTTTCCTCAGGCTTGCAGCGGTCTAAATTTAAAACACAGAAGCTGAAAGATGTGCCAGAGGGAGATCCACGCTATATCCTGTGTTCAAAAAAGGTGAGTGATGATGTCATCAGCAAACTTAATAAAGCGATTAGACGCAGCAATGAAAATGACCGTTAGCGAATTTCTGGCGGGTAGGAGAATTAAATAAAATATTAAATTATTATCGATAAACGATAAATAATTATTGATTAGTGGTTTTTTGTTGCTTACACTCCTCTTATTCAAATAGGAGGTATTAAGCAATGCATAACATTCAAAAGCAAAGCCGAAGAGTTCGCCTGTTTCTGCAGTTCTTATTTCCGTTTGTTCCTTCCGCTATGATTTACTTTTGGTTGACGGTTCAAACCCCGTACGATTTTTTGACCAGTGCTGGCATTGTTGAGCTTAGCCTGGATATTGAATCCTTAACATCAGAGCCACTGTCAAACATGACGCGGCTATTGGCGATAGTCGCAAGCTTATTTATTTCAGGTATTTTTCTATACGCATTAAGCACGTTGATCCGCCTATTTAGAAATTATGAGAACGGCGAAATTTTTTCTCTGGAAAATGCAGTTTGTTATCAAAAACTGGGCTACTGCCTGTTTTATTGGGTCATAGGAGGAATTATCTACG